>DATBJG010000379.1:0-11778 GCA_036556585.1 Vicinamibacterales bacterium
GCCCTGGTGATGGCCTGGCGGATCCACCATGTTGCGTACGTCGAAAACTTGTAGCCTCGTCGATACTCGAACTTGTCGACCGCTTTCATCAAACCGATGTTGCCTTCCTGAATCAGATCGAGGAACTGCAAACCCCGGTTCGTGTATTTCTTTGCGATGGAGACGACCAGCCTGAGGTTGGCCTCTACGAGCTCTTTCTTGGCCTGCTCGGCCTGATACTCGCCGCGACTGATTGTGTCGAGTGTCCGGCGGAGATCTTCCGGTGTCTGCTCGAGCTCGTCGGTCACCTGCTTGAGCGTGCCACGAAGCTCCTTGGTTCGCTTCAGCAGGGTCTTGCGCTCATCCTCCCGAAGGCGCGACTTGCGCCCTTTCGGATTGAGCAGCCGATCGATACCGTCGACCTCGCGCTGGAGCCGCTGTACCCCTTCGACTTGCTCCTTGATCTCTTCGATGAGCTTCCGCTTGACGAGCTCGGTGAACTCAATCTCCCTGATGAAGCGCGACAGCTCAACCTGGGCGCGCATGACCTTCCAGCGCGCACGGCGGTACTTGCGCTTGTCCTTCTTGAGGACCGTCGCCAGCTTTTCCGCGACCTTCTGGTAAGCCAGTCGAGCCTTGCGTACGGCCTCGATCTGCTTCTGCACTTCACGGGATCGTTCGTCAACGCGCTCGTCGGTAATCTCATCGTCTTGAAAAATGACGAGCTCTCGAACCGTGCGCTCTCCGGCCTTGAGCTGCTCGCCCATCCGGATGATGTTCTTGGCGACAGTAGGGGTTCGAGAGATCGACTTGATGACCGACAGCTTCCCGCGTTCGATCCGGCGCGCAATCTCGACCTCGCCCTCGCGCGTGAGGAGAGGTACCGTCCCCATCTCGCGCAAGTACATGCGGACGGGGTCGTTCGTCTTGTCGAGCGCGCCGGGCGTCAGGTCCAGCTCGAGCTCTTCGGCACCCTCGCTGGTCCGATCGAACTGCTTTTCCTGCAGGTACGCCTTTTCGGAATCGACGACCTCGATTCCGGCGCTGCCAAAGGTATTGAACAGGTCGTCGAGCTCATCGGAAGACGTAATTTCCGATGGCAGGAGCTCGTTGACCTCGTCGTACAGCAGATAGCCCTTTTCCTTTCCAATGGAAATGAGCTGCCGGACTTCGTCGTATTTTTCCTCGATCGACAAGGGCTTTCCTCCTAAGAGTTCCTCGTTCCTGGTCCCTTAGTTCTCGGTTTCGAGAACCATCGGCCGCCCGAATCCGGGCGGGCCGCCGGCGCACCAGGCCTGGCTAGACCAGTGCTTCTATCTGGTGCAGCAACTGCTTCCGCCGCTGCCACAACTCGTTGATTTCGCGATCGTACGCCTCTGCTCCTAGCTGTTGCAGTCGATCGATTTCCCGCTGAACGTGGGCCTGTTCGCGCTCGAAACGGACCCGCCGGAGCGCCCTCACGCAGGCTTCCGGCGGGGCTGGTGCCAGGGGACCGGCCGCCGCGGCCGACAACACCTGGGCCTCACTTGAGTTTAGACGCTCGAACAGCGCCGCAGGCAACTCTGACGATTTATCCCGCAAAGTCCGCGCCACCTGAAGGATGTGTGCCGTCTGGAGACCTTCGAGGTCCTCATCTGCCAATGATCCAATGGCTTGCAGCCCACCGGCAGGCTCGTGAACCATGGCCCAGAGCAGCCCCTTTTCAGCCTGCCGGACCTGTCCAAACCCCGGCAGTTCGCGGCTGGTCAGCTCGGTCCGGCGGCTGACGGCGGCTTTACGGATTTCGGCCCGAATGACATCCTCCGTAATCCGTGCCTTGTGGGCCAGCCGGTCGGCAAACTGGTCTCGGCCAGCGGGATCCGGGATCCTGGCCGCGACAGCCAACATTGCGGTCAGGAACTGCCGGCGCCCTTCATCGGTGGCCAGATCGTGCTCCGCGGCGCTGCGATCCAGCAGATATTCAAGATACGGACGCGAGGTCCGGAGCAGTTCCAAATACGCCTCGCGCCCCCGCTTTTGCACGAAGCCGTCCGGGTCGTCCCCAGGAGGCAAAACGGCAACATTGACGTCGAACCCTTCTGCCACCAGCAATTCGCAGGACCGGACAGCCGCGCCCTGACCGGCTGCATCGGGATCGAAGCTCAGAATCACCTTTGATGTAAAACGACGGAGCAGGTGTGTCTGTTGCGCCGTAAGCGCCGTGCCACACGACGCGACGACCGGAAGGATACCCGCTTGGAGCAGTTGCGCAACATCAAAATATCCCTCGACGAGCACGGCATACCCGAGGCGGCGGATGTGGCCTTTGGTCAGGTTGAGGCCGTACAGGGTCCGACTTTTCGAGTAAATTGCAGTTTCCGGAGAATTCAGGTATTTCGGCTGCTGGTCGGATTCCAGCGCTCGGCCGCCGAAGGCAATGACGGGGCCCGCGTCGCGACAGATCGGCACCATGAGCCGCCCGCGAAACCGGTCCACCGTTTCTCCCCCCTCCCGTTCGACCACGAGTCCGCTGCGAAGCAGTAGCGGCAGTCCAAACCCCTCCCGGGTGAGGGTCTCCCTGAGCCCGTCCCGACCCCGGGGCGCAAACCCCAAGCCCAGCTCTTCCGTTGTTTCGGCCGTCAGACCGCGCTCACGGAGGTGCTGACGGGGCCGGGCACCACCGGCAGCCGCGAGCTGGGCACGAAAATACGAGGCTGCACGTTCGTGCACTTTGAGCAGCCCTTCCCGCTCAACGGCGTCGGATTCGCGGTGTCCTTCCGGTTCAGGCACCTTCAACCCGAATTTCTGGGCAAGGTGGCGAACGGCGTCCTGAAAGCCGAGCTTTTCCTGAAGCTCCAGAAACTTGAAGACGTCGCCGCCGGCACCGCAGCCGAAGCAATGAAAGAACCCCTTGTCACGGTTGACCGTAAAAGAAGGAGTCTTCTCGGAGTGAAACGGGCACAGGCCCTTGTAGCTTTGTCCCGCTTTCTTCAGAGACACGTACTCCTGAATCACCTGCACGATGTCCGCCTGGAGCTTCAGGTCGTCGATGAAGGACTGTGGAAACACGCTCGGCCCGAAATCCTAATCTTTGAGCTCCACGACCGTGACACCACCCCCACCCTGATCGGCCGGGGCGGGTTGGAAATGCGCGACGAGCGGGTGGCTCTCCAGATACGTGGCAATAGCGCGCCGCAGTTGACCCGTGCCGTACCCATGAATGAGCCGGATGATGCGCTGCTCGGTCAGCAAGCTCTCATCCAGGAACTTGTCGACGCGCGTCAAGGCGTCATCCACCGTCGAGCCGACAAGATTCAGCTCTGACAAAGCGTCCGCTCTTGGCTGCAGATGCACGTCGACACGCACGCGCGATCCCGATCCCGATGGCTGGACCACTTCGAGCACCTGGAGGTCGGAGAGTCGCGAGCGTAGTCGCTTTCCCTGCACTTCCACTTCGGCTTCGCGGTCGTGCACGGCCACGACGGTTCCCTCGAGACCAAACGCGCTGACGAGTACGCGATCGCCAACGATTGCAGAGCGACCTGGCGGAGCAGTCGGAGCGGTCGCGCGTTCCGCCGCTTCGGGTCGAAACCGATCGATGACATTTTCCACGGCGCTTCGAGCTTGACTACGCGTGGTTCCGGTGTCTCCGGTCGTGGGCTGTTCACCAGGATGACGCGCGACCTGTGCGGCCAGTTCAGCGGTACGCTGCCGCAGATCGGCTAACACGGCATCGATCTCGGAACGTGCCGCACGGAGATGTTCGTCGAGCGCCTGATTCAGGCGTGTCTTCGACGACTCCTCGCGATGGCGCAGCGATTCTTCGCGCGCACGCGCGCGAAGGTCCGCTTCATCGAGCAGTTCGCGTTCTCGCTTGATGAGCCGGCGGTCGTGGTCGAGCGCCCGAAGCTCCTCGTCCATTTTGGCCAGGTGCTCCGCCAGCTGCGCCTGCTCGGCCGACAAGTTGTTCCGCGCGGCGTCGACAATTCCCTGACTCAACCCGAGGCGGCTGGCAATTTCGAGTGCGAGACTCCGACCCGGTGACCCGTACACCAGTTTGTAAGTCGGCTCGAATGTCTCGGGATCGAACCCGAACGCAGCGCAGACGACGCCCTCGGTGGTCGAGGCGTAGGCTTTCAGCGCGTCGTAGTGCGTGGTCGAGATCACCTGTGCGCCGCGCTGCCGGAAGTGATCGATGACGGCTACGCCCAGCGCGCCGCCTTCAGCGGGGTCTGTCCCCGCGCCCAATTCGTCAAGAAGCACGAGCGCTGGCTGAACCAGCGTGCGATCCATTGACGCGATATTCGTAATGTGCCCGGAAAACGTGCTCAGGTTTGCGGCAATCGATTGCTCGTCGCCGATATCCGCAAACACCGAACGAAACACCGGCAGCGAGGCAATAACCGCCGGGATGTGCAAGCCGGCCTGCGCCATGAGAACCAGCAATCCGGCCGTTTTCAAGGCGACCGTTTTTCCACCGGTGTTCGGACCCGTAATCAAGAGCACCCGAGTGGGCGGGATGAGCAGAAGGTCGACGGGTACTGGTGGTTTCCTGTTCGGGTCTGATTCCCCGAGCCTTGCGAGAACAGCCGGGATCAGAAGTGGATGCCGGGCACCCCGCAGCTCAACGCGACCATCGGAGGCCACGGCGGGCTCGACGCCGTCTACAAGGTCAGCGAGCCGCGCTTTGGCTTGCAGCACGTCGAGCTCGGTGGCGACCTCAATGGTCCGCTGCACATCGAACGCGCGCGAGCGGAACGCTTCCGTGAGGCTCAACAGAATCCTGCGGATTTCTTCGGCTTCCTGTTCCTCGAGGGCCACGATCTCGTTGTTGACCTCAACCGTGCTGAGCGGCTCCAAGTAGAGACTGGCCCCGCTCCCTGAGCTGCCGTGAATGATGCCGGGAATGGACGACCGGTGTTCGGCTCGAACGACCAGCACGAGCCGGCCGTTGCGCTCTGTGACGACCTGGTCCTGCAGGTAGCGAGCGGTCTCCTTGCCCCTCAAGTACGATTCGAGCGTGCCGCGCAGTCGGCTGCGCTGCTTTCGCAATCGATCGCGAATGGTT
Source organism: Vicinamibacterales bacterium (assembly GCA_036556585.1). Taxonomy (GTDB): domain Bacteria; phylum Acidobacteriota; class Vicinamibacteria; order Vicinamibacterales; family JAMQPK01; genus DATBJG01. The sequence goes on from DATBJG010000379.1 coordinate 5,027, forward strand.
CTGAGTTCCGGGCTCGCGCCGTCAACCACCTCACCCGAGGGCGAAATCTGACGGCGCACCTCCGCAATTTGACCCTTGAACGACGCGCAAGGTTCGACCAGGGTCGCGAGTGCGGGGAAGGTGGATGTCTGGCGTCGAATCGCCGCTCGCGTGTTGTCGATCGATTCGAGAAAGTCGGCAAAGCCCACGAGCCGCGGTGCTTCGAGCGGCCGGCCTTCTACCGCCAGGGCCCGAAGGACGGCTTCGATTTCGGCTGGCGCCGTCAACGAAAAGGCGCCGTCGGACTGAAGGTATTTGACCGTTTCAGTCGTGGTATTCAGGAGCTGCGCGACGCGTGGCGCATCGGTCTGCGGATGGAGTCCGGCCAGCCTCGAGACCCCGAGCGGCGTCACCGCAAAACTCTGCACGACCTCGACGATCCGATCGAATTCGAGGGCCCGCAGAACTGCTGTGTGCATAGGGTGGCTGAATGCCTGGGGGAGAACGGGGGAAGCGCCCCGCCCTGGCCTGCCGTCCGCGGCAGAGGCGATCTGTAACTCTAACACGCGTCCAGGCGTCCGGCAACGCAGAACGACAGTACCGTGGCGACTTTTGCCGCGGCGCGAGCGCGCGTGGTCCAATCTACAAATGATTGATTTTGCTCGCGATCGCGCCGGCGCCAAAACCGTTGTCGATATTGACGACAGATAGACCGACCGCACAGCTGTTGAGCATTCCAAGCAGTGCGGCAATTCCGCCGAAGCTTGCGCCGTAGCCCACGCTCGTTGGAACCGCAATCACCGGCGCGCGCACGAGTCCGGCGACCACGCTGGGAAGCGCACCTTCCATACCCGCGACGACAATCAGCGTTCGCGCGGCACGCAGCCGGGCGTGCTCGGCCACCAGGCGATGAATTCCGGCGACGCCCACGTCGTAGAGACGATCGGTCTCATTGCCCATGAGCTCGCTCGTCACACAGGCTTCTTCTGCGACGGGGAGATCCGACGTACCCGCCGCGACCACCAGAATGATGCCCCGCCCCGGTTCGACATCTTCCTGGCGAAAACTAATCGCCCGGGCGAGCTGATGGAACGTCGCCCCAGGCACGAGTTGCTTCACAGCCTGAAAGGCCTGTTCGTCGGTTCGCGTGACCAGGAGCGTCTGGCCGTGCGCGACAATCTGCCGGGCAATGCTGGCAACCTGGTCCGGGGTCTTGCCTTGACCGAAAACGACCTCCGGAAACCCCTGCCGGACCGCGCGGTGATGATCGACGCGGGCGAAGCCCAGATCGGCCATTGGCGCGGCGCTCAGGTCGTCGAGCAGGCGTGTGTGGGCATCGCCGGGGTCGAGCGCTCCGCGCTGGATCTGGTCGAGCAGTTCCCGCAGCTCCGAAGGGGTCATAAAGGCTGCTTTTCGTTGACTTTGCCGACGTCGGCAGTATATCGTTGAGAACTAGTGACCATGGCATTTTTCTTCTGATGACGCCTCTCGAAACGGTCGTTCTCGTCAGCTACTTCTTCGTCCTCAGTATTCTGGCAATTTACGGGTGGCACCGGTACTACTTGGTGTACCTGTACATGCGCCACAAGGGGAACCAGCCGCGGCCGGCCAAGCCGCTGAATCCCCTTCCGCCGGTGACCGTCCAGCTGCCGGTGTTTAACGAAATGTATGTGGTTGAGCGGGTGATTGACGCAGCGTGCCGCATCGATTACCCGAGCGAGCTGCTCGAGATTCAGGTCCTCGACGATTCAACCGACGAAACCTGTGAAATCGCCGAGCTGGCGGTCCGTCGACATGCGGCCCAGGGCGTGAACATCACGTATGTCCACCGGAACGACCGGGCCGGCTACAAGGCGGGCGCGCTCGAAGCCGGGTTGAAGGTGGCACATGGTGAGTTCATCGCGATTTTTGACGCCGACTTCCTCCCCTCGCCTGATTTTCTGCACCGCGTCATGCCGTACTTCTGTGATTCGCAGATTGGCATGGTTCAGGCCAGGTGGGGGCATATCAACCAGGACTATTCGCTGCTGACCAAGATCCAGTCCATTCTGCTGGATGGTCATTTCGTGCTTGAGCACGGCGGCCGGAACCGAGCCGGACGTTTCTTTAATTTCAATGGCACGGCCGGTGTCTGGCGCCGGGTCGCGATTGATTCGGCGGGCGGTTGGCAGCACGATACGATCACCGAAGATCTGGATCTGAGCTACAGGGCCCAGCTGCAGGGTTGGAAGTTCGTGTTTCTTCCCGACGTCATCGCTCCAGCCGAAGTGCCGGTCGAGATGAACGCGTTCAAGTCGCAGCAGCATCGTTGGGCCAAGGGGTCGATTCAGACCTGTCGAAAGCTGCTTCCTCAGATCATGCGGGCGCCACTACCGTGGAGCGTCCGAGGCGAAGCGTTCTTCCATCTCACGGCTAACTTCAACTACCTCTTGATGTCGGTGCTCTCGGTTCTGATGTTCCCCTCCATGGTGATTCGCTACAACATGGGGTGGTACGAAATGCTTCTGATTGACGTACCGCTCTTTTGTGCGGCCACGCTCTCGGTGTCGAACTTCTACGTCGTCTGTCAGCGCGAGCTGCACCGGGATTGGCTGTCACGACTGAAGTACCTGCCGTTTCTCATGTCAATCGGCATTGGGTTGTGCGTCAACAATGCGCGGGCGGTCATCGAAGCGCTGATGGGGAAGCCTGCGGAATTTACGAGGACTCCGAAGTACTGCATCGAGCGGGCGAACGACGAGTGGGTGGGCAAGAAGTATCGGCAGACGGTCGCTATCCAGCCCATCGTGGAAATGGCGCTCGGGCTCTACTTCACCGCGACGGTCTTTTACGCGCTCGCCAATGGCATTTACGGCACGCTGCCGTTCCTGATCCTCTTCCAGGTGGGATTCCTCTACACGGGCCTGCTGTCGATCGTGCAGCAGTTTGCCGGTGACGACCTTGTGCTCGGCACACAGGTCGCAAAGTAGGATCCATCTCGAAAACCTATAGGCGGCAACTGATAACTGAATGCTGCTTCGCCACGCGACTGTTATACGCTAGTCGTGGTGAGTGAGGCACGTTGCGCTCGAACAGATCTCGCGACACAGCACCGCAATGACGACTGAAGTTACGGTCAAAGGTGGCCTCGAGGAGGTCGTGGCGACCTCGTCGGCAATTTGCTACCTCGACGGTCAGCGAGGGGTGTTGGCCTATCGTGGCTACGACATCCACGACCTGGCCCAGCGGGCTTCGTTCGAAGAGACCTGTTTCCTGCTGTGGCATGGCCGTTTGCCGAACCGTGCAGAGCTTGGCGACGTTCGTTCCGAGCTGGCGGCCGCGCGTCCTCTGCCCGATCCGATTCTTCGATTGATGCGGACATTGCCGGCCGGGGATGGCATGGACGCGTTGCGCACGCTCACCTCGGCCATCGCTCACTACGAAGTCCAGCCAGGTGGAACCGCTGCGCAGGCCCGTGAACGGACGGCGGTCCGGCTGACGGCGCAGGTTGCGAGTCTGGTTGCGACGTGGGGACGTCTGAGCGCGGGCGGAGGTCCTCTCTCGCCGGATCCGGCCCTCAGCCATGCTGCCAACTTCCTCTACATGCTGACCGGCCGGAGACCAGATGCGGCGGAAACAAAGGCCTTCGATATCGCGCTGGTCCTTCATGCCGACCACGAACTGAACGCCTCGACGTTTGCAGGCCGTGTCACGGCAGCAACGCTCTCAGATTTGCACTCCGCCGTTGTTGCGGCCATTGGTGCGCTCAAAGGACCACTGCACGGCGGCGCGAACGCCGACGTGATGCGGATGCTTCTGGAGATTGGTGCAGAATCAACCGACGAACGTGTCGAGGAACAGATTCGGGCGAAGCTGGCGCGCAAGGAAAAGATCCCGGGGTTTGGTCACCGCGTCTACCGCACCGAGGATCCACGCGCGACGCACTTGCGACGGATGTCCCAGGAAATCGGCAAGAGGGCAGGCAACACCCGGTGGTTCGAGATGTCGCAGCGGATCGAAGCGCTCGTCAAAGGGGAGAAGAAGCTGTACGCCAACGTCGATTTCTATTCCGCATCCACCTACTACATGCTTGGCATCCCGGTTGACCTCTTCACGCCAATCTTTGCCGTGAGCCGGATCTCCGGATGGACGGCCCATTTCCTCGAACAATATGCCAGCAATCGGCTCATCCGACCACGAGCCGATTACATCGGTCCCGAATACCCGCAGCGCTTCGTGCCCCTCGAAGAGCGGTAACTCCATCTTCTGTATTCTGTCTTCTGTATTCTGTATTCTGTCTTTTGAATGGACGCTCGCTTCATACGCAACTTCGCCATCATCGCGCATATCGATCACGGGAAATCGACGCTGGCCGATCGGTTTCTCGAGCTGACCGGGGCGCTCCAGCCGCGCGAGATGGAGTCGCAGGTGCTCGATTCAATGGACCTCGAGCGGGAGCGCGGCATCACGATCAAGGCGCATCCCGTGCGCCTCAACTACGATGCCCCCGATGGTCAGTCGTACGGTCTGAACCTGATTGATACCCCCGGACACGTCGATTTTTCGTACGAGGTCACTCGATCGCTTGCCGCGTGCGAAGGTGCCTTGCTGCTCGTCGATGCATCGCAGGGTGTCGAAGCGCAGACGCTGGCCAATGCGTACCTTGCGGTCGAGCACAACCTCGAAATCATTCCGGTCATCAACAAGATCGATTTGCCGGGGGCGCAGCCCGAAGAATCGCGGCGTCAGATTGAGGAGATCATCGGGCTCGACGCGAGCGGCGCGATTCTGGCCAGCGCCAAAGAAGGTATCGGGACAAGAGAAATTCTCCAGGCCATCATTCAACGGTTGCCGCCGCCGACCGGCGATGTGGACGCGCCGCTGCGCGCCCTCATTTTCGACTCGTGGTACGACGCCTATCGTGGCGTGGTGATTGTGGTACGCATGATCGACGGACGGCTGCGGCAGGGTCTGAAGATTCGGCTCATGGCCGAGGGGCACGACTACGAGGTCGAGCAGGTGGGGATCTTCACCCCAAAACCCGTGGTCGTTGAGGAACTCGGTGTCGGCGAGGTTGGTTTCCTCGTCGCCGGCATCAAGCGAGTCGCCGACGCGAAAATTGGCGACACGATCACCGAAACTGGAAGGCCAACCCTACAGCCATTTCCTGGCTTCAAGGAATTGAAACCGATGGTCTTCGCGGGTCTCTATCCCGTCGAGGGCCACCAGTACCCCGAACTGCGTGACGCGCTCGAAAAGCTGCGTTTGAACGACGCGTCGTTCTTCTTCGAACCCGAAACATCGTCCGCGCTCGGGTTCGGGTTCCGCTGCGGGTTTCTCGGTCTGCTGCACATGGATATCGTCCAGGAGCGCCTCGAGCGCGAGTTCAACATGGATCTCGTGACGACGGCACCGGCCGTCTTGTATCGAGTGACAACGACTGATGGTGTGGTAGAAGAGATTGACAGCCCGGCGAAGCTTCCGGAGGCGGGTCGGGTGCAGAAGATCGAGGAGCCGGTCATTACCGCGATGATTCTGACGCCCGCGGAGCACGTTGGTGGGATCCTTCAGTTGTGCCAGGAAAAGCGTGGGGTGCAGAAGTCGCTCGAGTACCTGTCAACGGACCGGGTGCTTGTGACCTATGAGCTGCCGTTCAACGAGGTCGTCCTCGATTTCTACGACCGCCTCAAGACGATCTCCCGCGGATACGCGTCGCTCGACTACCATGTAACCGGATACTGGGAATCACCTCTCGTGAAGCTCGATATTCTCGTCAATGGTGAACCCGTCGATGCGCTGTCGGTGATTGTGCATCGGGAGACCTCATACATCCGGGGGCGGGCGCTTGCGGCGAAAATGCGCGAACTGATTCCACGGCAGATGTTTGAAGTGGCGATTCAGGCAGCCATTGGCACGCGTGTCATCGCGCGCGAGACGGTCAAGGCGCTTCGGAAGAACGTGCTCGCCAAGTGTTACGGCGGCGACATTACGCGCAAACGGAAGCTGCTCGAAAAGCAGAAGGAAGGCAAGAAGCGGATGAAACGCGTCGGCCGGGTCGAGATACCTCAGGAAGCGTTTCTCGCTGTGCTCAAGGTGGGACAAGAGTAGCCATCAGCCTTCAGCCGTCAGCCAGCAAGCTGAGTGCTGAAAGCTGAAGGCTGACGGCTGTAGGCTGTAGGCTTCACATGGCTTCATTCAAGAAATCTGTCGCGCGCGAGTACTTCGAGTCCATTGTCATTGCCGTCATTCTGGCGCTGTTCATCCGGACCTTCGTTGTACAGGCGTTCAAGATTCCGACCGGGTCGATGGAGCGGAACCTGCTGATTGGGGACCATCTCCTGGTCAACAAGTTCGTGTACGGTCCATCGCTGTCTTCAGCCGAACGCGCGGTCCTTCCGGACAAACTGGTGCAGCGAGGGGACGTGGTGGTCTTCAAATATCCGGAAGATCCGGAGCGCGATTTCATCAAACGGGTCATTGGGCTTCCCGGCGAGACGGTGCAGGTGAAGGCAAAGAAGGTGTTCATCAACGATCAACCGCTCGACGAACCGTACGTGCACTACGAGCAGCCACCGCTCGGACTGGCGGACCGGAACGAGGTGACGTCATCGGATGTCCGCGAGGCGTACGGACCCGTCACGGTCCCCAGGGACCACTATTTTGTGATGGGCGACAACCGCGATAATTCGCAGGACAGTCGGTACTGGGGATTTCTTCCGCGCGACTACATCAAGGGCCGTGCCCTGATGGTCTACTGGTCGTACGAAGCGGAACGAGCGGACTATGTCGATCAG
>DATBJG010000380.1:0-14572 GCA_036556585.1 Vicinamibacterales bacterium
TGGCCAGCCGGCTCAACGTCGTCGCGTAGCGATTGAGGGTCTCGGGCTCGAACAGCTGTCGCGCCGGCGTTACCGGGTCCGCCAGGTCACGCCCTGGCACGGAATCGACCATCGAGAGGCGATCCAGGATGTCATGAGCCAGGCGCACGCGGTAAGGCTCGTCGCTGCACCTGTCGATAACAGGGGTCAGAGATTCATAGCGGGAGGGGTTGTACCGATACCCTTCGCTCGGCGATGCGTGCGCGAGCACGTCGTACACCCGGGCGCCTGGTTCGGCAAACGTGGGGGTCCACTGCCGAATCGGGTCGTCCAGGCGCACGGTGCCCTGCTCAACACATTGCATCAGCAGCGTGGCGGCAAAGGTGGCTGTGAGATCGGCAACGGGATATGGCGTGTCGGGACTGGCAAGGAGCCGGCCGTCGACGTCCTGGAAGCCGAATCCCCCTTCCCAGACAATCCGGCGATTCTGCACGATGGCCGCGGAAAGCCCCGGAATCCCGGCCTGCTGTCGGAGCGACTCCAGATAGCGCTCGAACTGCAGGAACCGCAAGTCCTGGCCCTCAGAGCCTCGCCCTGCGGGCAAGGTCACGAGCCCAACCACAAACACGATGAGTCTGACTGCACGCATTCTGGAAGTCGGCCCCAAGCGGTACCAGAATCATAGCGGATCCCTGCCGATCCGCGTGATCCCTGTCGGGCGCCGGGCGAATCGTGGTACATTGCCGGGCGGTAGAACATTTCGTTCCGAGCCCTTAAAGGGAGTATCGGCCCACATGAAGCGCGGCTCCTGGCTGGGCGTGTGGTGCGCGCTCCTCATCTCGGGCGCGACCCTGCTGGCCGCAGAAGGTATCCAGATCGTCCCCCTGGTCCGGGATGGGGCCGTCCTGGTTTCGCTCGAGTTCGCGGACGGCTTTACCGACGATGTCGGCGCCGCGATCCACAGCGGTCTCCAGACCACGTTCACATACAATGTCGAGCTGCGGCTGGAAGTCCCCGCCTGGATAGACCGGACTGTCGCCTCGTCCACGGTGACCAGTACGGTAGAGTTCGACAACCTGACACGCCGTTACACGGTGATGCGCACGATCAACGGCCGTGTCGAGGAAACGCAGGTCACCGAGGATCAGGCCCGCGTTCGCCAACTGCTGATGACCTTCCGTGGCCTGCGGATGTTTCCCACTTCGGAACTCGAGCCCAACCGGGACTATTACGTCCGCGTCCGCGCGACCATGCGGCCGCACAATGCCTTGTTTGCCTGGCCCTTCGAGCGGGGTATTCTTGGGCAAGCCAGGTTTACCTTCATCCCGTAACCCTTCGTTTCGCGATCGCGCCCGGCTGAAGTCGAACGCCACGTTCCGAGCGCCGAGCGCTGAGACCCGAGAGCCGAGCTCCGAGAGCCGAGAGCCCAGATGAGCGCCCGCTGGGTCGTTGTGTTGGCGATTACCGGCATCTCGGTGCCGATTGCGGGACAGTCTCGTGACGGGGCGCCCGAGCTTTCGGAGCTGCTCGCACGCATCGGGACTCGGATCGAACAGTACTTTGCGCGGGCGCAAAGCATCGTGTGCGACGAGCGGGTGATCATCCGGCCGCAGGGATACTCCTCGGCGTCGGACAGCCTGGTGCGGACACTGGTGTACGAGTTGCGTGTGGCGTGGGATGCAGCCGTTGCTGCGGGTGAGCCTCCGCAAGCCACCGTACTCCGCGAAATCCGGACGATCAACGGTCGGCGCCCACGGCCAAACGAGGATCCCGGCTGCATGGATCCGCGGTCGGTCTCACCGGAACCGCTTTCCATGCTGCTCTCGGGTCGCCGCGAAGGGTTTCAGTTCACGTTCAGCCGGGCAAGTCGTGCTGGCAAGCCCGGGACAGTGGTCCTCGATTATCGCCCGCGGGAACGCGCCGCAGACTCCGTCAAGTGGACGGAGGATTGCGTCAGTGTGGATCTGCCGGGTCGCACGGTCGGCCGCATCTGGGTGAGCGCTGAAACCGGCGACGTCTTGCGCCTCGACGAGCGACTCACGGGGCAGTACGAATTTGCGATCCCGCGTGAGCACCAGAATCCATTCAACCGTCAGAACACCTCAATGGCGCTCGAGAACGCCATGACATCCATCCGCTATCGAGCCATCGAATTTCAGGATCCTGCTGAGACGCTCATGTTGCCCGCCTCCATCGACTCGCTGGCAATCTGGCGCGGCGCCGGCACACGTCGCAACGTCACGACCCAGGAGTTCTCCAACTGCCGACGATTTCTCACGGACGGACGAATCATCAAGTAAGGGTGCCGGGGTGCTTCTCTTCGTCGTGTGTCGCTCAGCGCCCGGTAAGTTGCTGCGCTTCCTTCAGCACGCTGGTGTCGATGAGCGCCGCCAACCGGTCCCGGCTGAGCGGCTCTCGCCGCCGCGAGGCTGCAATCCACGTTTCTTCTTCGGTCAGAACGTCCAGCATGTCACGCGGCAGCGTGGCAGGAAATCGATGGAACCGCCAGCTCCTCGACACGGTGTTTTCGGTTTGCTTGATCATTTTGGCAACGAGCGGAATCACGTTGTGTGGGCGATCGCGAACGCTGTCGCTCGCGACAATCACACTACGCACGAATTCGACGAGCTCGCGGCGCCTCCTGGGATCGCTCAAGACCTGTGCCGTCGTGTACAGACTGAACAATTCCCGATACACGCTGTTGTTCTGGATAACGGTCGCATCTGTTCCCAGTGCTTCGAGCGCATTCTGCGCTTCTGGCTCCCACATCGAAATCGCATCCGCCTCGCGCCTGACGATAGCAGCAGCCATTTCTGTCCGTCCCGTCTCGACCAGCGTGACGTCGGCTTCGGTCAGGCCCACGGTGCGCAGCATCTTGACAAGGTGGAAGTGAGCCGACGTGTTGCGGGGCGTGACGATCCGCTTGCCGCGCAAGTCGGCAAGAGTGTTGATGCCAGCTGACTTGCGCGCAATGATTCGATACAGCCCTTCGGCAACCGTCAGCAGCATGCGGACATCCGGATTGGAGGCGCGGACGAGCAGCATCTGAGTTTCGGCGTTGGTGCCCGCGTGCGCGCCGCCGCCCGCGACATGGCGCACACCCCCTTCGATGATCTTGATCCCGCCACCTCCTGCGGCTGAGGCGACAAATATCGGGGCGGTCTCAATCGTCGTCATGTTGACGGCCACCGTAAATGGAGCGTTGGAGGCGAGCGGAGCGATCCGGCCATCGGGCTGATCCTGGCCGCGGACGGCAGCGGCGAGCGACAGAAGAACCAGGATTGTTGCAAGTTGGGCCATTTGTTGTGTGAGAGGAAACTTCATGGTGAGTGGTGTCAGCCTATCCGGAATCCGGTCCTGCTGTCGCGGTCAAATCGGGTACTGGGGACACCCGGCACCCGGCACTCGGCACTCAGCACCCGAGTTACGATAGAGCGATCCGAGCGTGCTGTGATGCCATCCACACCCGACCTCGTCGTGCTTTACGAGCATCCCGAGTGGCAGAAGCCATTGTTTGCGGCCTTGGAGCGCCGTGGCGTCTCCTTCACGCCGTTCAACGTGACGCGGGCAGCCTTCAGCAACGTCGAGCTGGTTGCGGCAGATGGTGCGGGTTCGGCAGGTCGGGCGTCTCTCTATTTCAACCAGGCTAGCCCCAGTGCCTACCTGCGCGGCAATACTCGCGCTGTTCCCCTGGCGCTTGCCTACCTCCGTTCGCTCGAGCAGGTGGGAGCCCGGGTGCTGAATGGGGCTGACGTGTTCGCATTGGAGCTGAGCAAGAGCGCTCAGGCAACGCTTCTGCGAACCCTCGGAATCGATTGCCCGATGTCGATTACCTTCAACGACGTGGGCGCGCTGCGAACCTCGGTGGAACATGTTCGATGGCCGGCGTTGCTGAAACCCGACCAAGGGGGCAGCGGTGCACGAATTCAGGTTGTCGAGTCGATGGAGCACGTTGAGGAAATTTTCCGCCGCGATCCCCTGGTGTGGCTGCCCGATAATCTTTTCCTGCTGCAGGAATACCTTCCTCACGACCCCGAACAGGGAATCGTCCGCATGGAATTTCTGGGTGGCGAGCTGCTGTATGCCATGCGCGTCAAGACGCACGGGCGTTTCAATCTGTGCCCGTCACCTGTCTGCAACCCTGATGATGGGGTTGGAGTGTGCGAGGTTCCAGAAGCAGAGGTCGTGGCTGCACCGCCGGTGGAGTTCTTCCCCTTCCAAGATGTGCCCGGTGAAGCGGTGAAAACCGCCAAACGCATCGTACAGGCAGCCAGGCTGGACGTCGGTGGCATTGAGTACCTGGAAACAGACGACGGCCGGCGGGTGTTTTACGACATCAACGCCAACTCGAACCTGCGGCCGGCCGTCGCTGCTGCTTTCGGCTTCGATCCATTCGAGCGGGTTGTGGACTTTCTCCAAGAGCAATTGCAGGATTGCAGGATTGCAGAATTGCAGAAAGGATTGCAAGATTGACGAAAGGGACACTCTCCCGCAGACGCCTGTTGAAGCGCGGTGCAGCTGCTGCCGCCGGCGGTACCGCTCTCGCCCGCGCGGATTCGCTGTTTGCGCAGTCGAGTGCGGCGGCAACAGTGACCCGCCGACGATTCCGTGGATGGATTTCGCGAGGTACTGGACCGACGCGCACGTCGCTGCAGGAGCTCACACTCCGGCCCATCAGCGGACGACAGGTTGTCGTGCGAACCGAAGCCACCAACCTGTGCTACTCGAACACAGGCGTCGTTCTCGGGCTTCCGCAGAACTTCGGGCCTCCACCCGCCCCGGCGGCGGGTCCCGGCGCGACAGCCGCACCGCCTCCGGTGCCGCCCGCGTTTCGCCGGTTGAACGACATGGCGCTCATTCAGGGTCACGGGGGCGTGGGAATTGTCGAGGCCATTGGCCCGGACGTACGCCGCGTGCAGGTTGGCGATCGTGTCTGCGTATCCGGCACGCCGCAGTGCGGCTCCTGCTATCAATGTCTTCGCGGCCGTTCCGACATGTGTCAGTTCCTGGGTCGCCAGGGTCCGGACGATCTCATCGCGATTGCGGACCTTCGCGACGGCACCCCCGTGTACGCGAATTCTCATATCGGTGGGCTTGCTGAGCTGATGGTGACGTTTGAAGAATGGGTTGTGCCGATCTTTACCAAAGCCGATGCCGCTCAGCTCGGGATGGTGTGCAGCTGCGTCAGCGTGGCGGGGCTTGGTGCGACCACATCGCAGGCATTGGCGCTCGTCGAGCCCGGATCAACGGTGGCCGTCGTGGGCTGCGGGCCGCTTGGACTCAGTGCGATCCAGGGGGCGCGGATTTCGGGTGCGTCCACGATTATCGCAATCGAGCCAATTCGCGTACGGCGAGACGTGGCGCTCAAGGTCGGGGCCACGCACGTGCTCGATCCCAACGTCGAGGGTGACAAACTAGTCGAGCGCGTGCGAGAGCTTTCACGGCATCCGAACAATCGCTTATGGGCCGGCGGGCGCGATTCGGGCGGACTGCTTGGCGGTGCGGGCGCGGATTTCGTGATTGAGGCGGTTGGCGCCGATCAAGCACCGCCAAAGCTTGAAGCTGGTCCCGATCCGACGGGAATCCTGCCGATGCGCCAGGCGTACGAGATGTGCGCGCCCGGTGGGCACATCGTGACGACGAGTCTGCCTCGCGGCGTCCTTTCGCTGCCGGCGGTGCTTTTTTCAATCGGAGGCCGAACTCACCACGCCGGCCAGGCGGGCGGTGCAAGCCCCATGCGTGATATTCCGCGATTTGTCGAGATGCTCGACAAAGGACAGTACGACGCCAGATCGCTGGCAACGACTGTCGTGCCACTCGATCGCATGCGCGAGGCGTACGAAGAGGTTGTCGATCGGACAACGGTGACGGCGATTATGACGGGGTAAGGTTCATCATCTTTGCCAGGTCCCGCCAGCGCGGATCCGACCGTAATGCATTGCCGTGTACGCTCAGAAAGAACATGACTGAGGGTTGACGCTCCTCGATCGCCTTCCTGGTCCAGTCGAAGGCGGCGTCCAGATCGCCGGTTAGAAGATGGTAGAGCGCGGGGCCGACCGGATCGCTATATCCCTGCTCGGGCCACAGTTCGCGCGTCAATGTCTCTGCCCGTGCCGTGTCGCCTGTGCGCTTCAGCATGGCTGCCAGGAATCCGACGTTGGGTTTGAACCAGGGGGCCAGGACATAGGCCTGTTCCGCTAGGTGGACAGCCTCTTCGTACGGTCCATGCAGCGCCTTGCCGCGACCAAGAAGAAAATACGGGAACCAGAACGTTCGATCGAGTTCGAGGAGCCGCTGCAATTCCTCATTGCATTCCTGTTCGCGGCCAGCGGCAAGAAGGCAGGCCGCTCGCTCGGCCCGAGCCACGAGATTCATCGGGTCGCCTCGCACGCCCAGTGCCTGGTGGTGCAAGGCCTCTTCAAAGCGACCAAGGGGCAACAGGCAATAGTGGGCGTAGTACCGATGGACATGCGGTGGCACCGGTTCGTTCGTCAAAGCCAGCCTGAAGCGTCGTTCAGCTTCCGGCCAGTCGAAGTCGTACATTGACGCAACCAGCCCGAGCAGTGCATGGCCTTCTGGCAACGAAGCATCAAGGTCGAGGGCGCGGCGGGCCTCCGTTCGCAGGCACACCATGGCTTCACGGGGAACCGTGAGCCCGTAGAGGACAAGGCGGTGGAGGTAGTGCCCGAACTCCGCGTGCGCCAGCGCAAATTGCGGGTCGAGCTCGATCGCTCGTTCGAAATGCACGTGAGCGCTTGCCATGGTCTCGGGTGTCACCTGCTGGGCGTCATAGAGAGCCCTCAAGTAGTGTTCGTAGGCGGGAAGTTTCGGCTTGTACCGCTGCATGTGCGCTGACGGTGATGAGAGCGTGACTTTCAGGGCGTTAGCGATGGCGGTCGCAATTTCATCCTGCACGGCAAACACGTCACTCACGGCCCTGTCGAAGCGCTCTGACCAGAGATGGCTGCCGTCATTGGCGGTGATGAGCTGGGCGGTGACGCGCATCCGACCAGCAGCCTTTCGAACACTGCCTTCGAGCACGTTCGTGACGCCGAGCGCTTCGGCAATGCGACGTACGTCTTCATGCTTGCCTTTGAACGCGAATGCAGACGTTCGGGCGATGACTTTCAGCTCGGGGATCCGGGTCAGGGCGGTGATAATCTCTTCGGCGAGCCCGTCACTGAAGTACTCGTTCTCCTTGTCCCCGCTCATATTCTCGAAGGGGAGTACTGCAATCGACGGCTGGACGTCTGGCGGAGCCTGAGCGATCGCACGTTCAAGAGCGGTCCTCACTTCCTGCATGGTCTGAAAACGCTGGAGAGGTTCTTTGGCGATGCAGCGTTGTACGATCCGCACGAGGGCAGCAGGTGCCTTGAGCGCTGGTGGGTTTTCGCGCAGAATCGCACTGACAACCTGTCCCACGGTGTCTCTGCCAAACGCTCGGCTGCCGGACAGCATTTCGTACAGAACGGCGCCGAAGCTGAACACGTCGGAACGTGCATCGAGAGGCTTCGCCTCCACTTGTTCTGGTGACATGTATGCGGGAGTCCCGATGATGGTGCCCGGCATCGTCAGGGTAACGTGTTCGGCTCGTCCTGCGGGTGTCATCATCTTGGCCAGGCCGAAATCGAGCAGCTTGATGGTGGGTGAGTCTGAAGGCCCGCCGGTGCGGGTGACGAGGATGTTGGCCGGCTTCAGATCACGGTGGAGGATCCCGTGCCGGTGTGCTGCCTCGAGTGCGCTCGCAATCTGCAATGCCAGACGGACGGCTTCTTCGGGACGCATCGGGCCGCGTACTGGTTCTCCGTCAACGAATTCGAGCACGAGATAACCTGGACCGACGTCGTGAAGCTGACAGATGTGGGGATGATTGAGCGCGGCAATCGCACGCGCCTCCTGCTCGAACCGGCGTTGACGATCGGGGTCTGAGGCAAATGCCTGGTGAAGAATTTTGATGGCGACATCACGGTCGAGGCGCGTGTCACGCGCCCGATAGACTTCGCCCATCCCGCCCGATCCTAGCAGTCGGACGATCTCGTAGGGTCCGAATCGCGCTCCCGAATTCAGGGTCACTTCGCAGCCAGCAGGGGCCCGTCACCGGCACCCGGCACTCAGCACCCGAGAATCAGTTCACAGTCCAGAGCGCAACCGTCGAAACATCCTTGACGAAGATGCGGTTGCCCGAGACGGTCGGCTGTGCCCATGTCGCGCTTTCCGCGACGGTGTAGCGTTTGACTGGTTCGATGCCGGTCGCACTGCTCCTGGCGACGACGAGCTCGCCATCGTCGTTCAACAGGAAAAGCAGATTTCCAGATTTGACGACGGCCGTGTTGTCGGCCTCACGTCCCTCGCCAAGCCAGAGGGCTTTTCCACTCTTGGCGTCCAGCGCGAAGTACTGGCCCCGGTTTCGAACTGACAGGCCGAACAAGGTATCCCCGATGAGCACGCCATTGCTCAGTGCCATCGAGACATCGCGGCTCTCCCAGACATTCTCCGTCGACCACTGGTTGTTCTTCCGGGTGACCCTGAACGCCTCAATCCCTTTTTCCTGTTCGGACACGATGATGGTGTCACCGTACAGAATGGGTGTAATCGAGTTGGCAGTGAACTTGGACACGTACGGCCGTTTCCAGAGGAGCTCACCATTTGAAGGCGAGACGCCAACCACGTTCTCCTGCGTCACGCTGATGATTTGTCGAGTGCCGCCCAGATCGACAGCGATGGGTGACGCGTATGCGGGACCGTCGCCGCTCCAGCTCCACCTGACGTCGCCCGTATTGGCATCGAACGCTGTCAGGGCGCCCTGATTCTGCCCCCCGACGTGGAAGATGACGAGGCCGCGCTCCGCGATCGGTGACATGGCCGTACCATACATGGGATCGACCGGCGGCGCCGGTTTCTGCCATAGCAGCTTGCCGCTGGCCGCGTCGAAGGCCGATACAATCCCGCTGATGCCCAGCGTGTACAGTTTGCCATTGAAGAAAAGCGGCGTGGACTTCGGACCCTGACCGTGATTCTTGGTGGCCGGATTCATTTTGTATGGTGCGGGATAACTGGTCTGCCAGATCACTTTTCCGCTGGCAGAGTCGAGCGCGGACATGACTTCGCTGCCACCCTGACGCGTATGCGTATAGACGCGGTTCCCGACGACAATGGGAGTTGCGTAACCTTCACCCACGTCGACTTTCCATCTCATCGTCAACTTGTCGGGCCATGTCTGCGGCTGGGTAAACGATGCAGCCGATCCGTCACGGTTTGGACCGCGCCACTGCGTGTAGTCGAGAGACGAGTTTTGCGCGTTTGCCGTCACGAGCGCGCCAAGCCAGACAGCCGCCATCCCGATCATGCGCGTTGATCTCATGCGTCCTCTCAATGAACAAACTGGCTCTGAGCAGGTTGGTTTACGATCGAACTGATCCATGACCGACCGGCACCCACAAAGCGTTCATTATAGTCCGGTATAATCGCAGCCATGAGATGTGAACCGACGCGTCCTCCGATCAGCCTCACGGTGCTTGCGGTGCTTATAGTGTTTGCAGCCGGAACGTCGACGTCTGCGGCGCAAGCGCCAGACGGCGGAGCAGCATTCAAGCGCGACTGCGCGCAGTGTCACGTCAGTCCGGCTGCCGACTCGCGTGCCCCCGGTCTGGACGCGCTTCGCAAGCTGACGCCCGAAGCCATCAACAACGCGTTGACGATTGGGACGATGCGATTGCAGGGTGCCGTGCTCACCGATCCCGAACGCCGTGCCATCGTCCAGTACCTGGCGGGTCGTCCCCTGGACGAGTCGTCTCTGATTCCCACCTCGGGCCGGTGCGCCACCTCAACGCCGATGTCCGATCCCGCTTCGGGCGCGCACTGGAACGGTTGGGGCGCTGGTGTCACCAACGCGCGGTA
The DNA here is from genome assembly GCA_036556585.1 of Vicinamibacterales bacterium. Lineage (GTDB taxonomy): Bacteria > Acidobacteriota > Vicinamibacteria > Vicinamibacterales > JAMQPK01 > DATBJG01. The sequence goes on from DATBJG010000380.1 coordinate 9,877, forward strand.
TCAACCCCTGGAACGCGGTGGTCTGACGGCGGCGCACGTTCCGAATCTCAAACTCAAGTGGGCGTTCGGCTTCCCCGGTGTCACGTCCGCCCGTTCGCAGCCCGCCGTCGCCGGGGGTCGATTGTTCGTGGGAAGTGATACTGGCGTTGTTTACAGCCTCGACGCGAAGACCGGTTGTATCTACTGGACCTATCGCGCGCAAGCCGGCATACGGAGCGCGCTGGTGGTGGGTCCGCGCGTTGGGGCAGGAGCAAAAGGGTACGCCGTGTATTTCGCAGATGGTGTGGCCAATGCCTATGCGCTCGATGCGTCGAGTGGGCAACAACTCTGGATCAGAAAGCTGGACGACCATCGTCTGGCTCGCGTCACCGGCTCGCCAACGCTGCACGAGGGCCGCTTGTATGTGCCGACTTCGGGTCTCGGCGAGGAAGGGCAGGGCGGCCGGCCTCAATACGAGTGCTGTACGTTTCGCGGCAGCGTCACCGCCCTCGATGTGGCCAACGGGAGCGTTGTCTGGAAGTCGTATGCCATCACCGAGGAACCGAAGCCGCGAAGCAAAAACAAGGAAGGCGTGCAGACCTGGGGGCCGTCCGGTGCGGGAATCTGGGCTGCGCCCACCATTGACGTCAAACGAGGCGCGATGTATGTCAGCACCGGGAACGGTTACTCCGGCCCACCTCAACCGACGACCGATGCGGTGATTGCGCTTGATCTGCAATCGGGCAAGATCCGCTGGGTCAATCAAACCACGCCCAACGACGTCTGGACGCTGGGATGTCAGGCGGAAAATCCGAACAACCCGAACTGTCCCGAGAAGCTCGGACCGGATCTCGACTTTTCCGCGTCACCCATTCTGACGACCCTGCCAGGTGGCCGGGATCTCATCGTGATCCCGCAGAAGTCCGGCCTGGCATTTGCGCTCGATCCTGACAAGCAGGGCGCAATCGTGTGGCAGTACCGCGCTGGACAGGGCAGCGGACTCGGTGGCGTGTGGGGGGCTGCGGTCGATGATCGACGCGCGTACGTGTCGGTTGCCGACATGCTGACGAAAGCGCCGGGGGGAATGCACGCCGTCAACCTGGCGACTGGTGAGCGCATTTGGTCCATGCCGCCCGCGCCCAAGCTTTGTGGTTCGGCACCGGGCTGCACGGCGGGGCAGGGCGCAGCCGTGACAGCCATTCCTGGCATTGTGTTTTCAGGTTCGATGGATGGTGGCCTTCGTGCGTATGCGGCCGAGAACGGCACGGTCGTCTGGGAATTCGACACGAACCGTGAGTTCCAGACCGTTGACGGCGTCAAGGCGAATGGTGGAGCGATGGACGGCCCGGGACCTGTCGTCGCTGGTGGGATGCTGTACGTCAATTCCGGCAACGCCGGAATCATCGGGCGCCCAGGCAACGTCCTGCTGGCGTTCGGAGTCGATTAAGCGCGTTCAACCAACCGAAGATCTGAAACCGACACGCTGCGAAAAACCCGAACAATGTCGCCGGCGTCGAGTTCCTGCCTGAAGCGCGGTTCGGCCGCCATTCTGGCTATGCTGATGGGCGTGGCAGCGGGCGCCCAGCAACTCCTGATCATCGGCCATCGCGGAGCGAGCGGCCATCGGCCCGAGCATACGCTGGAGAGTTATCGCCTTGCGGCGCAGATGGGCGCCGACTACATCGAACCAGATCTCGTCTCGACCCGTGACGGCGTCCTCGTCGCCCGCCACGAAAACGAAATAGGTTCGACGACTGATGTGGCCACGAAGTTTCCAGATCGCAAGACCACCAAGTCGGTTGACGGGGTCGAAATCTCCGGATGGTTTAGCGAAGACTTCACGCTTGCCGAGATTCGAACGCTCCGGGCCCGCGAACGACTGAGTGCGCGATCGCAGGCATTCGACGGTCGGTTCGCCGTTCCAACGTTCGACGAGGTCGTGGCGCTGGCGCAGGCGCTCGAACGCGAGCTCGGACGGACGGTTGGTGTGTATGCCGAGACGAAGCATCCGTCGTATTTCAGCGGCATTGGACTGCTGCTGGAGCCGCCGTTGCTCGAGACCCTCGAACGCCACGGTTGGAACGATCGGCGGGCGCCTGTCTTTATCCAGTCTTTCGAGACGTCCAACCTGCGCGACCTTCGGACGCAGACCGAATTGCGGCTCATCCAGTTGCTGGACGAACGTGGAGGGCCTTGGGATCGTCGCACGGCCGAAAGCTTCCGCACGTACGCAGAACTGGCGACCGATGCAGGCCTTCGGGATATCGCGATGTACGCCGACGGAATCGGCGCGAATCGACGCCTGATCGTACCGGCCGACGAGAAGGGCACCTTGCGGCCACCCACCGATCTCGTCTCACGGGCCCATCGACTCGGCCTGCTCGTTCACGTCTGGACTTTGCGCAGCGATCCGCCGTTTCTTTCGCCTGACTACCGCGGTCGGCCCGAAGCGGAATATGAGCAGTTTCGCGATCTGGGCGTGGATGGCATCTTCACCGACTTTCCCGATGTGGCCGTCCGCGTTCTGAAGCCCCTCCGCTGATCGATCGACAGCTTGACGGCGAGCACTCGAATGAGTGGAATACACCTTCATTCGGAGGTGAGCCCATGAATTGGATTGTCCGTCTGCGCCAGCCGCTTGGCTTTGTCGTTCTCGGAGCAATCGTGGCTGCGGTCGCACTGTACGGTCAGGCCCCCGCGCCAGCGACAACCCAGGATCCCTGTACTGGTGCGCGCGATCTGAGACTGATTAACGGCAGGTTCGTCACGATGGACAGCCGCGGATCCACGGTCTCCGAAGTGACAATTCAGGACGGGCGATTCGCAGCAGTCGGAAGTGGGGGCACGAGGCGCCTCAGTCCGTGCACGCGTGAGATCAATCTGCGCGGGCGTACCGTCGTGCCTGGGCTGATCGACAACCACAACCATATCGTGCTGCTGGGGATTCGACCCGGCTATCACACACCGCTCGAAAACGCCGGGTCGATTGCCGAACTTCAGGCGGTTCTCAAAGCCCGGGCGAAGGGCGTGCCGGCCGGTGCGTTCATCACGTCAATGGGAGGATGGAACCCGGCCCAGTTTGCCGAGAAGCGATTGCCTACCTTGGCCGAACTCGATCAGGCGGCCCCCGAACATCCGGTTCTCGTGTACCAGGCCTTCGCCGGGCCTGCCGCAACCAACACTCGCGGGAGGGCGTTTTTTGCGGGAAAGGGGATTGCGGTAAGCGAAACCGGGGCTATCGACGCCAACGCGCCGTCGCTTGCGGCTCTCAACGCACTGCGCGCCGTGCAGACGTTTGAAGACAAGAAGCGCGGCACGATGGACGCGATGGCGTATTCAGCGCGGGTCGGCGTCACGACGAATGCGGACATGGGAGCGTTCAATCTGCCTGGAACGCCCGATCTTCAGGGCTCGTTCGAGGCCGACACGCTGGCAAGCGCGAACCAGTTTCGGATGTACGACGCGTTTCTTGCCCTTCACAAAGAAGGCAAGATGACGACGCGACTCCGCATCTATTTCCTCACGATGGACACGCGCCCCGAGACGCCAGTGCTGGCGGAACGGCTTCGCAACAGCTTCAACGGTTTCGGCGACGACATGCTCAAGGTCTCAGGGATCGGCGAATTCGCAACGAGCTGGCCCCTCTTCGGTCAGAAGCCTCCCACCAACTACGTAGCGGCGCTCAGCCTCATCGCCAAGGAAGGATGGGCATTTCAACAGCACAGCCTGTCGCCTGCAGAAAACGAGCTGACCGCCAGCGCGTTCGAAACCGTCAACAAAACCACGCCGATTGCTGACCTGCGCTGGTCCATTGCCCACGTCGGCACGATCGATCGTCCCATGGTGGATCGCTTCAAGGCGATCGGGGCCGGCATTGCCGTCCACCCGTTTCAATTCCTGGCATCCGGCCGTGGTGGGCCGCCACTACGGATGATCGTGGATAGCGGCGTTCGCGTTGGCGCCGGATCGGACTCAGCCCAGATTTCGACACTGAATCCCTGGAACATCATCTACTACATGGTCACCGGCAAGGGGTCCAACGGCACGCTCATCAATGAAGGGCAGCAGCTTACGCGGATGGAGGCCATTCGCCTGTACACCGTGCAAAATGGCTGGTTCCTGAAAGAAGAGGATCGGCTTGGCTCCATTGAGCCCGGCAAGCTGGCCGATCTGGTGGTGTTGAGTGAGGACTATTTCGATTCCGCGAAGGTCCCCGACGAGGCTATCAGGCGCCTGCGATCAGTCTTGACGATCGTCGACGGCCGCGTCGTTCATAGTGAGATGTAGGGAATCCTTTCTGCAATTCTGCAATTCTGCAATCCTGCAATTTCACCAGGGCATGGTGCGTTTTGTGAATTTTCTGCCGGCTTCATATCCGCCGGTGCAGATCATCACCCCTTCCTTGATCATGTCGACGACGTCGCGATCGTTACACGAGTTTAGAAAAAAGATCTTTGCTTCTCTGGTTGCCTTGAACACCCGTGCTCGCGCCTGCAGCATCACGGGCGGAAATGGTTCGCCGCCAGTGCCCGATGGCGGGCCGACGAGCCAGAATCCCATATCTCCAGGTCCCCACTCGGCAAACGCGATTCCAGGGACTTTGGTTGTTTTTTCAGCGTTGGTGAGCGCATAGCTGTCTTCGATCTTCACTCCAAGCAGGATTTCGCCAGCCTTGTTGAGCGGCCAGACATCGGCTCTCCTCAGATATTCATTTCCG
>DATBJG010000381.1:0-13893 GCA_036556585.1 Vicinamibacterales bacterium
CGACCTTGCTCGATATGGGTCGGCCGCGCAGTGGCGTGGCGTCTACTACCGCGGTGAGAAGCTCGGCTTTACCGTCAGTCAAACCATCCCGACAGGCGACGGCTTCGAGCTTCAGGAAGACGGCCGTTTGCAGATGACGCTCCTTGGAGCAACGACTGCTGCCAGCATTCGCACGACCGCGCAAGTGAATCGAGAGTTCGTCCTGCAATCGTTCGAGTTCTCGCTCGATCCCGGAACAGGACCTGTGGTCGTTCGAGGCAAAGTCGAGGGGGGGCCGGCCAGCAAGACGAAGCCACGTCTCAAGCTCGACGTGACGACGGCAGGGCACACGCGCACGAGCGAACTCGAGCTGGATGAACCGCCAACCCTGGCCCTCAACATGTCTCGCCGCCTTGCCTCCGGCGGCCTGGCGACGGGCGCGCGTCACCAGTGGACCGTGTTCGATCCGGCCACACTCCGCAATGCTCCTGTGCGCGTTCAGATCGGAAGACGGGAAATCATTCGCGCTGGCGGAAATCCTATTCCCGCTTTTCGTGTCGAGATGGAATTTGCGGGCTTACGGACGACATCGTGGGTCACCGATACGGGTGAGGTCGTTCGGGAGGAGAGCCCGATGGGTCTCATCTCGGTTCGCGAGACCGCCGACCGCGCGACGGCTCTGGCGGTGCCAGGGCAGATGAGAACCGACATGCTGCAGGCGTCGGCCGTCGTGCCAATGATGACGCAGCGCCTCGATGAGCCACGTGATGTCCGTCGCATTCGCATACGCCTCGACGGCGTGGATCTATCGGGGCTCGACCTCGATGGTGTCGGTCAAAGCGCCGACGGCAACATCGTCGAAATCGTCGACTCGGGACAGCTCGTCGCTGGCGCTGCAGATCCATTGGTGTCCCGATACCTCTCACCCGAACCGCTGCTTGAGAGTGATGCGCCGGAGATCCGGGCGGAGGCAGAAAAGGCCGTGGATCGCGTCACCGGGAACCGTGCTCGCGCCGAAGCGCTGACGCGGTACGTCAACGGATTGCTCGACAAAAAGCCCACGGTGAGCCTGCCGTCCGCTCTCGAAGTGTTGCGAACGCGCATTGGAGACTGCAACGAGCACACGGCGCTCTACGTGGCCATGGCTCGATCGATTGGCCTTCCGGCGCGAATCGCAGTGGGACTCGTGTTCGTCCACGGCGCCTTCTACTATCACGCCTGGCCAGAGGTGTACGTGGACGAGGGCGCCGGCCGAGGGTTGTGGCTGCCGGTCGATCCGACGTTCAATCAATTTCCCGTCGACACAACCCATCTCCGGCTGGCCCGCGGTGGCCTCGACAAGCAGGCGGCCATCATGCCGATGATCGGCCGTCTGCAGATGACGGTGCTCGATCTGGAGCTCGCTCCGGGCTCGGTACCGATTCTCGTAGGTTCCACCGCAGCCGCTGAGGTGCCGACCCCCGTTCTTCCCATTCCACAGCAGTCTTCGGACGAGTCATGCAGCTGCTGGTCCGAGAGGCTGTTGCCGAGGTCCGCGCGATGATTGAGATCCACGATCTGGTCAAGACCTACGGCAGCTTTACGGCGGTGGACGGCGTAAGCCTTGCGGTGAGGCCTGGCGAGATTCACGGGTTTCTAGGTCCGAACGGCGCCGGCAAGACCACGACCATCCGCATGATTGCCGGCCTGCTGAAGCCGACCGCCGGACGGATTCTCGTAAACAGTCACGATCTGGCGACCAGTCCAGAAAGCGCGAAGTCGTCGCTCGGGTTCATCCCCGATCGACCCTTCATCTACGAGAAGCTCACCGCCGGGGAGTTTCTGCGCTTCCACGGCGGTCTCTACGGTCTCGAAGGCGACTCCATGGTCGGCCGCGTGCAGGAGATGCTCGATCTGTTCGAGCTGGGCCGTTGGAAGGACGAGCTGGTTGAAAGCTTCTCGCACGGAATGAAGCAGCGGCTCGTCATGAGCGCCGCGTTTCTCCATCGACCGCAGGCCGTCCTGGTTGACGAGCCGATGGTGGGGCTGGATCCGCGGGGCGCCCGCCTCATCAAGGAAGTGTTCCGTCGCATGAGCGAGCGCGGTGTCGCGATCTTGATGAGCACCCACACGCTCGAGGTCGCACAGGAGATGTGCGACCGCATCACGATCATCCTCAAAGGTCGAATCATCGCGCGAGGGACCGTGGACGAGTTGCGGCAGCTGGCAGGGAGCCAGGATGAACACCTGACACCGGTCTTCCTGAAGCTCACCGGTGGCAGTGGCCTGCAGGAGATCGACGAGGCCGTGTGATGTTTCCCTTTTCCTATCTCCTGCTGCCGGGTTTCTTGTCTTCACGCAATCGCGCGAAGCGAAGTGACCGCGGCGATCTGCTTCGCACCGGGTTGTTTGGCGTCATCGGGCTTGGCGTTTGTACCGCCTTGTTCGCGGGATCGTTCTGGTTGACCTGGCAGCTGGCCGACTACGACGAGCTGGGTGATTACCTGCTTCGCCTTGGTCTCTCGTGGTTGTTCCTGACGTTTCTGTCGTTCCTGGCATTCAGCGGGGTCGTGACCGCGCTGTCCACGTTCTTCCTGTCTGAGGATCTTCGGCTCCTTCTTGCGGCGCCGGTGGCAACGCGGCGTCTCTTCTACGCCAGGTTCGCGCGTACGCTCGGTCAGTCTTCGTGGATGGTGGTCGTATTCCTGATCCCCGTGCTCCTGGGCGTCGGTTTGGCCCGCTGTGCCCCGCCGACGTTCTATGCGACGGCCGCCCTGACGATTGTCCCGTTCGTCATCATCCCGGTGGGCCTGGGAAGCGCCGTTACGCTACTTCTGGTCAACACGTTTCCGGCCAGGCGGGCGCGCGACATTCTCATGCTCATGGGGTTCCTGTTTGCCGGCAGCATCGTGCTGCTGTTGCGCTTCATCAGGCCCGAACGGCTGATGAAGGTCGAGTCGCTCCCGGACGTCACGGCGTTCTTTGCGACGCTCCAATCGCCCATCACGCCGCTCCTGCCATCGTTTTGGGCTGGCGAGACGCTCTTTTCGAGCCTTCAGGGAGGGACGGACTTTCTTCACGGGGGCGCACTGTGGACGACTGCGCTGGCACTGACGGTGGGGCTGAGAGCGGCAAACGAGCGTTGGTACTTTGCGGGGTTCAGCAAGGCGCAGGAGGCGCGCAAAGCGCGCTTTACGCGGCTCGAAATTCTCGACCGTCTCGCGCGTGTACTCCCATTCTCGACCGTGAGGCGCCATCTCCTGATCAAGGACATCAAGGTTTTTCTGCGTGATGTCAGCCAGTGGTCGCAGCTGCTCCTGCTGCTGGCGCTGGTCATGGTCTACCTGTACAACTTCAGCGTCCTCGATCTCGAGCGCATCCCGTACATGAGCGGATTCCTCAAAAACGTCTATGCGTTCTTGAATCTCGCGATGGCCGGCTTTGTCATGGCGACCGTGGCGGTCCGCTTCGTCTTTCCGGCGGTGTCGGCTGAGGGCGCTTCGTTCTGGATCATTAGAACCGCGCCGATTTCGCTTCGAGATTTTCTGTGGTCGAAGTTTTGGACTGGCCTGGTGCCGGTATTTCTGCTGACTGAAGGCTTGACGCTCGCGGCCAACGAGTTTCTCGGCGTGGATCCCTTTCTCAAGATCGTAGCCGGCACGGCCATCGTGTTCATGAGCTTTGCGCTTGTTGGCCTGGCGACCGGCCTTGGGGCGTGCTACCCGAGATTTGGTGCCGACAATCCAAACCAGGTTGCCGGATCCTCAGGCGGGGTCGCGTTCATGATCGCGGCGGTGATGTTCGTCCTGGTCATGATTGTGATGATTGGCTGGCCGTCTTCCTTGTACTTGTGGCACCGCGTCCGCCGGGCGCACCTGTCAAACCTCGAACAGCTGTTCATGTCGTTGTCATTTGCCGCGGCGGCGGCGCTGAGTGTCGCGACGTGGCTCTTGTCGATGCGGGCGGGTGTTCGTGCGCTGCAGCAGATGGATCGCACGCCGGTGTGAACGTCGTTAGCCGGACGTTCGTCGTGCCACCACCCGAAAGCTCACCTCGAGTTCGTCCTTCACCCTGACGGTTCCTCCGGCCACGGTCACAGGCTGCATTCCAAAATCAGTCTGACGGATCCTTGTGGTTCCTGTGGCGGTCAGTGTCGTGTCCTTGATGCCGACCTCAACCCTGGTTGTCACCGGTTTGGTGGTGCCGTGGAGGGTGAGGTCGCCGGCGACGTTCAGGGTGAGGCGGTCGGCCGCCTTGCTCGCAACAGCGATGCGAGTCGATCGAAACGTGACCTTCGGATAGCGCTGCACGTCGAGGACGCGCTCACTCAGCATGGCCGCCTGGACTTCGGGAACGTCCTTGGCCGGCTCTCCCTTGCCGGTGACCTTGAGGGCCGCTGCGTCAAAGTCGAGTGCGACGCTGGATTTCCCGGCGTCGTTCTGATCAAGCACAACCGTGCCAGCCAGTGCCGGCGCTGCAACCTCGTGGTCGTGAGCGGCAAAGCTGAACAGACCGCCCTTTCCTACCTGGATGAAGACGCTCGAAGCCGCCTGATCGACCTGATACGTCCCACCTTGCGCGACCAAACCGGCCGACACGAAGACAGCGAACACGAGGGTGCCCTTCACCGTCAGAGTGCGAGTGTCCTTTCGCTGACTAAGCTTACGATCGTGGCGAAGCAAAAGAATTGCCCATCGTTACCGCGTTGCCGTTGACGTGGCCGGACCCGCCACGGGATTGGTCAGCGTGCCGATGCCTTCGTAGGTGCAAACCGAGGTGTCACCCGCTTTCAGGAAGATTGGCGGCTGGCGCGCCGAACCGACACCCGCAGGGCTGCCGGTTGCGATGACGTCGCCCGGCCGGAGCGTCGCAATGTGCGAGGCGTAGGAGATCTGCTCGAAGACGTCGTGAATCATCAACGACGTGTTCGCATCCTGCATCAACTGACCGTTCAGCGTGAACTTGACGGCCAGCTTCTGGACGTTGGGCACGAATTCCTTGGGGACGATGAATGGGCCCATGGGTGCAAACGTGTCGTGATTTTTCGCGATCAGCCAGTCCGAACCATGTCGGGTATCGCCTCTTCCGGCGCGATCGGAGACGTCGTTCTCGAGCGTGTACCCGAAGATGTGATCCTGGGCTCTGGCAATCGGGACCTGGCTCGCCCGCCGGCCGATGACCACCCCAAGCTCGCACTCCCAGTCGATTTGAGTTCGACCCGGAGGCAGCCGGATGGCTTCGCCCTCAGCAATGATGGCCGATGGCAGCTTGATGAACATGTACGGATTCCAGCGAGTGTCGTCCGTCTTGCGCTCCCAGATGCCCGGCGCGCTCTTGGTGCCCGGAAGCGCCGCACCCGGGGCGGGGCCCGAATTCGCAGGGGGTTTGCCGCCTGCGTCGCGCACCGCCATTTCCACGGCGTGCTCCCGATAGTTCACGGCCACGTTCAACATCGTCGTCGGATACATGATCGGTGGCAGAATCTTGACAGTTTTCAAGTCGTACACGTAGGCAGGACGGTTGCCACCAGATGCATCGATGCTCTTGATGATTTCAACGATACGATCGCGCACACCGGACTCGTAGCGCGCGATCAGGTCCTTCATGTCAGTGGGCGCTGCGACTTTCCCTCCCGCCAGGGCGGCGTGGGCCAACGAGAAATCGACGACCACCGAATCGCGCAGGACGATACCGACGAACTGGCTGCCTTGTCGTTCGAAGGTCCCAACCTTGAAGGGTGTGACTCCCTGTTGCGCGCTGACAAACACGCTCGCCACGGTGCCGGCCAGGAGCAGTCCGGGAACTAGGCGCTTCATAAGGCCCCCCTGAAAAGCTGCGAAATCTTCATTGCGTGAAGTAGGAAGGATTTCGCAAGTGCGTGCGCTTGTCAATGGGATCGAAGGCCTGTTTTGAGCTCTCCAAAAGTAGCGTCCGGCTTCAGCCGGACGTCCTTAATTCAATCGGAACCGTACGGTGACCGTCACGATGACGGGTACTGGCTGTCCATTGAGCAGTGTGGGCGAGTACTCCCAGGCGCGAACCGCGTCGACCGCCGCTTCGTCGAGCAGTGAAATCGACCGGAGCAGGCGAGCTTCGCGAACCCGGCCGTCGGGCCCAATAATGGCTTCGATGAGCACATCGCCTTCCACCTTTGCCAACTGCGCAACCCTGGGATAGACGGGCAGCACATGTTTTGTCCGCGTAGGCGCGACAACCTTGCCACCGGGTCGTATCGGCTGCGGGGGTGTCGGAGGGGTCGGTGCCGGCGGCGCCTCGACCAACGTGCCGTCGCCATTTCCAAACCCACCCGGAATGCCGACGACATCGCCAACGATTGGACTGTCGAACTTGAGGTCGATTGCCGGTTCCGGCGCAATTCCCGTCGGCGCCTCGACCGGCGCGGCAAACCGGTCGGACGCTGCCGGGAGCTCGCGAACTGCGGCGGCGCGAGGCCGCGGAGCCGGAGGCGGAACCGAGGGTGCCTGCGACGGAGTGATGAATGCCAACATTGTTTTTGGCGCGGGCAACGTATCGGTGGCCACGAGCGGTACGACAACCACCACGGCCAGGAACGCGATGTGTAGGAAGGCAGAAACTGGAACTGTGTACCATCGACGCGTCGATTCGGTCGGCGGGCACACCAGGAGCTGAAACATGTCTTTGGGCATGTTGACCCTCTATCGCGTGTTGTTGTGATGGTTTACGAACTTACTTCCCGCGGGTCTGCATGAACCACACGACCGTTTCGACGCGTTCGCTTCGAAAACCGAGCGAAGCAGGCCGGAAAAATGCGTCTCCGGCTTACCGTCATCAGAACGCGGCGTGGGACCCCCCATCCCCACGCCGTGTCGTTGGCCTCCGGCGCATTTTTCGTGCGACCACGACGGCCAGCTTCGACGGTGTTCTTCGCGAACGTCGAATCGGTCGTGTGGCCTGTCACAGTCCAAGCTCGTCGCGACAGGTCCCGCCAGCTGTAGCCGGCGTTACGTCACTGAAAACTTTAGACACCTGTCTGCGAAGAATGTTCAGTGGGACACGTCGAGCAGAACTTTCAGCACCGGTTTTGACCTGGCGAGTCCAAGTGCTTCGACGCCACGTGAAAGATCGAACCGTTCGGAGATTAATGGAAGGACGCGGACGGTTCCTGCCTCGAGCGCTGAGAGCGCGCGATCGAACGGACCGCACCGCGATCCCACGATCGTCACCTCATCAATCACGATTGGCGCCCACGCCATCGTCTGCGTGCCCGCAACGGTTGTCTTGAGGACGATCGTGCCGCGCGCGCGAACCAGCTTGAGCGCGGTCGGGAGCCCTGTGTCGGAGCCGGTGCAATCGACAATGATGTCCGCCTGTGGTTCCATGGCCAGTTCGGACAGCAGACAGGTCGTCAGGCCAAGAGTCTTCAAGAGCGCCAGTTTTTCAGGATGTTTTCCAACCACCAGCACTTCTTCGCAGATGCGCGCCAGCACCTGCGCGCAGAGATTGCCCAGCCGGCCGTCTCCGAGCACGACGATGCGGTCTTTTTTGGACAGCGACAACTGAGCAGGAATCTGAAATGCGGCCGCAACAGGTTCGGTGAAAACAGCCACGTCGGTGGCCAGCGAATCGGGTACCGCGTGCAGATTCCGCTGCGGCACGGCAATGAAGTCGGCAAAGGCGCCGTCGTGGTTCAGGATTCCAAGCACCGTGCGATTGGGACAATGCGTGGGTCGACCGGCCAGACAGGTCTTACATTTCCAGCAGCTGCAATTGATTTCGCCAACCACGCGGCGACCGGCCAGCGGGCCGGTCTGAGCGATGCCGACAAATTCGTGGCCGAGCACGCCGCTGAACCCCATGTAGCCCCGAATCAGCTGCAAGTCGGTTTCGCAGATTCCCGCGCACAGCACGTTTACGAGGACCTCGCCCTCGCCCAGCATCGGCTGCGGCTTGTCGGTGTTGAGAGTGACCTGGTCGCGTTGCAATTCCAGCGCTCGCATGCCGGGGACACTAGGACAGGGGGAGGAAGGATGTCAAACGCGAATCGGCAATCGATAGCGAGTGATGATCTGCGACCAAGAAACCTTCAAGTGTGCAAACTACGAGCCTACTGTGTCCACGAGTCATCCATGTCGCGCTGGAATGCAGCACACTGGCCCGGCAGTTGCACCTCCCAGGTGAGGAGGAACTATGAACTGCATTCTCAAAACGATCTCTGGGACCGCACTTGCAATGGCGTTCTTGGTACCGGCCGTTGGCTCGACTGCTGTCGCTGCTCGTGAGAACGACAAGGTCAAGATCACCGGCTGTGTGATCCGCACAAACGATCAGGGTAGCGGCGGAAACCGATCGCTCGTTGTCTGGTCGGGCGGCGACGTCGTTTTCGCAAACGCCGTCGTCGAGTTCGAACCCTCGTCGGATTCGAAAGAGCTTGGCAAGGTCGTTGCCACCAGCGGTGGGGGTCTGCCGATCTTCTACTGGTTGGACGACGATGAGGATCTTGGAAAACACGTCGGCCAGTCGGTCGAGTTGACGGGCGAAGTGGATGACGACTTCGAACGGGGTGAGATGAAATTCGATCGGAAAGGCGAGTTTACGGAAATCGAATTCGAGGTAAATGGCAAGGACGTGAAGGCGCGCGTGCCGACGTCGATGCTGGTCAACGCGGAAGACAAGGACAACGACAAGGACCGTAAGTACAACGTCGTGGTGCGGCGAGTCGACGTGGATGCCGTGAAGATGCTGTCCGCGTCGTGCAACAGGTAGGGGGCTTGAAGCGGCGGTGGTCGTCACCAGTCGGGCTGCCGAGCGGCGCGGCGCGGTGATGACCACCGCCGATTCAAGGGCCCGTCCGGCTGAAGCCGGACGCTACGTCCGAACAACTACGATTGAAGCATTCACCCCGAACCCCGAACCCCGAGTCAATTCCCGACCCGCTGCAGGGAATTGCGCAACATCTGAAGGCTTGCCTCCGACCCTGTGAACATGTCGGCGGGGAACCGTCGATGGTTGAGGATGTCGTCGTAGATCACGCCGTTCTCGTACAAGTTCAGCCCCATCCCGGCAAGATATTGCAAACGGAGATTCCGGTCGCGGTTGATCACCGCATCCTTCATCCACGGGTCCAGGTCTGGCCGCCGGCCGGCATAGGTGGCAAACAGGTCCACCGCGCTGTTGATGCCAATTTGTCGGAGTGACTGCGCAACCGGAGCGTATTCGGGCCGATTCAGGCGCGCCTGGATCTCGTCGATATCAATCTTGAGCGGCTCGACCTGGCCAAGGAGCACCATGTCGTAGCCTCGGCCCTGGTGGGTGTTGCCCCAGATGGCGCCGTTTGGAAACACCTCGAGGAACGTCGCGACCTCGCTTTTGACCGCCGCAGGATTGCTCTCGTATAGCTGCACGAACAGCGTGACCACACCACCAGGGTTGAGGTGATCCCTGACCGCTTCGAAGAACTCCTTCGTGTACAACGTGGCGGCGCCCTTCACCCACGGGTCAAGCGGGTCCGACGTGATCGCGTCGAATTTCTCCTTCGACGTCAAAATGAAATGTCGCGCATCGTCGATTCGAATCTGCACCTTGGGATTCTTGACGACGTTGAAGTTGTGTTCGGCAAAATGGGTAGAAACGACCTCGGGCACCAGAGGCTCGATTTCGGCAATCGTGACACGTTCGACTCGCGGGTCGATTGAGACAGCGCCAGCCGTCACGCCGGCGCCGCAGCCAATCACGACGACCGATCGCGCATTGCGCGGCATCAACGTCGTGAAGTGCCCGAGCATCCGCTGCAGCCGCATGTCCTGGGGTTCGCTCGAGGCCTGGATCTTTCCCGCGTTGTGATAGTTGAGCACGCCACTGCGCACGCGCGACACGGCCACGGACGAGTTAACCCCCTCGCCCATGTAGATAATCTCGCTCTGGTTTACCCAGGTTGCCGAGTATCGGCCATACGCAACGAGAAGCTCCGACATGGGCGGCACGTAACGGATTGCCAGCCCGGCGAGACCGGCGACGAGAAGAAGCCCGACGAAGCCAAGACTTCTGAACTTCGCGGCTGGCGAGCGGTCGACCGCCTGTGTGAGCAGCAGGAGGCCAGAAATAGCAGAGAGTGCGACCAGCAGTTGTTGGGCACGCTGCGACCCCAGCCAGGCAACCAGCAGCAGGCTTGCGCCAAGCGAGCCAATAATGGCCCCGAGTGTGTTGGCGGCATAGACCCCACCAACCAGTTTGCCGGCATCCTGTCCGCGCGAGACGATCGAGGCCAGTGCGAGAGGAAAACTCGCTCCCCAGAACAATGCCGCCGGGAGCAGCGTCCAGAAGGCTCGCACCAGATCGAGCTGAAAGTTGTACCAGATGTTGGTAGAGATCGATGGGTTGATTGGCCAGTAGGGCAGTGAGACAGACAGAACGTACGCACCCCACGCAACCGCGAGCGCGGCAAACATCTGACACCAGCCAAACAGCAGTCGCGGCGTTTGACTCGTCCGCGCCAGCAGCGATCCCATACTGCTTCCAATACCAAGCCCGACCAGAAATACCGCGAGAATGATCGAAAAGGTGTACACAGACGCGCCAAAGAGCAGCCCGAGCGTGCGAGTCCAGATCACTTCCGACGCGAGCGCGCATAGGCCCGACAACGCAATGGCGACATAGACGACACCCGCTCCGGCTTCCGGCTGCAGCGCAGGACCGCCATCGGTGGCAGGTTCGTGCGCAACCTGTATTTCGTCGGTCTGGGAATGCTGCGTTGTCGAGGCGATCACGAGGGCCAGCACGGCCACACCGACGTTGATCGCCGCGGCCACGTACGTGGCAATCGACATGTCATGGACGCGAAGCAGATAAAAGCCCGCGAGCAGACATCCGAAGACCGCTCCCGCGATGTTGCCGCCGTAGAAGAAGCCAAGCCACGAGATGCCGGCAGGTGTCGTCTGCACCCAGCGCGCGACGGCCGGTAGTGTTGCCCCCATCAGCAGCGTTGGTGGGAGCAGCATGATGGCTGCTACGAGCCCGCGGAGCAGGAACCCGCTCAGACCGTATCCTCCCCATGCCGTGTAAAGACTGCCAACGAGCGGCATCACTATCAGCACCAGCAACCCAATCGCGCCAATGCCCAGCTCGATGTACGCGTAGACGCGCAGCGGATGATGTTTTGCTGAGACGAGGTGCGGCAGCAGCAGGCTGCCCAGGCACATCCCGCCCATGAACGTTCCAAGCAGCACGCCCAGCGAAACCGCTGATGAGCCAATGACCAGCTGCAGCAACTGGAACCAGACGATCTCGTAAATAAGAGCCGCGGCGCCGCTTCCAATGAAGAGCAGCAGGATCAACGGCAGGCGCCACCCTTGCGGCACCTGCCGAGCGGAGACATGTGTCGGAACGTCGATCGACTCGGGCATCGGTTTACCTTAGAACCTTTAGACTACGGTTGCTTCTTCAACTCCTCGAAGATCACGTTGAAGTTTCCACCCGGGCCCCCGCGGCCACCCTGAAGGTTATAGTCCTTGAACTTCTCCGGCAGCTTGAGGCTCGCCAGCGCCTGTTCGGCCGTCTGGCCGCCTTTGAGCGACGCGCGTGCGTGATCGAGGTAGAGCCGGTTGAACTCGCCAAAGTCGACAAAGTCCTGCCACTTCATGAGCGGGCTGTGTCCGGGGATCACCGTGTCCACGCCCTTGATTCCGGCAGCCGCCTTGCCAATCGTCGCGCCGTAGGCAATGCCGCTCCCACCGTTGTTCCCGTCAATGAACGGCTGACCTTTGCCGGCGAACACGTCGCCGGCGTGCATCACGCGCGCGTTGCGGAACACCACGAACGCGTCCCCGTTCGTGTGTGCTGGACCGAAGTAGTAGAGGTCGATCGACTCGTTGCCGCTGAGAAGGGTCATCTTGTCGGTAAACGTTCGATCCGGCAGGCCATGCTTCTTGGCCGGGTCCTTGAACGCGTCCATCTTTTCCATGTTGGTCTTGGTGTTGGCCTGGGTGACGATTTCCACCGACGCCGGGAAGAAGTCGTTGCTCCCGTTATGGTCGCCGTGAGTGTGCGTGTTGATGATGTGCGTCACGGCTTTGTCGGTGACGGTCTTGACCTGGTCAAGAATCGCCTGTCCGTTGTTGGCAAGCTTCGTATCGACCAGCACCACACCGTTGGCAATCACGAACACGGCCGTGTTGCCTCCTTGCCCCGGAACCATATACAGGTTGTTGGCGACCTTTTCGATCGAGTTGACCGGAGGAAATCCCGGACCTCTGCCACGCCCATCGCCGCGGCCCTGCCCAGCCGGTGCGGCTCCCTGTCCTGCTGGTTGCTGAGCTGAGAGGGCGGCCACGGCCATCACCAGAGCGCCGGCCGCTACGACCATCGTATTGACGAACAAACGCTTCATGTCATCCTCCGCATGTGAGATTCACTCACGCTCCTGTGAACCAGACTCGTTCGACAAACCAGTAACCCCCCGCAAGAACCACGACAATCGATCCCGCCCAGGCCAGCCGTTCGCCCAGCGGTGCATTGCGTTTTCGCACGAGTGCCAGAAGCGATGCAAAGGCAACGACGATGGCCAGCTGACCGATTTCGACACCGAGATTAAACGAAAAAAGCGACCATCCCAGTGCGCCGCGCGGCAGACCGAACTCCTTGAGCACCGAGGCAAAGCCAAAGCCATGGATGAGTCCGAATACTGCGGCGAGCCACGCTCTCAGATCTCGTGGCGGCTTTTCGGCGACGACAGGAACGTCTTCGGTGGCTTCAGGAGGCACCCGCGGCTTCTTCTGCGAGCTGACAAGGAGATTGTCGACGCCGACAATGACAATACTTAACGCGATGGCAGGCTCGACCAGTGACGTTGACGGAGTGACGATATCGAGTGCCGCGAGAGAAAGCGTGATGCTGTGGCCCAGCGTAAATGCCGTCACGATACCGGCCAACCGGGTGAGCGACCCGCCAAGCAGGAGCAGTCCGAAGAGAAAGAGGATGTGATCCGGGCCGATCAGAATGTGATGGATGCCCGAGGCGACGAACGTGCGGATGACCGCCAGCCTGCCCTGTGTCGTCCCGGCAAAGTAATCCAGCTTGCCGTTGCGCGCATCCAGCACTGCCTGGTAGCGCAGTTGCCCCTCTTCGTAGATGTTGATGAACGTCTGATGATTCGGATCGTACGGAAACATCACCGTGTCGATGCTGACGCCTCCGGGCGTGACCGACCCGAAGTCGAGTGGCAGACGAACGCTCTGCCGGTCGGGTAGCACGTCGATGACGCCCCAGGTTGGGCTTAGCGCGCGTCCGTCCCCGCTCAAGCGGAGACGTGTCTGCATGATGGCCACCAGTCGATCGCGGTACCGCACCGCAACTTCGGGATCGAGGAGCATTGCCGGCTTTTCGATGCCCAGCTCGTGCGCCGCATCGAAGTCGTGGATGACCAGCGTGCCATGCAGACGGGAGGCGTCCAGATGTAGATCGAGATAGCTGAACGGGGCGGGGTGCGCGCTCGCAGATGAGGCCCATGCACCCAGGAGCGCGGTCAGAAGAACAATCCGTGATAGGCGGGGAACAGAAATCATTGATCGTTTTGACGGCGGGTCTAAAGACCCGCCGCTACACGTTGCTCTTAGTTACTTTCGGGTCGGATCGTTCTTGGGGTCGACATAGGTCGTTCCGGACGGCCCCAAGCCGCTGATCTGGATGACCGCCCCTTCCTGTCGCGTCATTGCGAAATGGTTGGAGTTGGGGGGCTCGGTGTAAAAACTTCCGGCCGGCAATGCCTTGAGTGCAGCCTCGTTGAACTCCTTGCCGTACCCGAAATACCACGTGCCCGACACGACCGTGGCCACGCGATCGTCGGGGTGTGCGTGAGCCGCAATCTTCGTGTTCGGCCCGATGCGCAGCAACAACGTGTAGAGGCCTGCTTTCGTGGGGTCTCCCTTGAGCACAACGGTCTGGATACCCGTGACACCCGAG
>DATBJG010000382.1:0-11323 GCA_036556585.1 Vicinamibacterales bacterium
TGTGGTGGCCGAAGGCGTGCTCTATGGACTGTCGCACCTGAACAGCGGGGAATACTTTGCGCTGGACCTCGATACCGGCAAAGTCTTGTGGAAGAGCGAACCTCGCCAGGCCGAGAACGCAGCCATCGTCCGCGCCGGAGATACGATTTTCTCACTCGAAGAGGACGGCGAGCTCGTGGTGCTCCGCCATAACCGCACCAAATTCGAGCCGGTCAAGCGGTACAAGCTGGCAACGACGGAGACGTGGACGCAGCCCACCATTTCAGGCGACCGGCTGTTCGTGAAGGATGTGGCAATGCTGACGCTGTGGACGGTGAAGTAGAAACGGACGGGGGCCGATCTTGCCCTCGGCCCCCTTGAATGAGTTCTCAGTCGTTGTCGTGCTCGTGACGCCGGACTCTTACCCAGCCGTACATGTTGTCTACAAAGTGGAGCAAGAACGCGCAGATTACCAGATAACGACCGGGTTCCGGAAAGTGAACGACTTCCACACGATCCAGCGGCAGCAAGCTCGGATCGGGTCCGACATAGAGCCGATTCGTTGCGAAGCTGATTAGCGGAAGAAATGGAGGGCCTTGCATGGCCCGCGTGTTGGGTGGGAGAACCGGGAACGGTGGAATGAACGGGCCGGGGCCGATGGCTTCATGAATGTCTTCTGGTTTCGTGCCGCGACCATAGACTGCAATTTGATGAAGTCCAGAGATCACGAAGTTCACGGAACCGCCCGCCTTGATAGTCGCTACATAGGGTATGACCAGGTGCGAGTTGTAGCGTGGATTCGGAGGCGGTGCGTTCGGTGCTGCAAATCTGTCCAAAGGCGGTAGCTCGGGGAGCGGCGGTACTGCATTGGGCTCGGCAGGGATTGTGCCCGTCTTCCACTGCCCAAAGCTCACGGTCGCATTGGCGAGATCACCTGAAATCGGTTGGTGATTGTGCCCACCGTTGCCATCATCCCGATCGTCGTTGGGGGCAGCATGTCCCGGCGCAGACAGTGCGGAACTGGACACGATGATCGCTGACCCGATACCAAGTTTTTCCACGAACTCTCGTCTCTTCATGGGTACCCCGCTGTTCACTCCCCAAGGATGAGCGCCGTCCGATGTCTGGGAGCAGGATTCGGTCGGCGCGTGCCTCACGCGCACGGTGTGAAGGCGGGATACTTTCGCAGGTCAGTGGCAATCGAGCAACGAGAAAAATACGGTTGAGCTCGCCGATTGCGCAAAGTAGCTCATCAATTGAAAGCGTCAGAACAATAGATAATGATAAGGACGATAAAGGAACTTCTAACTTCTAACTTCTAACTTCCCATGTCCATTCTGCGGTTTCTAGGCTTCTCTGATTCACAAGAAGAAGAAGACAATTCCGACGACACCGAAACGGTTCGTCGCATCGTTGCGGAATTGGAACGACTCGAGCCCGCCAAGGCAAGATATGTTGCGGGGTTTGCGTACGTGCTGAGTCGCGCGGCTGCGGCGGATCTGCGCATCAGCGACGAAGAGACAGAAACGATGGTGCAGGTCCTCAAGCAACTGGGACATCTTCCAGAAGAACAGGCCGTGCTGGTCGTGGCCATCGCCAAGAGCCGGAGCCGGCTGTTTGGTGGGACGGAGGACTTTCTCGTGACGCGCCAGTTCCGCGAGATCTCCACGGTCGACCAACGGCGCGAGCTCCTCGATTGTCTTTTTGCCGTGTCGGCAGCGGACAGCTCGGTCTCGTCAGCCGAAGAGGCGCAGATTCGTCAGATTGCCAGCGAGCTGGGATTCGAGCACAAGGATTACATCCAGGCGCGAACGGCGTATGCCAGACATCGCTCGGTGCTTCACCCCCCACGCAAACCTGACAGCCGGAAGCCGCATCCTGAGAACTGAAGACTGAGAACTTCCTCAAATCAGCGGTTTCCAGGATTCCCATTGCGGGTGCGGCAACTCGGTGGTAACGTGCCCACAAAAGACACTCCCATGTTTTGAATCTTTCACGTGGAGGTTCGACATGATCACGAAACGCATCCTGTCTCCGGGGCTCATCGGGGCCGGCCTGGCAATATTCCTGGTGGCCTCGATGGTCGGGACGAGTGCCGTCCAACTTCCCAACGACGCCGTGCGGGTAGACGACGATGACATTGGTGGCGTGGTCACCGGAGCACGTGGACCAGAAGCAGGAGTCTGGGTGATAGCGGAGACCACCGATTTGCCCACCAAATTCGTGCGGATCGTCGCGACCGACGACAGAGGCCGGTATGTCGTGCCCGATCTTCCGAAAGCGAACTACAACGTGTGGGTGCGCGGCTACGGACTGGTCGATTCGCCCAAGGTGCAGACCGCGCCCGGCAAGGTCGTGGCGCTCAAGGCGGTCACTGCGCCCAATCCGCGCGCAGCCGCGGAATACTATCCCGCTGGCTATTGGTTCTCGCTGATTCGTGCACCGGAGAAAGGGGATTTCCCAGGCACGGGGCCCAAAGGGAACGGCATCTCACCCAACATCAAGAGTCAGGCAGAGTGGGTGAGACAGTTGAAATCAGGTGGTTGCTGGGCGTGTCACCAGCTGGGCAACAAGGCAACGCGCGAAATCCCTCAGGCGCTCGGCACCTTTGCCTCGTCCGAAGCGGCGTGGGAGCGGCGAATTCAGTCGGGTCAAGCTGGTGCCAACATGATGAACGGTTTGAACCAGCTCGGCAAGGAACGGGCGCTGGCCGTGTTTGCCGACTGGACGGACCGGATCAAAGCCGGTGAGCTGCCGCCCGCGCCTCCCCGGCCGCAGGGACTGGAGCGCAACATCGTCATCACCCAGTGGGACTGGGCGGACCCTAAAGTGTACCTCCACGATGAGGTCTCGACCGACCGGCGAAATCCGACGGTCAATGCCAACGGTCTGATCTATGGAGCGCTCGAGCTCAGCGCCGACTACCTGCCCGTACTGGATCCGATCAAGCACACGACGAGTCAGGTGAAGTTGACCGTACGCGACCCGAACACGCCGCCAACCAACGCGAAAATGCCCGCATCGTCACCCTACTGGGGTGACGAAGTGATCTGGACCAGCAAGAACAACGTCCACAATCCCATGTTCGATGAGAAAGGTCGGGTCTGGATCACGTCGGCCGTGCGGCCTCCGGCCAATCCCGACTTTTGCAGGGAAGGATCGAGTCACCCGTCGGCCAAGCTGTTCCCGATCGCGAATTCGAATCGTCATCTGGCCATGTACGATCCGAAAACCAAGCAGCTTACCCACATTAGTACTTGCTTTGGCACGCACCACCTGATGTTTGCGGAGGATGCGAACAACACGCTCTGGACGAGCGGTGGTGGGCAGGTCGTTGGCTGGCTGAACACCAAGATGTACGAAGAGACGAAGGACGAAGTGAAGTCGCAAGGCTGGACCGCATTGATCATGGACACCAATGGCAACGGGAAACGCGACGCATATGTCGAGCCGGATGCGCCGCTGGATCCCACCAAGGACAAGCGGTTTGGTGCAGCTTTTTATGCCGCATCACCGGCAACGGACGGATCGATTTGGGGATCGGTGCTCGGATTTCCAGGGGCGGTCGTTCGGCTGAACCCCGGGCCAAATCCGCCCGAGACAGCGCTGGCGGAGGTGTTCGAGCCGCCAGCTGACAACCCGAACGTGTCGATTCAGGGATTCTCGCCGCGCGGCATGGACGTAGACCGGAACGGTGTCGTCTGGGCAGCGATGGCCAGCGGGCACATGTCAAGCTTCGATCGGCGCAAGTGCAAGGGGCCGTTAAACGGGCCGAAGGCGACCGGTCAGCACTGTCCGGAAGGCTGGACGTTCTACGCCGAGCCGCTACCGCAGATCAAAGGCGTGACCGATCCCGGCAGCGCCGAGGGAAGCTACTACACGTGGGTGGATCAGTTCGATACCTTCGGGCTCGGACGAAACGTTCCCATCAACACGGGCAATGCATCGGAAGGGCTACTGGCTTTGAAGGACGGGAAGTGGGTCGTGCTGCGCGTGCCGTATCCGCAAGGCTTCTATACGAAGTGGTTGGACGGCCGGATTGACGATCCCAAAGCCGGCTGGAAGGGCAAGGGACTCTGGGCGACGATTAGTACGCGCACGCCGTTCCACATGGAAGGCGGCAAAGGCACACCGAGCAAGGTGATGAAGTTCCAGCTTCGGCCCGATCCTCTCGCCAAGTAGGGCAGGCCTGCAGGCGGCTGTTGCGAAGTAGCGCAGGCCTTCAGGCCTGCCTCACTCACAGGAGGTCAGGAGATGCGCGTCTCCTGGCCTCCTATCCATTTCGGGCATCTATCTCATGGCTGCTCACATTGGACGCCGCAAGGCAATCTCACAACTGGCAAGTGCAGGCATCGGGATCGCCGCAGCGCTGGAAAGCGCCGCCGCGTTTCCGACGCTGTCGGCGCAGGTCGCTCTGCCACCGGTGACGCCACCACCAGGCGATCCTCGTTTCCCGCAGGTCCCAAGTTGGAAGACGGAGCTCAGGCAGCTCGCGCCCAACGTCTTTGCGTACAACCAGGCAGGTGGTCCCGGCATCCTGGCGCAGGGTGTCTCGAATACCGGCGTGATCGTTGGAGACGATCACCTGATGGCCATCGACTCCACGGGTGCACCCTTGCACGCGAAGGCGTTCATTGCGGCGGCGAAGAAAGCGACTGGTGACAAGCCGTTTCGACGTCTGATCAACACCCATCACCACGGCGATCACGTCAACGGGAATCAGTTCTTTGGACCGATCGAGATTGTCAGCCATCCGTACTGCCGGGATGAGGTGCTGAAGGCTGTTCCGACAACGCCCGCACGCTGGGACAAACGTGAGGGCTGGGCCGACGGCACCGAGGAGCGCACACTCATTCCCCCGACGACCACGTTCGAAGGCAAGATGGTCTACTACTACGGCGGCACCGCCGTCGAAGTCGAGTTCGTCGGTCCGGCGCACACCTACGGCGATCTGATGGTCTACCTGCCGAAAGAAAAGATCCTCTTTGCCGGAGATCTTGCGTTCTATTACGTTGCGCCGTTTGCGCACAACGCACACGTCGGCAAGTGGCTGCAGGTCCTCGAGAGAATCCTGAGGATGGACGTCGAAACCATCGTCCCCGGTCACGGTCCGATTGGCGGGAAGAAGGAGCTCGCCGAGATGGGTGAGTACTTCCGGATGCTTCAGAGTGAGGTCAAGACGCGGCTCGATGCCGGCATGACGCCCGGTCGCGCGGCTGCGGACATCAAACTCGGCAAGTTCGACAACTGGATTGGTCCCGAACGGATCGTCATGAATACGGTACGGCTCTACAACGAGCTCAGGGGGACCGGCGGTCCGAACTACGATATCGATGGGACCCGTCGGGCAACGGAGGAGTACAACGCGATCCTCGCCTCCCGGAAACGTTAAGTCGATCCCGGGGGCCAAGCCTCCCGTCGCCCCTGCCGCCGAGGACGCCAAGCGGCTGGCTCAATCAATCGGGACGACCGCAAGAACGCAGTCATGCCCGGCGCGCACATGGCTGCGGTGACCCTTCCCGTCGACATCTTCCATCAGCAGACGGTCGCCGGGTCCCAGCGAGCGCTTCTCACCATCGCTGGCAATCACCTCGAGGTGACCGTCCACGCAGATGACGAATTGTCGCTTGGGCGGATGGAGGGCCTCACCGGTCCAGCCGCCTGGCAGCCTCACGAACTGCAGGCCGGTGGCCTCGAAGGTGTGGGAAACGAAGACGACCGGCGCCGGCGGTTGGTAGTCAGGCTCGCTGATGGCCAGGTCGACCTCGGCGAAGCGACTGTTACCGCTGTTGTCAGAATAGAGTCGCAAATAGTCCATAAGACCGTAACTCGTGAAGACGCAGTGGCACCATTATGCGCGGCCCAGGGCAAATTGCCAAGTCAAGGACGCTGCTCACCACCCACGATCTGACACTCATGGAGATTTCGACGCAGGCATAGGGTGTCGCCGCGTGAACCCTGGACCCATGGGGACGCCAAGTTGTACAATGTACAACTCCTATGCCCAAGAAGCGCTACACCAGTTCGCAGGTGCGCGAACGGTTCGCCGATTTTCTCGACTCGGCTGAGCGGGGCGAGCCCGTCTTCATCGAGCGGCGGGGCGTTCGGTTCGTGCTCCAGGCCGTGGCTGCCACACCGAGGCGCACAAACCGTCGACGAGCGATCATTGCTTCCATGGACCGCGCCGTCGCCGACGGACAGTGGACCTGGACGTGGACGGACAAGTCCCTCCGGTTCGCTAAGCGAGCTGCCTCGCGGTGATTCTGCTCGACACGAACGCGCTGCTCTGGCTGCACCGAGGACACCCACGAAGTCGCACGCTCCGAGCAACATTCCAGCGTCTCTTCGTATCGCCCGCCAGCATCCTCGAATTGCAGTTTCTCGTGGAAGCCGGCCGCCTCCGCCTTCGCGGTCCGGCAACGGTGAACGATCTTGTGGACGATGATCTATGGGCGATCGACGACCCGCCGTCCGATCGGTGGTTTGCGGCGGCTGTCGAAGTTGGCTGGTCCCGGGATCCGTTCGACCGGCTGATTGTTGCGCATGCCAGGCTGCGAAATTGGCGCCTGGCAACGGGTGACGAAGTGCTGATTACACGCCTGGGTCCAAAGGCGCTGGAGCTGTAGTCTCCTGGTCTCCTGAACTCCTGCCCAGTCGTCTCGGTTATCTCCCGAAATCCTGTTGCAGTCGCTCGAAGCGCAGATCCTGATCATCGACAGACACTTCAAGGAACGGCAGGAACATCTCGTTCCAGCTCTGCGGTCCCCAGGTCACTTCCTGATCCGGCCCGGGATTCCTGGGGTTCTTGGTGGAGTTGTCGTAATGAGCGACGGCCGTGATGGTGCTGCGTGCGGGGATTTTCAGGGGTTTGGCGAGCTCGTAGGTGATCTGCCAGTTCGGATCGTACCGCGGCACGCTCAGCAGCGTTTCCTCACGACCGTTCGGATACTTCACCGAGAAGGTCATGTCTTTGCCGCGATAGTGCATATGCGGCCACAGCGCGTAGAGGGTGATCGCTTCCTTCACCACGAGCGAGCCTGTAATGTTCCAGTTCTCAACTCGCGGTGGGATGTTGGGTAGCGTCGTCCGTCCCCGCGCATCTGACCCGAGCTCCTTGCCTTCCACGCTCACTTTCTGATTGACCGTGAACAGGAAGGCTTCGTGATGAGGCGATCGCTTGCTGAACCAGAGACCGATTCGCGATCGATCCTTTTCGGGTTTGCCGGTGGTGACGTAGTGCAGACCCCATACGAGATATTGACCGGCACGCATTCGCTTGGCGATCCCGGAAGGAAACCGCTGAAAACCGCCGCCGGGAACGTAGAAGAAGAGCGGTGTGCCGAACTCCTCGCTCGAACTGGCCCGAAACGGCTTTCCATCGTCAAAAAGGGGAATGCCGTCGACCACGGGTCCGTCCGGCCAGACCGGTGCTTTCCCGAGACGTGTTCCAGGCGGCAGTCCGCCAACGGTCACGCTCGAATGGTGAAGGACGCTGCGGTTGCCGGGACGAAACTCGATGGCCTCGATGAAAACGTCTTCGCGAAACGGCAGCTTGAGCCAGACGGTAAAGGTCGGCACGTCGCCGTTTGCTGGTAGCTGGAATTCAAACGGCAACTCGAGCACTCGGTCGGGTGGCCGCGTCATTGCGCTCGTCCAACCCTGTTGGAATTCCGGTGGGCGCGGGGCGGTTCCGTCGCCCTCGGGCGAGTCTGCATCCACCCATGCGACGAGAGTGTCAATGTCGGCCTGTGCCAGCCTGCGGTTGTTCCGAAACTGCCCGTACTGGGGATCGGCATACCACGGGGGCATGTCGCGTGCGAGGACCTTCTCCTTGATCGCACGGCCCCATGGTTTGACCTCCGAGTAGTTGAGCAGGGACATCGGCGCCACCTCGCCGGGACGATGGCAGGTGACGCAGTTCGAGTAGAGGATGGGAGCGACGTGCTTGTTGAAGGTTGGAGCCGGCGCTGGCGTTTGCGACGCGACGGGGTTCAGCAGAACCGCCGTCGCGAAAATTGGCGTCAGCACCAGGCTACGGGACATGATCACGCCGACCAACGTCTATCGTTGAGATCCTGACGATGAGGTGGCTGGCTTCGCCGGTGCTTTCATCGTGCGCATCTTCGCGGCGTACTCCGGCAACGCGGTCTCGGCCCCTCCGCGAACGGCCTCCACCGGGATCTGGTGCTTGGCTGCGTATTCCTCGGAAGCATGGTTCGTGTCGAGCAGGTGGTGCGGGACGACGCCTTTCGGCCGTGGAACCTCAACGACCGACTGGCACGGGTACGGGTCAATACGGCCGTTCAGCAGTAGTCGGAATCCGTTTGTCTTGATGAGCGGCTCGGTCAGATATACGGGGTCCTGGATGATGTACACATGTGTCAGGAAATCGCCGTGACGGTAGAACCGGTCTTCCATTGTGGCGCGATCAGAAAGGACCAAACCGTTTCGACGAATCCAGCCCGCTTTCAGGTGGGTCGTCGTGACAATCAGAGTGTCACCCTCCCATCGCCCGGTCGAGAAGCCCTGCCAGGTGTGCGGGGTGTACTCAGGGGGGTGCGGTCGACCATCCATCCAGATGTCCCGATGCTGCTCCTGCCATTGAATATGGGTACTGATCCTTATCATTCGCTGCGTCGTTGGATCGACATCCGACCAGATTCGCAGATTACCGACGCCGCGGAACCCATATGTTGACGGATGTGGCTTGCACTGATGCTCAGGCAGGGTCAGCAGCGACGCATCCCAGGTGTCTGCGCGCAGACGGAGCGCATCATTGATGGGTAAGCCGGCATAGTCGCCAGCATCCGGTCCTGGGATTCGTTCCACCTGATCTTCGTGGAAAATTGGCGCCCAGATGCCAGACAGATCGATCTGGGCAGAAGCCGGTACCGCGACGGTCGTCAACAGCAACACAAGGCCGGCAATTCTGGCAGGGCTGAAGGCCTGCGCCCCTTCGGCACGTAGCAGGGCCTGGCGGCCTGCGCCACTGTATTTCAGGTTGTTCATCTCACCCCTCGACTATAGATTAGCGCATCTCCGAAACGCAAAAATTCACCTGGCTCCCTAGGTGGTCTTGCACGGCGCGGGCGACCATTTCGATCCATCCGGTTCCCGCCTGAAATGTGAGCTGGTCACGAAGTCCTGTTGGAGGTACGTTGGATCGGTGACGATCGTGGTCACCACGAGCCACTCGCTTCCAACCGGATCTCTGAACCGGTCGTAATACTCGGTGACGGTCGCATTCTCACTGTACGGAACGCCGTTTTTCCGAAGCCAGCCGGCCAGCAAGTTGGTCGTGACGACTTTGAGCGTTCCGGATCGAGGTGTTCCGCCTCCGCGACCGGCACCAGCGGGAGCGTTTCCGCCTCCCGGCGCAGGACCGGGTGGCTGACCCCGACCTCCACCACCAGCCAATTGCCATTCGGCCGTCGATACGCCTTGCAGCGTCCTGGCCGGCATCTGCGCCGGCTTCGTGAAGTAAAACTGGCGGGTCTGCTGGCCGGCGTCTGTCTCAACCTTGAGGACCGAGTCGTTCTCCCACGTTATGCGCACCCGCGTCGGCATGCGCATCAGTGCGGCGGCGCCATATGCCTCGCATCGGCCGTCCATCGCGGGCTGCCAGGTGTCAGCGACCTTGCGTCCTTCGGGGTTGAGCGGCACGCTGGCATAGTCACCTTTGGGCGGCGTCATCATCCGCCAGCGCCAGTCTTCATTCACAATGGCCACCCAGTTGCCGGTCAAATCAATCGGACTGGCCTCCCGTGGTGACGTTTGAGCCGGTGGCTGACCACCCTGCGGCTGCTGCGCGTTCGCACCAGCAAGACTTAGTACGAGGATCGCGAATGCAATGCCCGCTCCTTCAAAGTACCTGGACGCTCTCGCCTCCAACCTGTGATCCCTCATCATTGCTCTCCAGCCGGAATGAATGTTGAGAAGCTATCGATTCTTGGCCGTTGACGTCTTCCCGGTTGCCGGCGACAGGGTTTTGTAGGCAGCCTCGATGAAGGCGTCCGTCGTCCAGAATCCCGTCGTCGCGCCCCAGCGCCCGTCGTAATCACGCGTCAGCCGCGCGGCCTTCACCTGATCGAGCGTCATGCCCTTCTTGATTGCGTCCTGGAATCGATCGCGGATGATCGTCACCATGTCGCGATATTCCACGACGTCGGCTTCGTCTGTCAGCCGTCCGTGGCCGGGGATGACGTACGTGCCTCCTTCTTGTCTATCCTTGGGAATTGTGATGTCGAGTATCCGGTTCAAGGCCGTGATGATCCCGTTCAAGGTGCCACCCTGCTGCATGGCAATGATGGGATAGGTCGTCGTCATAAAGAGGTCACCGGCCACGATGACGTCAGACTTGCGAAACCAGACCATGATGTCGCCGTCGGTGTGCGCGTTGGGTATGTGAATGAGCTGGATGCCTTCTCCGTTGAAAAAGAGGTCCTTCTCTTCGTCGAAAAACGTGTCAGTTGGTAATGCTTTGAACGGCAGTTTCTGACCGTTTCCTTCCGGGCCGCCGGCCTGACTCATTCGGGTCAGCACATTCTCATGCGCAAAGATCGTCGCGCTGTTCGCCGCATCGGGACCCACCTGCCCCGCGAAGTTGCCAGCGACGATTGAACGACCCGCGACAGCGATCGTTTCGTTTCCTCCAGTGTGATCGGGGTGCGCATGCGTATTGATGATGTACCGGATCGTTTTGTCGCCGGCCAGTCTCTTCACCTCCGCGAGCATCTTGTCGGCCAGAGGCTCCACCATCGTGTCAACGACAAGCACGCCCTCGTCGCCAATCTGGACGGCGGCGTTGAATGGACCACCCACCAGCATCCAGACGTTCCCCTGAACATGCAGGGACTTGATCTCGATGTTGTCGAGTCCCGGCGTCGGCGGGTTCTGACGCGCCGGCGGTTGGTTCTGTTGCGCAATGCCGGCCGACGCCATCAGAAAGATGGCCGCCCCACCCAGGACCGCGCGCAGAGGTCCTGCTACCTGCAAGGGTCTATGCACCATGTCACACTCCAGAATCCACATTCTACGAAAAGTCAGGGATGCCGACGCCATACCAATACGAGACCAGGTCATACCAAGACGACAAGGCTGGTTGCTGACGTCCGGGAAAAGTACAATGCACACTCCAAATCATAAGCGAGGTCAGTTCATGTCCATAGACACCGTTGCAGCAGGAAAACGTGCCGACACGAAGCGCGCGCGGCCGTATACGGGTGCGGAATACCTGGAGAGCATTCGGGACGGTCGGGAGATCTGGATTTACGGGGAGCGGGTGAAGGATGTGACGACGCACCCGGCATTCCGGAACACGACGCGGATGATTGCGCGGCTTTAC
>DATBJG010000383.1:0-6239 GCA_036556585.1 Vicinamibacterales bacterium
TCGTGGTTCCAGAGCGGAAAGATGTCGATACGGGCGATATCTACATCTCGGGCTCGAATCTGAAAGAGGCGATGCATGGCGATCGCGTGGTCGCGCGGATCGAGCGGCATCGCTCGGGCGATCGGCCGGAGGGACGCATCGTCCAAATCCTCGAGCGCGGCAACGCGACGCTGGTTGGACGCTACGACGTCGACGAGGCGGGACTGGGGTTCGTCGTCCCGTTCGATCGCCGGGTGCTCAAAGACGTCCACATTCCCGCGGGAGAGACCCGCGGGGCGCGCCCTGGCGAGATGGTGACGGTCGCCTTGACCAGGTGGCCGACGCCAACGCGCGGCCCGGTCGGTTGCGTCACCGAGGTCCTTGGCGACGTGAATACGCCCGGGGTTGATACGACGATCATCATCCGCAAGTTCGGGATTCCCGAAGCGCATTCCCCCGAAGCGGTTGCTGACGCACAACGACTCACGCTCGATCCCGACCGCGATTTCGCCGACCGGACCGATTTCCGGTCGACGCTGACCGTGACGATCGACGGTGAGCATGCAAGGGATTTCGACGACGCCGTCGGTATCGAGCGGCTTCCCAATGGGAACTACTGGCTCGGCGTGCACATTGCCGACGTCGCGCACTACGTGCCCGAAGGCAGCATCCTCGATCACGAAGCGTACGACCGAGCGACCTCGGTCTATTTTCCGGAACGCGCGGTGCACATGTTTCCGTCAGAGCTGGCAACTGGCCTGTGCAGCCTCAACCCGCGCGTGGATCGGCTGGTTCAATCCTGTCTGATGGAAGTGGATCGCAATGGTCAGGTCGTTCGCTATGAGCTGCACGATGGCGTCATCAAAACTGCGGAGCGCATGACCTACACGGATGTCAATGCAATCATCGCGGACCATGATCCGGCCGTCATGCGGCGCTACGAATCACTGGTCCCGATGTTTGAAATGATGCGCGAGCTGTTCGACATTCTCAACGCGCGTCGACGCCGGCGGGGATCAATCGATTTCGATTTGAAGGAATCAGAAGTCATCCTCGATGAAGCGGGGCTGGTCGAAGCGATCATCGCATCGGAACGGAACATCGCGCACCGGCTGATTGAAGAATTCATGCTTCTGGCCAACGAAACGGTGGCTGAGTACCTGGAGCAGCGGGAGGCACCGGCCCTTTATCGGGTCCACGAGGATCCGGATCTGCTCAAAGTTCAACAGTTCGAGGAATTTGTCGCGAGTCTGGGCTATAGCCTGGCGGCTCCGCTGAATGCGGTTCGGCCACGTCATTTTCAACGGCTGCTCGATCGCATTCAGGGGACGCCCGAAGAGAAACCGATCGCGTTCCTGATGCTGCGAACGATGCAGAAGGCGCGGTACGCGGCCGAGAACCTGGGGCATTTTGGCCTGGCGGCAAGCTGCTACACGCATTTCACGTCACCGATTCGGCGATACCCGGATCTGGTGGTGCATCGCCTGCTTCGCGCGGTGAGACAGCAGCAGCTCAGTCAGGACGGAATCGCAGAGTTGGAAGATGAGCTGCCGGAGGTGGCGCGCCATTGCTCAGAGATGGAGCGGCGCGCCGACGACGCGGAACGCGAACTGGTGCAGTGGAAGAAGGTCCGGTTCATGGCCGACAAGATCGGCGACGAGTTCACCGGCTTCATTACGGGCGTCGCACCGTTCGGCATTTTCGTCGAGCTGGTTGAACACTTCGTCGAAGGCCTCGTCCACGTCTCGAGCATGGCCGACGACTACTATCGGTTTCTCGAACAGACTCACACGCTGCGGGGCGAGAACACGGGCAAGACATACCGACTCGGAGATCAGGTTACGGTTCAGGTGATTCGTGTCGACATGGAACGTCGCCAAATCGATCTCGGACTGGTGGAGATTCTCGAAGCAGTCCGTGAAACGAGGCGACCTCACACGTCACGGGGTCGCGTACATGCCAGGCGAGAACGACAACAGCGGCCAGGACGCCGCGAACGGGCTCAGCGCAGGGCAGCGAAAAGTCGGAAGGGCAGGAAGCGCTAGCGGAAGCTCAGTCTGCTTTCTGATCCGAATCTCGAGAGGACGAGGCGTCTTTGAAATTCCGGATGCCCTTACCGATGCCACGGCCAATTTCGGGCAGGCGGCTCGCCCCGAAGATCAAGATGACGATGAATAGAATGATGACGAGCTCGGGTATGCCAATACGTCCCATGGTTAGTGCTCCTTACGTGGTTTGCGCGGGGACCGGAAGACGTGAAACCGTCAAGGTATTGTACCACCAGGGCCAGTACCAGGCACAACGACACGTTGGTTTAGGTGTGAGGGGGGTAGGAGGCGCCGACGCCGGCCCGGCCAACGAGTCGCGGATCGACGCAGATCTACGCGGATTGGGCGACCGGCAGCCTTCCGAAGCGAGGGTCACCCTTCCACGCGCGCCTACGGCGCGGCCGATCGCCTCTGCGCCCGGCGTTGACCTGCAACCGCTGATCCGCGAGATCCGCGTCCCGTGCGTCGTGTCAGGGCCGGGCCTCGACCGATCCGCGCCCTTGGAATAGAGTAGGCCCGTGTCACATCCGCTGGTCCTGGCGCTCTTTGCTGACCGAACGGCCGCAGCAGTTGCTGCCCGAGGCGTTCGAGATCTCGGAATAGACCGCGGTGACCTGTCGATTGTCGCGCGCGCACACGATGATGAGGTCGATCTGGCGCGTGTGGTGGATGGCACTCCCGGCGCTGAAATCGAAGACTCCCGCCTGGGGAGCTGGCTTGGGGAGCTGAGCGGCCACCTTCTCGCGGCGATCGCCATCGTCATGCCGGGTGTCGGTCCGATCGTGACGGCTGGCCCCCTGGCCGCAGAGCTTGGTGAGACGGTCGGGCACGCAACCGGTGGCCTTGCGTCAACGCTCGAACGCGCGGGGCTGTCTGAAGCGGCGGCTGAAGGCTGGCAATCCAAGATCGAGAACGGAGCGGTGCTGCTCGGCGTGCATGTCCGTGCAGGGCAGGAGCTGGAAATCAGGAAGCTGCTCGAGCGAAACGGTGCTGACGGCGTCGCAATGGCGAATTGGGGGGACTAGGGCGGATCGGGCGGATGGGGATGAGGCGAGGGCACAACCGATGCAGGATGTTGAGACCGGACGATTCACGGTTGGCGTGTTTCAGGATACGAGCTGGGCGGAGCGCGGAATCAACGCGCTCAAGTCGGCGGGATTTGCCGTGGAGTCACTGACGATCCTCGCGAAGGAGTCGCCCGGGATTTCGTCACTTGTCGAGCAGGCGCTCGGGGGCGCCGGTGAGCGAATCGAGCTCCCGGGGCTGGGGGCGATCGTCGTGCGAGGCCCTCTTCTGGCGGCACTCGAGAGCCCTGAGCTGCGAAAGATGGGCCTGGGCGCCGCGATGCGTCGTGCCGGTTTTCAGCAACACGACGGCCGAATCTTTGAAACGCTCACCGCACGAGGCGGTGTTCTCGTCGCAATCCGCAGCGAACCTGCGGCGGCCGATGCGCTGGCACTGCTGCACTCGTACGGTGGCGGAAACGCCGCGATTGGAGCCTGGAGCGGACGCGTGTGACCTCAGGCGTCCGCGACTGAGAACAATTGGAGCGGACGCGTGTGACCTCAGGCGTCCGCGACTGAGAACAAGTATCAGGAAGATAGAGGCGACGGGGCGGCCAAGGCGGATGGGGAAGATGGGGCGGAATTGGTGGATTAGACGAACAGGGCGGAACTGGCGAATTAGAAAATGGGCGTTATGGGGAACGGGAGATCCTCAACGGTTACCAAATCCGTTCCAGACCACGATTTCTGTTGTTGCGCAACGTTTCTCCCCTGAAACGGTTCGTCTGGGTTGCCCCCAACTTCTCAATTTTCCTCCTGGTCCTTATCTTCCTCATCCCTATCCGCCCCATCCTCCCTATCCAGCCATCCGCCCCTGAGCCAGGCCTCCTTTTTGCAGTTGCACGCGGCCGCAAGGCATCGGACAATACAGAAGGCGGACCTAGTTTCTCAATCATGCCAACGCCGCAGGGCCCCGAATCCGTGCCGGTCGGTCATTTGAGCGTGCTCCTGGACGATCGACGTCCGGGGGAAGTTTCGTTCAGTTTCGAGCGGCAGGGGAAGCGCATGCAGGGCGCCCTGGGCGCGTCCTTGCTCACGCACATCGCCTTTGCCGCGCTGGTCGTGGTTGCGATTCGCTTCTCGCCCACGCCGGACGGGTCGAAAATATTCGAGCAGCCGGACAGTCTGAACAACCGAATCATCTTTCTGGCAACGCCAGGCCCGGGTGGTGGCGGCGGCGGTGGCGGCAACAAGTCACCAGAACCGCCTCGCAAGGCCGAGCTGCCCGGCAGAGACAAGATAACGGTCCCTGTGGCGAAGACGCCGGAGCTCCAGAAACCGGTGGAGAAGCCGCCAGACAAGGAACCAGAGCAGTCGCTCAGCATCCCAGCAAAGACGCTTGCGGCGGCCATCGAACCCACGGTCATTCCCGGTGCGATTGAGGGCAACGGCCCAGTCGTCTCACTCGGAACGGGAACTGGCGGCGGCGCGGGAACCGGGACCGGGACGGGAATCGGATCTGGTACAGGTTCAGGGCTTGGAGAAGGTTTTGGCGGCGGAACGGGCGGTGGCGCGTACCGTCCGGGAAGCGGTGTCGAGAGTCCGCGCCTGCTTAGAGATGCCAAGCCGCAGTACACGGCCGACGCGATGCGCGCGAAGATTCAGGGCCGTGTTGAGATCGAATGCATCGTCGAACCGACCGGACAGTGTGGGCGCATTCAGGTCGTCCGCTCGCTCGATCCGGTGTTCGGTCTGGATCAGGAAGCGATCAAGGCCGTGCGGCAATGGCGATTTGTCCCTGGCCGGTATAAGGGACAGGAAGTTCCGGTCATCATCACGATCGAGCTGACCTTCACGTTGAGATAGGAACGACTTCAGAAACGACAAAGCCCGGTAAGCATCTGCAGCCTACCGGGCTTCTTTTTGAGACTTACCTAACCCTTCCTAGTACATTCCGCCCATTCCCCCGTGGCCTCCGGGCATCGGAGCTTCCTTCTTCTCTTCCGGAATCTCCGACACGAGCGCCTCGGTGGTCAAGAGTAGTGACGCGATCGATGACGAATGCTGCAATGCCGACCGCACGACTTTCGTCGGATCGATCACGCCCGCCTTCACGAGGCTCTCGTACTTCTCGGTCTGGGCGTTGAAGCCGAAGTCCGCGTCGCCGTCCTTGACTTTCTGCACGACGATCGAGCCTTCCTGACCGCCGTTGGTGGCAATCCAGCGCAGCGGCTCTTCCAGGGCGCGGGCAATGATGTTGACCCCAATCTGCTGATCGCCGTCGAGCTTCAGCTTTTCGAGCGCTTTGCCCGCACGAAGCAGAGCCACGCCGCCGCCCGGCACGATGCCTTCTTCGACGGCTGCCTTGGTCGCGTGCATCGCATCCTCGACCCGCGCCTTCTTCTCTTTCATCTCGGTTTCAGTTGCCGCGCCCACCTTGATGACCGCGACGCCGCCAACGATCTTCGCGAGGCGCTCCTGCAGCTTCTCGCGATCGTAGTCGGACGTGGTGTCCTGGATCTGGCTGCGCAGCTGCTTGACGCGGCCTTCGATCGCCTGCTTGCTGCCTGCACCTTCGACGATGGTTGTGTTGTCCTTGTCGATCGTCACCTTCTTGGCCTTGCCGAGATCCTCGATTTTGATGTTCTCGAGCTTGATCCCGAGGTCCTCGGTAATGGCGCGCCCGCCGGTCAGAATCGCGATGTCCTCGAGCATGGCCTTGCGGCGATCGCCGAACCCTGGGGCCTTGACCGCAGCCGCCTGGAGGGTTCCGCGCAGTTTGTTGACAACCAGCGTCGCCAGCGCCTCGCCTTCGACATCCTCTGCCACGATGAGCAGCGGACGACCCATGCGTGCCACCTGTTCGAGCACCGGCAGCAGGTCCTTCATCGAGCTGATCTTCTTTTCATGAATCAGCAGAATCGGATTCTCGAGCACGACTTCCATTCGCTCAGCATCGGTCACGAAGTAAGGCGACAGATAGCCACGGTCGAATTGCATGCCTTCGACCACGTCGAGCGACGTTTCGAGCGTCTTGGCCTCTTCAACCGTGATCACGCCGTCCTTGCCGACCTTCTGCATGGCCTCGGCAATGATCTTGCCGATCGTCTCGTCGCCATTCGCCGAGATCGTCGATTTTGATGTTCTCGAGCTTGATACCGAGATCCTCGGTAATGGCGCGGCCGCCGGTCAGAATCGCGATGTCCTC
>DATBJG010000384.1:0-7772 GCA_036556585.1 Vicinamibacterales bacterium
CGACAAGGATCAGATCAACTACGAAGTGACCGTGGAAGATCCCGAAGTGTTGACCAAGCCGTGGATCATCAAGTCAACAATGATGCTGCGCGAGGGCACGCGGCTTCAGGAGTACGTCTGCGCCGAAAACAATCTCGATCCAGCGCACTACGAAAAACTCCTGAAGGAAGGGGTCAATTTTACGAGACAGTAGGTTAGTCGTCAGTCGACAGTCGTCAGTCGACAGTTGTCGGTCGACAGTCGTCGGTCGACAGTCGTCGGTCGACAGTCGTCGGTCGACAGTCGTCAGTCGACAGTCACTAGCTGAGGGCTGAAGGCTGATAGCTGATGGCTGTCCTATCGGCAGCTCCCCGCAATCCTCTGAACGAACTCCACCTGCAGTGTGGGGTTACTGCTCCGTGCTTCCGGCGTCGATGGCGCCTTGATCTGACCGGAAATTTCGACCTTCACTCCAACAAACGGTGTGAGCTGGGCGTCTATTGCCTCGAGCCGATAGGTCCCGCTCGGCGCCTTTGCGGCCAGCGCCGATCCTCCTGTACCCGCTGGAACCACGTTCTGGCGCTCTGCGTTGGTGAGAACGTAACGAGCATCACTCGGCGTGTTGGGATCGACAGCCGTCTGACCAGTGCCTGCCTGGGTCGCTGCTTGAACGCAGCCGGTGAACGTGACCCGGTCAGCCAGATTTGGGGCAGCGGGCTGGGGGGTTCCCGGAGTCGGGCTGTCGCCGACACGTCGCTTACCGCCACCGAGCTGCGCCGCGGAGCTGACGCTCAACAAGCACAGCAGAACGACCCCGACAGCAAGCCGATTCTTCATAGCTCTGGCTCTTAACCCAGTATTCGGTCTTCGCCTTTCGAATTCCGTCTTCTGTATTCTGAATTCTGTATTCTGAATTTTACGCTCCCCCTCCGGAGAGCAGACCGGGCCCAAGCTTCAGAATGTTTTTCGGATCGACGTTACTGTCGACGAGAATCCCAAAGAACGGCGCCATCATCTCTTCCCACGTCATTCGGCCCTGATACACCGTGCGGTTGGGATCCGGATTGAAGGGGTTGGTCGACGAATTGT
The DNA here is from genome assembly GCA_036556585.1 of Vicinamibacterales bacterium. GTDB lineage: Bacteria > Acidobacteriota > Vicinamibacteria > Vicinamibacterales > JAMQPK01 > DATBJG01. Next base: position 1,069 of record DATBJG010000384.1, read on the forward strand.
TGTAATGAGCGTCGACATGCAGCTTCGAACCTTTTGGGACCGCGATCGGACTTGCTGGCTGATAGACAATCTGCCAGTTGAAATCGTATTTCGGCACGTTGAGCACAATCTGATTCCGCCCGTCCGGGTAAGTGAGCTGATACGTCATGTCCTTCCCGCGCAGGTGCATGTGCGGCATCATCTCGACCAGTTCGACGTCGGCCAGGAACTCGAGGTCGAAAGGCGGGCTTGCGTAGTTGGGATCGTTTGGCGGAATGGCAAACGTCGGCCCGCCGCCAACAATGCCGTACGAAATCCACTGCTTTTCGGGAGGCGTCTCGGCGACGGTAAAGCCGATGAGCGGCCGATCGACGACTTCCTTGCCACTTGGCGTGTAGTGCACCTGGATCGAGATGTCACTGTTGGCTGGAATCAGCTTGCCCGCCCGAAACGGGCGGAAGTCGTCGGCGGGCCGACCCGGCACATAACAGGAGAACCCTCCGCCGAATGCCGCGCCACCGGCTGGTGGAGGGCCGTCAGCGCGCTGCGCACGAATCTGCCGGCCCTCCTGACGCACGGCGACGCCGTCATCGTCGCGCTCCGATTCATCCCAGACCGGGACGTAGTACTTGACGTCGGGCCGATGTGGCTGGAACGTAAAACAGATGTGATGCGTCACCGTCAGATCGCTGGGCTTGATCTCGAGTGAGGTGATCCACGTGTCCTTGGTGAACCCGCTCGGGATGATGAACGTGGTCCACTCGATCACGCTCTGCGGCGGCTGCGCGGGAACGCGAAACTCGGGACCCCTGACGACGATATCCGGCTTGATCGTCCAGCCGTCGGCAGGCCACTCGAGAGCGGGCGGGGCGTCCTTCGGATCACCCTGAGGCGCGCCGCCGTCAACCCACTTGGCGATCGTGTCGATGTCGCTTTGTGCCAGGGATCGATCGTTTGCGAATTTGCCATGCTGCGGATCCGCAAACCACGGTGGCATCTGTCGGGCGACGACCTTGGCTTTGATCGAACGCGCCCAAGGCCGTGTCTGTTCGTAGTTCAGCAGTGGCATGGGCGCGATCTGCCCGGGCCGATGACACGACTGGCAATTTTTCTGAAGGATTGGGAGAACGTCTTTCGAATAGGTCGGCGGTGTGTCAGCCGCAAACGTTCCACCATCGGTTGCGACGATCGCTGCCAATCCCACCGATAGGCCTGCGACGTAGTACCGCCACATATAGGTCCTCCCGTTTGGCAAGTGTTCCCTTAACGTAAATGAGCCGGGGAGTGGTGTCAATGTTGACGTATTTTCCTGTTTCCCCTGCGACTGAGAGCGGAGCACAATGACCTCCGGGGGGTCATGATGCTCAAAGCTTTTGTCCTCGCTGGTCTCGTAGCCGTTCCGGCTGCGATGCATGCCGGCCAGGCGCCGACGACACCGACCGAAGACGGCAAACGCGAATTTACCGTGTCGGGGTGTTTACTGCGCAGTGGCTATGCGGGCTACCAAATTGACGATGCGCAGGTCGAGGCAATCGATGGGAAACCGACTGTCGCTCCCTCGACCTCGTCAGCTGCAGCGAGCGCACCTGCCACACCGAAGAAGTGGATTCTCGAGGGGGGTGGCAACCTGGGAGCCCGCGTGGGCGGCAAAGTGCAGGTTGTCGGGCGATCGGACTGGCAGCCACCAACTTCAGCAGGGGCGGCTGACGAACCGCCCAACCGGACGCCACGGCTGCAGGTGAAGTCGGTGAAAGAAATCGCGCCGAAGTGCTCGTAACGACCGTCGGCCGCGAGGACGAGTCCTGTGAGCGGAATGGGACGTTGGCTGGTTGCAGCGGTTGCCATTGGTGCAGTCGTTCGACCTCTTTCCGCAAACTCAGACGATCCAGCGCGCAATCTCAGCAGAGTCCGGCTGATCCTTACGACAACTGCAGCGACGGCCGAGGTCACGGTCCTCGGTGCGACTCTTGCCAGCCATGTTTCCTCCGTTATCGCCGGTGTACCGACAATTCGAACCACCCAGACTGGGACAACGCTCCGAGTCTCTCGAAATGTCGCCGGCCAAATGGCCGAGGTCAGCTTCGATCTCGTTCTGGCCGACGTCCTGTCACGCGGTACGGTGACCTGGAATGTCGTTCTTGGCTCAGAGGGTGAAATACAGCTCGCCCTCTACTCGTTGAAGGACTTCGAGCGTCCGCGGCTCGTCGATCGCTTCGTATCAGCAAGCGTCGCCGCACGGTTCATCACGCCAGCGGTGCTGCTGAGCGTCGGCGCTGTCAGCGTTGCGACGGTGCCGAAACTCGTGCTTGCCCACTACTATCCCTGGTACACGCTCGATACATGGGATGATCCGCAGATGGCCGATCGGCCGGTGCGCGCGTACTCGAGCGACAGCCAGCAGGACGTCGACGAGCAGGCGCGACTGGCTCGCGCAGCGGGCATTGATGCCTTCGTCGTCTCATGGCAGGGCAAGGAGGCCGGTAACGGGTTCAACGTGCGGCGAATGCACCTCGTTCTGGATGCAGCGCGTCAGGCCGGTGTGAAGGCCTGCATTTACACGGAAACCTATGTGGCCAACGTGGGCAACGACCCACGCATCCCGATCGATCCGGATGTCGTATTCGAGTGGCTGGTTGACATTGTTGACATGTTTGGAAGTCATCCAGCCTATCTCCACGTCGATGGACGGCCGGTTGTCCTCATGTACGCCGTCTCGCTGCTTCCTCAACCGCAGTGGGATGCCGTCCTCGCGCGAGTGCGCGCCACGGGTCGCAATCCCCTCGTGGTTGGAGAGTTCGCCCAGTCCACGCTGCTCGATACGTTCGATGGGGAATACCAGTACACCAATGTGCTTCGTCCCGCTGATGAAGTAGCCCGAATCAATCGAACCGAGAGCCTCCGTGTCCGTACGTTCCACCTGCTGAAGCCCGGTAACCGTCGGCGAATCTGGATTGCTTCGGTCAGTCCAGGATTTGACGACAGCCGGCTGGTTGGTCGTACGGTGCCCCGAGTCGTCGATCGGGCGAACGGCCGCGTGTATGACGCCCAATGGGAATCCGCCGTGGCAACGGCCGCCGACTGGGTCGTGGTGACCAGCTGGAACGAGTGGTGGGAGAACACCCAGGTCGAGGCGAGTGAACGCTACGGTACAGTGTTTCTGGATCGCACGCGGGAATGGATCCGGCTATTCAAGACAAGACCGGCGCGTTGACTGTCCTCAAAACACGTAGAAACTGTCGGGAACGATACAGAACGCCCGCACTTCTGTCTCGAAATTGTCCGAAAAACCCGCCTCAAGCTGGGCACGCAAGTTGCACAACGTGTGGGCGAGCCGCGCTTCACCGATAGACGTCAGGAGCGGGCAATGGAGGAGTCAGCAACCACGCGCTGACTGGACGAGCCATGATGAAGGTCACCACGCTCGCGTGTTTGTTTGTCAGTGCCGATGGCAAGCTGGCAATCCATCTGCTCGAGCCGCCGCTTCCTCCGGAGTATCAGCTGTCGGCCATTCCGGCCGGCATGGCGCACGCGGCCCGCGCGCTTGGGCTGCCGCCTGAGATTCGCACGTTCAAGCGGACGGCGGGTGGCCCGTTGGCAATGTACGAGGAGATCTCACCGGAGTCTGCCTGACGGAGGTGGCTCCTCGTCTCGCTACTGTCGCAATGCAAACGCAAACAGCGCGTTGCCGGCCGCAACCGCGATGTACTGCCTGCCGTTGATCGCGTAACTCATCGGGCCGCTGTTGACTTGACCTCCGAGAGCGGCCTTCCAGAGCAGATCCCCGGTGCGTGCATCGAGCGCAAAGAAGTACCCTTCTTTGCCACCGCTGAACAGCAGGTCTGAAGCGGTCGTCAGCACGCCAGCCCACGTGATGTCGTTCATCTTGAACTCCCATTTCTTGTCGAGAGTTCTCGGATCGAACGCCCGAACGGCCCCGTAGCCTTCTTCTTCTTTCTTGAAGTTTGGTGTGAGCATCGCCTGTCCCATTGGCGTATTGCCCACACCTCGAGGTCGTCCACCTTCGGTCACCACAGTGGCCGTGTTTTCCCACAGCGCAACATAGAAGAGGCCCGTCCGCGGGCTGAAGGATGGAGGCGCCCAGTTTGTCGCGCCCAGCACCGTCGGCATGATCAGCGTTCCCTCAGGAGTCGGCACCATGCCGGGAATCCGGATGGGGCGTCCTTTCTGATCGAATCCATCCATCCAGTTGACCTTGACGTAAGGCCGGCCCAGCAGAAACTCGCCCGTCGTGCGGTCCAGGACGTACGCGAGTCCATTGCGGTTGGCCCATAACATCACCTTGCGCGTTTGCCCGCGCCAGTCGATGTTGGCAAGTACGGGTACCTGCGTGGAGTCGTAGTCGAGCTCATCGTGTGGCGTGAACTGATAGTGCCACTTGAGGACGCCGGTCTCGGCATCGAGCGCCACGACGGAATCACTGTACAGGTTGTCGCCAAGCCGCTCGCGCCCATCCCAGTCCGGTGCCGGGTTGCCGGTCCCCCAGAACGTCAGATTGGTTTCGGGATCGTACGCGCCCGAATTCCAGACCCCGGCGCCACCCGTCTTCCAGGAATCACCCGACCAGGTCTCGTTGCCTGGCTCACCCGGGCCGGGAATGGTATAGAAGCGCCATGCTTCCTTGCCGGTCTTGGCGTCGAAGGCAGCAACCAGCCCCCGGATGCCCATATCGCCGCCGGCTGTTCCCACAATCACTTTGTCCTTTGCCACGAGCGGTGCGTGCGTGATCGAATAGCGAGCCGCTGCGCTTGCCACCTGCGTCTTCCAGATGAGTTGTCCGCTCTTGGCATCGATGGCAAGAAGATGGGCATCGATCGTGCCCATGAAGAGGGTGTCGCCCAGAATGGCCACGCCGCGATTGACCCGACCGCAGCAGGTTCGCGCATCCGGGGAGGGTTGATACGCAAATGTCCAGTAGGGGCGCCCGGTTACGGCGTCCAGTGCCACGAGATCGTTAGGAGCCTGGACCGTGTACAGCACGCCATCCACGACGAGCGAGGTGGCTTCGAATTTTTCCAGCGAGCGAGCCTGCCAGATCCACTGAATCTCGAGTTCCTTTACGTTGGCCGGCGTAATCTGCGTGAGCCGGCTGTACCGCTCGTTAAAAACCGTTCCGGAATACGTCAGCCAGTTCTGCGGTTCCTGGGCCGCGTTGAGGAGGCGCGCGAAGGATACCTGGGCCTGAAGGGCGGTGGTCGCCACAACACACAGCCCGCCAAGCGCGGCGCAGAGTCGAGGGTTCATGGGATGTTCCTGCCCTTCAGCGACACGAGATAGCTGACCACGTCCGCCAGCTCCTGCAGATTGAACTTGTTCTGATATGACGGCATGGACGTTTTTTCGACGAACCCGTATTCGCGCAGATCGGATTTGACAAAGGACCGCAGCTGCTCTTTGCTGTCGATCAGCTGCACCGAGAAGGTATCGAGATTGAGCAGACGTCCTGTCGTCGTGGCCCCTTCCCGCGTGACAACGCGATAGAAGCGATTGGCGGGCAGGATTTCCTTGTCGGGCTCGAGGAGCGACGTTTCGAGTTCCACAGCCCGCCGAAGCTGCCCGATGTTGCTCAGGTCGGGCCCAACGCGCGAACCCTGGCCGTTGACGCGGTGACAGCTGGTGCAGGTTCCAGCACCGTCGAAGAGAACTTTGCCGCGACTGGCGTTGCCGGCGACGGAGCTGCTCCGGTTGGAGGCAGCCGTCGATCTCAGGTAGGCAACAATCCGGGCGGCCTGCTCTTCGGAAAAATTGCTCGGCGGCATGGGTGTCCCCGGAATGCCCCTCCGGATGATCTCAATGAGCTCGTCGTTCGATAACGGGCGCCGAAACTGTCCTCGTCCTAGATCTATGCCTGTGATTTCATTGCCATCGGGACCATGACAGTTGGCGCAGCTATCGCGAAACGCGCGGCTGCCGTCTTCGATGTCCGCCGCGGTTTCGTGCTGCGCGTCGAGGCGCTGACCGCAGACCATCAAGCCCGCAGCCAGGATCCATGTACAAACTCTGGCGCCGCGTGTCATAGCGTAGTTATCAGTTATCAGTTGTCAGTTTTCAGTAAGTTCTTTGGCCAGACTGAACCGAGAACTGACCACTGACAACTGAAAACTGCTCTAGATGCCGGGATCACTAAGTATCGCGTACCGACCGCCGCAGAAGAGAAGGGGAGTGTAGGTTTCTTCGCTTCGATAAAGGGCCAGAACACGTCCGACGACGATCCAGTGATCGCCTCCCTCGTGGATTTTCTCGACGGCGCACCCCAACGCTGCAGTGCAACCTTCCAGCAAGGGACCGCCGTCCCAGTTGACGAATGAAAACAGGGGAGGGTCGTTCTGCTTCCATGCCCCGGCGAAATATGCCGAGAGTTCCTGCTGCTCCTGTCGCAGGATGTTGACCGAGAATCCCGATGCCCGGTGGATCAACTGTCCCATCTTGGTGTTCGTTCCTACGCAAAACAACACGAGCGGCGGGTCCAGCGACAGCGAGGTAAACGAGTTCGCTGTCATGGCCTTGATGGAGCCGTCGACTTCGGTGGCAATAATGGTGACCCCAGTTGCAAACCGACCGACCGTCTGGCGGAATGCTCGCGCGTCAACAGACATGGCTATGTACTGACCTTGGCCTTCTTCATGATGGCGCTGACATCGGTCGGGTTGATCAAATCCGGGACGGTCCAGCCGTTGAGGTCGTATTCGGCCATGCACTGCTCGGCA
>DATBJG010000385.1:0-4752 GCA_036556585.1 Vicinamibacterales bacterium
GTGCGGCCCGAGACTTCATCGGTTCCCTCGACGTAAAACCAGATGTGCGGGTTCGTCCATTCCACTTTCTTGACGATACCTGTGACGCGCACCGGTTTGGTGGCGTCATACTCCGCTGCCTCCGAGTGGTGGGCAACGAGCGGGACCGCCGCGACCACGCCAACGCTGACGGCAAGCACAACGGCTGAGAATGTCCGCAACATGGTGTCTCCCGTTCTAGGGTTCTAAGGTTCCACGGGTCTCAGTACAGGGATACACAGAACCCTGGAACTTCAGAACCCTGGAACCCTAGAACCTCGATAGAAACGATTATAGTCCGCGACCGATCGCAAGAAACACCAAGAAGCCCACCCCGCGCGGGCCGGAAGGCTCCGTCTGGAGGGGCGGCCGCCAGGACGCGGATCTCACGGATCGGTCACGGGACGCGGATTGACGCGGATCTTGCGGATCACATCACGGGACGCCGATTGGCGCGGATCCCGCGGATCACATCACGGGACGCGGATGGGCGCGGATCCCGCGGATCACATCACAGGCGTAGGCATGACCCTTACTCGCGGCGGGAGCGGCAGGATATGAGCCAACGCCCGATTTCCCGGCGTGCGGAACCGGACACCGCCAGTGCCGCACGACATCCTGCTGAGCGTGTTCCGTTGTCTGTGAATCGTCGCGGGGCGCGACTCAAGCGGATGCTCTTCGAATCCCGAACCCCGAATCCCGAATCCCGAACCCCGAACCCCGAACCCCGAGAGCATTCGCATTGTCTACCGCGCCCTGTCGGGCCCGTTGACGCGCTCGAAGACCCGTTCGGGCGGCGGCAGACCCCTGGCGGCATTCTCGGCCGCCGCCTTCTCGTGCGCCCGCTCAGCGCTCAGCGCGTTCTTGATGGCGCCGTTCCCTTCGTGACAGGCGTACTCGTAGAGCTGATAGCCCGGCTGTCGTGTCAGCGTCAGTCGCACGGTCCACGTCTTCGTGTAGGTGACGGGATCGTCGATGCGAACTTCGTAGTCGATCATGTCCGGATCGACGCGTGTGAACCGCTCGACCATCCGCATCTCTTCGCTGTGGCGCGTGCCGTTGCCATTGGCGCCGACGCTCGTCCGGTTTGTGAAGTTGGTGGTTTCGACGACGAGCGTCGTGCCTTCCCAGCGACCTCGGGAATCGCCCAGGTATTGACGAATGTCGGAACCAAGATGCGGACGGCCGTCGAGCGGAATGATGCGCGTGTCGTGCACCATTTCGTGGCTGATCACGATGGCATCGGGGGTCTGAAGGAATCTCGCGCCGTTTCCGTACACAACGGGCAGCAACGATCCGACCAAGCCGCGCGTGATGCACCGGTCGTAAAGTGAGAAATCTTCCGGCTTGTCGAATGGACCCACCCCAAAGGAACCTTGATCCCGTGGGGCCCTTCGAGCCAGTCCTGCGGGCGTCATTGCCGGTACTTTGCCGTCCGGCGGATCGATGACGAGAGATGTGTACCCGAACGACCGTGTACCCTCCTCGTTGCGGAACGTTCCCACGGCCCCTTCCTGCACTTCCCTGGCAGTGCCGCGCTGTCTGGCACGTCCGGCAAATTCTTCATCTGTGAGATATGCACGCGTGCCGAAGTCGTCGGGGCGTGACATCGGGACCCCTCGCATGTCGTCGGTCGTTCAGGTCCCTTCAAGATCGGGATGTCCCCATGCGGTGCGCGGGACTCTCCAGTTCGCATCGACTCGCGCGGCGGCTGTCGATTCAGCAGCCCCTTTGGCCTGGGCAAAAGCGGGGAGAATCGTCCATTGACCAACAACTGCCACGGCCACCAGAAGAGTTCCAATCACACGCAGGTGAAGCATGGAGAGCTCCTCGTCCGGCTAAAGCCGGACGCTACTATCTACTATCTACTCCGGCCTACGTACCGCGAAGGACGAACTTCTGCGCGCGACGATTCGTGACAATCTCAGCCGTATAGATGTTCCCCTTCGAGTCGGCGGCCATGTGATGAACGATATCGAAATCGCCGGGCTTCGGCCCGCGAATGCCGAAGGCGCCAATCTGGGTCAGCTTCTCGCGATCGAGCACCACGACGCGCATCGGCCCTGAATCAACGACGTAGAGGAACTGCTGCTTGGCATCCGGGGATAACGCAAAGCCCGCTGGCACCGGCACGACGGATCCCTCGGCAACGATCCGCACCTGCCGAAGATACTTGCCGGCCGTGGTAAATGCCTGCACACGATTGTTCGGACGATCGGCCACGTACACGATGCCGTCGGCGGACACCTTGACAGCGTGCACGAGCGCAAACTGAGGGGGCCCATCGCCATCCGCTGCTGGCGTTGCGCCACGCCCCGCGGCTGGCGCTGGGGCCTCAGGCGTATTCCCGAACGCCCCCCACATGCGCTTGAACTTGCCGCTATCGGCATCGAACACGATCACTCGATGGTTTCCGTAGCCGTCGGCCACGTAGAGCTCATTGGTGGGTGCATGCACAAAGACGTCGGCGGGTTGGTGAACGTTGGTGGTATCCGTGTCACCGCTACTCTGACCTCGACGCCCAATTTGCAATATCAGCTTTCCGGCCGGCGTGAACTTCAAAATCATGTCGTCGGTGCTGCCGCCGGGCGATGGCTTCGGCCATCCCCCGTTGCCGCTGATCCAGACAAACCCTTTGCTGTCGACGTAGATCCCATGCTCCCGCTCCGGCCAGTCATAGCCGTCACCGGCACCACCCCAGCTGCCAAGCAGCTTTCCGGTCGTATCGAACTCGAGCACAGGTGGTGCTGCATTGGCACGCTGCTCGGCAGGTATGGACCGAGGCCTGTGCAGCACCCAGATGTGATCGCGCGAATCAACGGCTATCGACGACACTTCTCCGAGCACCCAGTTGTGGGGAACGATGGGCCAATTGGGATCGACCTGGAACGTTGGGGCGCGCAACGTACCAGATTGCTGCGCCACGACCGTGACGATCAGGCAGACCAGGAGCGAGACGGTTATCAAGACCGCGTTGACCGACGCGAGTTTTCGACGACTCGTAAGCATGCGCCCGGTCCTCAATGTATTTTGTCCAGGCCTTCGGTGAGCTCGATGTACGTCCCCCAGGGATCGGTAATGAACGCGATGCTGATGTTCAACGCTGGAACCTGGCGATAGGCCACTGCGAGCTTGATCCCCTCAGACTCCAGTTTCTTGGTGAACGCCTCGAGGTTCTTTACCTCGAACCCGATGTGATCGAGCGCCCGGCCCTGCGTGCCCGCCACGGGCGTCTTCGATGCCGTGAAGTTCATCCCAAGTCCGGGAAGCCGTGCTGTCAGAAACGCCGGGTTGGCCGAGGTCGTCGTGGACGCGCCAAAGGTTTTCATGTACCACGCGTGCATCTCGGCCTGGGCACCAAAGAAGTGAAGATGATGCGACACGATCGGCGCCGTTTGCGCCTTGATCTCCACCAGTTCCACTTTTACCTCGTCGGGACCCAGCGCGTAGGCGATGCCCGACACACCACCACCACCCTCGACCACGCCAATATCACCCTTGACGGTTACGTTCGGAGGGGCCTCCGAGGCTGTCACCATCTTGAACCCACCGGCCTTGATGCGGTCAATCACGGGAGCCAGATTCGGGACTGAAAACCCGATGTGATCCAGCGTGCTCCCTTTGGTTCCAGCCGTGGGTTTCTGCGCGCGCATGAACAGCAGCGCATTCGGGAACTTGATGATCTCGAGGTTGTTGGTCCCGACCTTCGTTGCGACACCGCCGAGCGCGTCCACCCAGAACTTCTTGTGTTCTTCGACGTTGGACGCGTTCACATGGTGGTGGCCGTAAACGATGGGGCCTTCTTTGGCGGCCAGCAGTTGCGCCGACGCGTTGGAGACTGGCGCCAAGACGAGCAGCGTCAGGATGATGAAGACAGCGTTTCGTTTCATGAGAGCCCTCACTGGCCGAAGAGATTACACCGGCCGAGGGAGGGAGGGGCAGGATTATCTCGCGCCGGCTCGTTTTTCTTCGGCTCGCGCGCCCGAAAGGATTCCGGCCAGACCGTAGTTGCCCTCGTGGCACCCGACCTCGTAGAGCGGACTGTCTACTTTGCGGAGCGCGTTTTCAAGCGTCCAGGGTGTCGAGAACGTGGCGGGATCGATGACCGTCAGCTGATAGGAAATAGTGTCAGCATCAAGACGCGTGAACCGCTCGACCAGGCGCATCGACCTTGTCGCGCCCATGAACAGTCTTTGGTCGTTGAAGTTTGCCGTTTCGACAACAAGCGTCTGACCTTCCCATCGTCCTCGCGAGTCTCCGAGCCACTGACGGATGCCCGGGCCCAGACGAGGGCGGTCAAGTGGGAAACAAACGTATGACCACGAAGACACGACGAACACAACGCAGGGTCCTCATGGTCTTTCTTAGTGTTCGTGGTGCCGTCGTGGTTTCAACGAATTCGTCGTGTGCTTGGCGAGTAATGCTGGGTATTGCCTGTTCTGGAGTCGGGGATCAACTTGGCGTGCCGCACAACGAGGTCACGCCCTGGAAATGAGCGACCCTCGTTGCCGCATCGTCATAGGCTGAGCCTGGCACGGGTGACCTCAAGCTACGACAGGATCTCACGGCTCCACGCGATTCCGGGTCATTCCTACGCCCACGAGCAGCCACGCCACCGACAGGCATGCAAAGCCCAGGAACATGGGCACCAGGGACTCTGACGCGCCTATCGCCATAACCCGGTACGACTGCACGGTGGACTCCCCTCTTATTCCGAAGCCTACCAGTACATTG
>DATBJG010000386.1:0-4568 GCA_036556585.1 Vicinamibacterales bacterium
ATTCATCGAGAAAGGCACCATGCCTGCCAATGCGACCAGGGGCACAAAGACTGCAAGCGCCGAGATGGGAAATGACTGGCCGAGTGCGCGCGCGTTCAAGAATACCACGCCAATGACGACCGCCTGATGAAGAAACGACAGGACTAAGGCTCCAGTGAGTGTTCCAAGGTGACGTCGGTACGGGACGACCGCTTCGTACAGGGAAGACGCACGATGGCGAATGCCGGCAAGTGGCGTCAGTGCGATCAGTCGATCGACCAGACCATATGCCCGGGCATTCATCAACATGACATTTGCGGCGAGATACGCAACCCCGGCAGCGCAGGTGAGGACGAACAGCGAAACGCGAAAACGATCGATCGTTGGGGCTGACCAGGCGGCCACGATGGCAATGGCCAGCAGCGCGAAGAGGCCCACATTGCGATCCATGAACACCGAAATGGTGGATCGGGCTGGAGCACCGGTCTCCCGTGCCAACAGAATGGCTTTTACCGCGTCGCCTCCGACAATGGTTGGCAGAAAAATACTGAAGAACATCCCGATGAAATAGAACGCGGCCAATCGGGCGTAGGTCGAGGTGAGCCGGACCGGCTTCAGCAACAGCAGCCATCGATACGCCGACGCCAGCTGACCCACCAAATAGAGCAGAACACCCAGGAGCACGAATCGCAGGTCGCTCGAACGGAGCAGCGCGATCGTTGTCCGCAGGTCGACCCAGTAATAGAAGATGAGAAAGTAGAGAACCAAGCTGACGAGAGGTCTGAGCCACCAGCCGTGCAGAACTCCGGGCTTTGCGCTTTGGGCTTCGGGCTGAATCACGCCGCCACAGTTTACAGTCTGGACCGCGAGTTGGCTTAAAGCCTGAGAGCCCGGAGCCGAGAACCGAGCACCGAGAGCCCCAGAGGCCAAAGCCGACAGCCCAGAGCCGAGAGCCTCCCTAAAAGACCGGCAGATAGGGCGTCAGGTACTGGGCAATGATGGTCAGCCGACCGGTGAAGATCAGCACGCCAATGACGATGAGCAGCGCGCCCGAGGTCATCTCGATGGCCTTGTAATGCCGTCGAACCTTGGCAAAAGCTGAAAAGAACTGATTGATGGCCAGCGACGTGGCAATAAAGGGGATAGCCAGCCCGGCGGAATACGTGGCCAGAAGAATGACCCCTTGGCGAACCGTTTCCTGAGCGCCTGCGACAAAGAGGATGGCCGCGAGAATCGGTCCAATACACGGCGTCCAGCCAAAGGCGAAAGCCACCCCTACCAGCAGGGCGCCGAACAGGCTGGCGGGCTTTCGATTGGTCTGCATGCGCTTTTCCTGGTACAGCCAACCGATCCGCAGGATCCCCATGGTGTGAAGACCAAAGAGGATGATGACGGCACCGCCGATCTTGCCAAGGAGCGATAACCGGTTCATCACGAGCTGACCGATGGCCGTGGCCGAAGCGCCCAGTGCGATAAATACGAGCGAAAAGCCGAGGACGAATGCCAGAGACGTGAAGAACGTGCGGCGCCGGACGATGGAGGAGGCCTTCGCGTCGGTCCCCCCGCGCATTTCGTCGAGTGAGACTCCCGACACGAAGGACACATACCCCGGAATCAGAGGTAGCACACACGGGGAGATGAACGACAGAAACCCCGCGGCGAAGGCCGCCAGCAGCGTTACGTTCTCCATTTAGCCGTCGACCTTCTTCAGGGGAATCGCGCCGGCCGGCAGTTCGCGCGCGGCGGCTTCAAGCCCTCCAGCAAACTTGACCGGCGGCAAATCCTGAAAGAGAAAATCCCACTTCCAACGCTCCGACGGATTTGACGCCTGAAGCCAGGTGCGCGCGCTCGTCGGCCGGGCAAACGAGAGTTGGGCGATGGCCGCATAGCTCGGGTTGCCAGCAAGCACGCGCCCCACATCGGTCCGGACCTGATCGGCGTTCGTGTACGACATCGGCACTCCCAGGGTCGCCGCAATGTGGACGAGCGCCTGCCAATCCTCCATGGCGTCTCCAGGAGGTGGGTTTACCCGCGCCACGGCCTGCACGATGCCACGGTCGTTCGTATAGGACGCATCCTTTTCAAAGGACGTTGCACCGGGAAGGACGATATCGGCCACCTGCGCCAGCTCGGTCATGAGCACGCCGTGGTACAGCAGCAAGGGGACCTTCCCGCTGGTTCGGGCTTCCGCCAGCCACGCGACATCACCGATCGACCCGTCGGGGCCAGGATCGAAAACATACACGGCCGCGACATCGCCACGATCGATGGCCCGCCGCAACCGTGAGATATCAGGCGCCGAATCCGGGCTGCCGTTCTGAGTGACGCCCAGGTCGCGGGCACCCGTGACGTTGGGTGCATCGACGGGTGGAACCGTGAATCTGGTGTCGGGCGGCTGGGTTTTCGGTCGGTACCGCCAGCTCATGGCAATGGCCTCACGAGCGTCCTGTCCGACCAGCCCGCCCGCAATGCGCTGGAACAAGTAAATTTCTTCCAGCGAGGCATGTGCCGACAGCAGGAATCGGAGGCGACTGCGACGTTCACCTCCAAGGGCTCTGAGTGCCTCGCTCCACGACGCCTGCGCCAGCATGCCGGTTGCGTCCCGCAGCATTGGCGTGCGAATCCGCCTCTCGTCGTTCTCGACCCAGTGATACTCGAATCGACCGATGTCGCACATCCAGTAGCCGTTGACCGCAGGATTGAAGCGCGGTGTCACGCGAACGATGCGTGCGCCTTTGGCCCATTCCGGCTTGGCCTTGATCCACACGCTGGTGTTGCAGCCTTTCGAACAGGAGGTACACGTGGTATCGACCACAAGGGGGTTGTCCCACGGGCGCGACTTGAATCGATAGTCCCTGGTCGTGATGGCGCCGACCGGACAGACATCCATCAAGTTGCCGGAAAGCAGCGAGTGGACGCCCTGTTCCTTGTAGGTCGCGAGCTCGCTCCCATAGCCCCGATCGGCGATACCGATCTGCGCATCGCCGTCCACATCGCGCATGAATCGGATGCACCGCGTGCACAGAATGCAACGGTTCCGGTTGAGCATGAGCGACGGACCGAAATCGACGTCAGCACGAACACCCTCGCCGTCAAAGACCCGTCGTGGAAATTCCATGCGGCTCTCGCGCGGCCCGAAGCTGTACGAAAAATCCTGCAACGGGCACTCGCCACCTTTATCGCAGACGGGGCAGTCGAGAGGATGGTTGATCAGCAGAAACTCGAAGACGCCTGCACGTGCCTGAACCACGTCGGGAGTGGTGGTGGAGACGACCATGCCGTCGGTGCACATCGTCGAGCAGGCGGTCTGCAGCTTGGGCATCTTCTCGATCTTGACAATGCAGACCCGGCAGGACCCATCGACACCAAGTCCGGGGTGATAGCAGTAGTACGGCACCTGGATGCCGTGGTCGATAGCCGCCTGCAGGACGGTCCGGCCCTTTTCGACCGTGACTTGACGCCCATCGATTGTGAGAGTGACGGTTTCCATATCCTGACCAATGATATTGATAAATGGGGTCTGACCCCAATTATCTGACGAATTCGGCGAGGGCGGCGTCATCGCGGTTGACGTCAATCGATCTCAGCACGCCCGTAATTGGCAACCGGACATCGACCGTCCTGTAGTCCACGATGATGGTTTCCTCAGCCGTCGTGCGATCGGCAAACTGCAACGACACCGTGATGGGCACAACGAACACCTCGTCGCCAAGCTGTTCAAAGGTCAGCACGGCTTGGCTGCCCTCCACCCGCCACGCAAAGCGAATCTGGGGAATCTCCTGTCCGTAGATCCAGCCGGCAAAGAACCGCTCGAGCGACTGCTTGCTTTCGGCCTCGACGATGGTACGCAGGTCCTCGGTTCCGGCCTTTCGAAAACGCCACGTGGTATAGAAGCGTCGCATGCTGCGAAAGAACGCATCGTCGCCCACAACCCGCCTCAGCATATGGAGGACGGCCGCGCCCTTGTCGTACACCAGCGCGCGGAAGACTCGACCGTCGTTCTTGATGTGGCCGAGACGATAGCCGAGGTACACCGGTCCCTGGTCGGATTCGTTGATACTCCAGCGCCGGAGCTGGCGCAGGATGTTGTTGAAGGTTTCAGGACGGTTCGCCTGGGCGTACAAGACCGCAAAGTACTGGGCGAACCCCTCGCTCAGCCATTGTTCGTGGAAGTTTCGCCAACCGACAGCCTGTCCCCACCACTGATGGGCCAGCTCGTGAGCCAGAAAGAAATCGGGAAACCCGCTGAAGAACACCGGATCATTGCGCCACACGACCGGCGCAAACGGGGGCGGCTGATGAAGCTGAGCGAAATACGCGGGGCTGTGCCCGCCGGGCAGGTCGTTTTCGACAACAGCAAGGGTGAGCGTCGGGTAGGGGAAGTCGGCGAGAATCGAGCCGTAGTACTCGAGGATGGCCACCGCACGTGAAGCCACTTCGCGGCCGCGACCCAGCTGCCGCCCGTTGGCTACGACGTGAACGTCAATCTTCTGAAATCCCATCCCGAGCATTCGCGAGCGAGCATCGCTTGGCGTCGGACTCAGAGAGATGCTCGTCTCGGTGGCCTGCTCGAACCGACTGATGGTCCA
>DATBJG010000387.1:0-2473 GCA_036556585.1 Vicinamibacterales bacterium
CACGGCTTTGACCGCACGATCGAGCTGATCGGTGGTGATGATGCAGGCGACCTTCATTTCAGACGAGCTGATGCAGTCGATGTTGATGCCCTCGCGCGCCAGCGCCATGAACATGCGAGCGGCAAGACCGGGGGTCGACGACAGCCGCGACCCCACAATGGCAATCTTGGCCATGTTCCGCTCGACGAGACCGTCGCTGGCAATGCCCTTCTTCTTCCATTCGCGAATCAGCTCGGTCGCCCCGTCGGCAAAGTCGTCATCGACAATGAACGTGATCCGGGCCCGCTCTTCGTGCGTCGGCGAGTCTGAAGACCCGCCCCTACCAGAGGCGCTTTGAATGATCAGACGGATGTTGATTTCCCGGTCGGCGAGGTCTTTGAAAATCTCTCCAGCGATGCCTGGTCGGTCCGGCACCTCGAAGAGCGTCACCTTGGCGATCTTCTTGTCGCCGCTGACTCCGACCACTGACGGCTGTTCCATTGCCGACACTCCTTGACGAATCCACGTGCCCGCTCGGTGATGGAAGCTCGATCGGACGTGTATGGGAATCCCGTACGCCATGCAGATTTCCGCGGCGCGCGGATGCAGCACCTTCGCTCCGCTCGACGCCATTTCGATGGCTTCCTCGTAACTGATCTGCGGCCACAGCCGCGCCTCGGGAACCAGATTGGGGTCGGCCGACAGGACGCCATCGACGTCGGTGCAGATTTCACAGACAGCGGCTTTCAGCGCTGCCGCGACCGCCGCGCCCGTGATGTCGCCGCCCCCACGTCCCAACGTCGTGACATCGTCTCCTTCGGTCACGCCCTGGAAGCCGGCAATGACGACGACCTTGCCCTTTCCCAGCTCTTCGAGAATGCGAGTCGTGTCGATCGACTGGATACGGGCTCGGTTGAACGCGTTGTCGGTTCGAATCTCGCACTGGGCGCCCGTCAGCGCAATCGCGGGCGTCCCCTTGTCCTGAAGTGCCAGTGCAAGGAGCGCCACAGCCACCTGCTCGCCAGATGCCAGCAGCAGATCGTAGTCGCGGCCCCGGGGCTTCGCGCTTATCTGCCTCGCCAGCCCAACCAGTTGATCGGTCGTCTTGCCCATGGCCGAGACGGCAACCACGAGGCGCGGATGTTCCGCACGACACGTGATCACGCGGTCGGCAATCTGCAGAATCTTTTCTGGAGTCGCAACCGACGACCCGCCGTACTTTTGGACAACGATTGACGTAAGCGGCACCTGTGCCCTTTGACTTTTAACCTTTGACCGCAACAGCGGACTGGACCCGCCCGTTCACGAAATCGTCAAACTCCTGGAGCGAGCGGCCCAGCTGCACCGGCCTCATGACGCGGTCGCGCACGACCTCACCTGTCTTGTAGCCATTGCCGGTGATACCCACGACTATCGATTCGTTCGGTGGAATCACCCCCCGCTCGATCAGTTGAATGGTCGCCGCCAGGGTTGTTCCCCCCGCGGGCTCTGTAAAGATCCCTTCGGTCTCGGCGAGCAGCTGGATGGCAGACAGAATCTGCTCGTCCGTCACGGCCATGCCGCAGCCGCCACTGGCGCGCACGCTACTGAGGACCTGAAACCCATCGGCGGGATTCCCGATAGCAATCGACTTTGCGATCGTGTTGGGTTTGACCGGTTCAGGGAACTCGAGACCTTGCTCCAGCGCACGCACCACCGGCGCACAGCCAGCCGCTTGTGCTGCGTAGACTTTCGGCAGCGGACCATCCGCGAGTCCAACTTCCTTGAACTCCCGAAACCCGCGCATGATTCTGGGCAGCAAGGTGCCACCTGCCACTGGTGAAACCAGATGTTGTGGAAACCGCCACCCCAGCTGCTCGGCAATCTCGAAGCCGTACGTCTTGGCCCCTTCGGCGTAGTAACTGCGCAGATTGATGTTGGCGAATCCCCACCCGTACTTCTCGGCAACCTGCGTGCACAAACGGTTGACGTCATCGTAGTTGCCGCGGATGGCAACGACCTGCGGGTTGTATATGGCAGATCCGAGGACCTTGTTGACCTCCAGGTCATCGGGAATGAATACATAGCATTCGAGACCGAGGCAGGCAGCGTGCGCGGCAACGCTGTTGCCAAGGTTACCAGTCGAGGCACACCCAAACACGTTGAAGCCGAGCTCGACTGCCCTCGTCGCAGCGACGGACACGACGCGATCTTTGTACGACAACGTCGGATGGTTCACCGAGTCGTCCTTCAAATACAGCTCGCGAACGCCAAGCTGCGCGGCAAGCCGTTTGCTGCGGACGAGCGGTGTGTAACCCGAGTTCAAGCCGGTTCGCGGCTCGCCTTCGATGGGAAGGAGCTCGCGATATCGCCACAGATTCCGGGGGCGGGATTCGATGAGAGATCGGCTGATGCTGGCTTTGATACGTCCGTAGTCGTAGACGACTTCCAGCGGACCAAGGCATTTCTCACACACCCACGAAGCCTCGGCCTTGTACGGCGTCTTACAGAGATG
>DATBJG010000388.1:0-3518 GCA_036556585.1 Vicinamibacterales bacterium
ACGCGGCGTTGCGTCGTCAGGCTTGCGCCCATTGCGAACAATTCCCCACTGCTGCCTCCCGTAGGAGTCTGGGCCGTGTCTCAGTCCCAGTGTGTCCGTCCGCCCTCTCAGGCCGGATACTGATCGTTGCCTTGGTGAGCCATTACCCCACCAACTAGCTAATCAGGCGCGGGCCCCTCATCAAGCGCCAGGTCTTGCGATCCCCGGCTTTGATCTCCACCTCTTCAAAGGCAGGATGTTATGCGGTATTAGCGTCCCTTTCGGGACGTTATCCCCCACTCGAAGGTAGGTCACCCACGTGTTACTCACCCGTTCGCCACTCAATTGAGGCCGAAGCCTCTCTCGCGTTCGACTTGCATGTGTTAGGCACGCCGCCAGCGTTGATTCTGAGCCAGGATCAAACTCTCATGTTAAATGCGCTGCGCCCTTCGACTCGCCCGCTCACGCGGGCTCGCTCAGGGCAAGCAACTCAATAACGCGAGCGCCTGTTGACTTGGCTCTTGCGTTGTTTCGTACTTCGTGTTGGTAGATGGTCCATCTGCCTCGAAGGCAAACAGCCATCCGCTGACACTCGACGGGCATCCACCTCCGTCCGACTTCGCGCTTGCGCGCTTCGTCGAGACTTCGGCGGACTAGTCTGGACTCGCCGTCCGTCGAGCTTTTCAGCCCTCCGGCGGTCGGCCAGATTGTTGTCGTTAGTGCTTGCACGCACTATCTAGTTTTCAAAGAACCGAATACCTCGGACCAGCGTCTCCGGAACAGCTCAACGCTGTTCCTTCTTTTGCCGGAACAGCTTTGACCCTGTGCCGTAGGCCGAAGCCCCCACCGATCGGGCGTTGCCGTCCGTTTTAGGGGAACCTTCTGAGGTTACTATCCACAACCTTCTCTGTCAAGCCCCGGTGCGTCCGATGACGAGTTCCGGAATGGCTGAGCCGGGGAGGAGTTAACCCTCAGGCGCTCGCCTGTTTTGTTACTGCTCACGGGCTAGGAACCCGTCAGGCGAACGTTGGAATCTTACGACGCCGACTCGCCTCTGTCAACTCGCACTGGCGTCCTCTGCACTGGCGTCCTCTCGTGATACGCGCACGAGAAAGTTGTCCTTCTTTCCTTTGCGCACCACGAAGTAACGCGCGTGCATCGCCTCGTTCGGGAGCACCCGGGACTTTTCATCCACCACGCGGTGGCCGTTGATGTAAATTCCGCCACCCTTGATCAAACGCGCCGCTTCGCCTTTCGATCCGGTCACTGCATTCGCCGCCAGGAATTCCGTGACCGGCCAGCCCTCGGAACGATACGACGTCTGCGACGAAGGGACGCTGCTGAACACCTGCAGCAGCTCGCTTTCAGACATCGATTTCAGGTCACCTTTGAACAGTTTCTCGGCCGCGCTCTCAGCCTCGTGCACGGCCTCGGCGCCGTGCACGAGGTGTGTGACTTCTCGTGCGAGCGTGCGCTGCGCCTGACGTTGCTCCGGCTCGCGAGCGGTTGCGGCTTCGAGCTCCGCGATCCGGGTTTCCGCGAGGAACGTGAAGAACTTCAGGTACCTCACTGCGTCGCGATCGTCGACGTTCAACCAGAACTGATGAAACTCGTATGGCCTGGTCAGTGAGGGATCGAGCCAGATCGTGCCTGCTTCCGTCTTGCCGAACTTGGTGCCGGAGGCGGTCGTGACGAGCGGCAGCACGAGGCCGTGCGCCTTTGCGCCTCGCACGCGACGAATGAGATCCATGCCCGCGGTGATATTGCCCCACTGGTCGCTCCCACCCATCTGCAGCGTGCAGGAAAAGCGATCGTGCAGCACGAGATAGTCGTAGGCCTGCAACAACGAGTAGCTGAATTCGGTGTAGGAGATCCCTTCGTCACTCTCAGTGCGCCGCTTCACCGATTCTTTCGCGAGCATGGCATTCACAGTGAAGTGCTTGCCCACATCGCGCATGAATTCGATCGCACCGAGTTTCGTGAGCCACTCGGCATTGTTCACAAGACGCGCCGGGTTGACGCGATGGTCGAAATCGAGGAAACGGGCCAGTTGCGCGCGAATGCCGGCCACGTTCGCTTCGACACGCTCGCGCGTCAGCAGTTGGCGTTCGCTCGTCTTGCCACTGGGATCACCGATCAGGCCGGTGCCACCGCCGACAAGGGCAATTGGCGAGTGTCCTTGCCGCTGCATGTGCGCAAGCGCCATCATCACCAGTAACGAGCCCACATGCAGGCTCGACGCGGTGGGATCGAACCCGATATACCCGACCACCCGCTCGCGCGCGAGGACCTCTCGCACGCCTTCTGTCGCGTCGTAGACGAGGCCGCGCCACTTCAACTCGTCGTACAGGCTCATCGGCCTTCAACTATACCGTCTTCGGTCTCCCCGTCCTCGGTCTCCCCGTCCTCGGTCTCCGGCGTTCTTTCCCTCCCCGTTCATGCGAACGCCGTAGACTGTAGACTGAAGGTCGACGACTGACGACCAAACCAGCCGACCGCTCCGCCGCTTGCCTTCAACGACCGCTCAGGGCACCCGGTCGGAGTCGAGTGGTTGATGTCCCCGCGGAGCCCTGCGGCTGGTTTAGCACAGCGTCTCTTTGGCGCGCTCCGCGCGCCTAGCCCGTTATGCGGAGGCACAACGGGTACAAGGTTCTTTTGCGAGGGCCGCATAACGGGATAAGAATGTCCATCAGCCGGCGCACAGCCATCAAAACCGTTCTGGCCACCAGCGTTGGTTCGGCGTTTGCCGGCATCACCTACGGCACGGCTTTCGAACGGCATCGGATCGAGATGACGAGTGCCACGCTTCCGGTATCCGGTCTGCCTTCGGCGCTCGACGGCCTTCGAATCAGTCTGATCACGGACATCCATCACAGCCGCCTGGTCCCCGCGATCGATGTTGTCCAAGCACTCGAACTCGCCATGTCCGCGCGGCCAGATCTGATCGTCCTCGGTGGAGACTACGTGACGTTCGGCGATCGCGCCTTCGTCGGTCCGGTGGCGGAACTGTTGGGATCGCTCCGTGCGCCGCATGGCGTATTTGCAATTCTCGGCAACCACGACGATGACCGCGACATGCCGGCGGCGCTGGTCGGCAAGGGATTTACGGTACTGAAGGATCAGCGGACGCAGTTCTCCGTCCGCGGCGAGATCCTGACACTCGCCGGGATTCGGTTCTGGACCCGGCGTCCCGAAAACATCGCACGCATCGTCAAAGGATCCGCAGGCACCGTGCTGCTGCTCGCACACGATCCGCGTCGGCTGGTCGAAGCGGCAAACCTGAATGTGGCGGCGGTGTTATCCGGTCACACCCATGGCGGGCAGATCGTCGTTCCTGGTGTCGGCGCGATCGCCAGGCGCAGTTTCCCGGTCTTGTCAGGCTTGGGTCAGCGTGACGACACGTCGATTTTCGTCAGCCGCGGCGTCGGCACTGTCTACGTCCCAGTTCGAATCAATTGCCCGCCAGAGGTGGCACTGTTGACGCTGCGCCATCGGGCTCGCGCCTGACAAATCGCCGGCCTTCAATCGTCCACGGTTCG
>DATBJG010000389.1:0-9082 GCA_036556585.1 Vicinamibacterales bacterium
GAGCCAACTCAGGAAGAGAATCCCAGCTGGACGCAAGATGGGCGTTGGATCTATTTCCGGTCAGACCGCACTGGTCGCGGGCAGTTGTGGAGAATGCCTTCGACCGGCGGCGTACCTGCCATCGTCACACAGGGCGAAGCCTCGCAAGGGTTCGAGTCGCCGGCCGGCGACGTACTCTACTTCGTCCGGAGCGACGACGCCCCGGGGTTGTGGTCCATGCCAGTTGCCAGCGGCAGGGAAACGTTTGTCCTCGAAGGCGTCCGCCAGAACCGTTGGAGCGTCACCAACGACGGCATCGTGTTCATGCAGTTGGGACGGAATTCTGGTATTCGGTACTTTGAATTCGCGTCTCAAGTGGTTTCGGCTGCCTGGCCAGTACCAGTTACCCAGCTCTCGAGTGGTTTCAGCGTCACGCGGGATGGAAGTTCGGCGCCCTGGGCGCAGACGGATGTCTTGAAGACTGAGCTGATGATTATCGATCGATGGCGTCGGTAGGTAGGGACGTTAACCGCAGCATACAGCCCACTACCTAACGCACCTGGCCGTTTGGCGCGGCGCCTTAGCAGCAGATGTCAAGCGACAGGATCCTTTGACCCCCCTTGCGACACTAAAACTGACCCCTCGGTCTGACGGTTTTTCACCCTGAAAAAGAAAGGAGAAAAAGGCGTTGTGGGAGCTGTGGAAAACCTCCTCTGAGCGCGTCGAGCGAGGAGCTGTCGGTTTGCAGGATTGCGCTTGGGGACCGGGCGGTCACGACTTCCGCAACGTCCCCGACTTCAAGCGCGTATTCGGAATTCAACTAGCAGAATCCTGCACGGTTGAGGATTGTCAGCCGCGCAGGTGGCTTTCAGCACGCGGTAACGTCTTGCATGTCGCGACCCAACCTAAATAACTTGGCCAGCCATCGTTAGGCTCACTAGACCAGTAAACGAGACACCTGAATGATGCCCTCGGCGGCGCTACAGAAGGCCACGTCCAAGGCAATTGTCAGGCCACGCGTCGCTGGGTCGCAATAGCGTTTGCGGCATGGCGATTGCTATTAGCGGCCGCCGGGTCTTCTGTGCATCTGGCTGGCCCAGTTGCCGTTGGGGCAGGTCAAGAGGTCGCGCTCCCCGATGATGATACCTGCGCAGGTCGCGCACGCAGCTCATGACAAGTTCGCCCCGGAGGCGCCCCACTTGCAACCACGCTGGCGCGACACCGCACTTCCGCACTGGGGTCCACCCTGCGTAGCATCGACCGGAACGGCCAAGACAATTCCTCCGCTCAGTCAGGGGTGACCGCGGCACAGCGATTGCTAGAGGCTCCTGCCGGATTCATGCCGCTTCCGCGGCCGGAATGAGGTGCCCAATGAGAATCTCCAGTCGGTACTGCCGGTCACTGGGTTTCGTCTTTCTCCTTGCAGGGTCGGTCGTGGCTCCGTCGAGAGCTGAAGCCATACCTCTCGAGTTCACCTTTTTCGACCTCGTTGGAGACAGCAACTTACTCGGTGGGACTTCAGTGCCCGACCTAACTGGGTTCTTGTTCCAGTTCGACAACGTAACGGGTGCTTATAACATTACGATCACTGCAACCTCGACGCTGCCATTTCTTGGCGGGTTTCGCCTGAATTTCAACCTATTCAACATCGATACCCTTTCATTTTTTGGTGACACTGGGAACGATTTCAACCTTGCTACAGCGTCGACCACGGTAGCGCTGACGGGAGTCTCCGCAAGCCTAATTGGCTGGCAGTTGGGTCATCGAATTGCCGTCAACAGCGGTGGGACGAGTGGAGCAACCACTGGATCTTTTGGGTCTGGAGTTCTTGACCAAGAGGGCGGGGTCTTCGTCGGACAGGATCGATTCAGCACAGGCAATCAGTTCTTCGGCAACGCGGCCGACTTTGCGATCGTTCGGACTCCGGTTCCGGAACCTGCAACGCTGCTCCTGCTCGGCGCCGGCCTGGGCCTGGCGGGGGTACGGCGACGTTTCAAACACCGCGGCTAACGACACACCTCGTCCTGACCGTTGGGCTGCGCTCTCGGGCGGCGGTCACGTGACGATGGCGGCCAAACAGGACAGCGCGCATTTCGAGTTCGATGGCGCGCGCGGCGACGGACAGTCAAGGCTCGACTCGATCATCGACGAGGGACGCGGTCCGCTGGC
Organism: Vicinamibacterales bacterium; assembly: GCA_036556585.1. Taxonomy (GTDB): domain Bacteria; phylum Acidobacteriota; class Vicinamibacteria; order Vicinamibacterales; family JAMQPK01; genus DATBJG01. The sequence continues at coordinate 2,149 of DATBJG010000389.1, forward strand.
CAGAACCACGATTGGGCTGCGGAGAACGACAGGTCTACAAGCACTCCCCTAACAGGCTAGGTCACAGGACCACGGCATTTAGCCCAGTACACCCGACGGCCGCTTGCGTTCGCCTCCCAGAGCGCGGCCAACTGGGATCTCTACGTGATCGACGCCGACGGATCCCATTCGAAGCGACTGCCGTGGGAATCTTCGCAGGAAGAGAGAATCCCAGCTGGTCGCGAGACGGATCGTTCCCGAACGAAATAGCGGACGTCGTTCCCCTCTTTCGTGACCCTCCAGACGTTGTCGCCAATCAGGCCGTCGACGGTGCCGAAGAGGAATTCGCGAGCGGGCCTCAGCCAGGCCAACAGCCTCAGCCGGCGACAAACACGTTGAGGAAACACCAGCTGGACTAATACCACCTGTATGGTATCATTTGTATGGTATATGTAAGGCATGACAAAGACCACGGTCTACCTTCCCCGTGAGCTCAAGCGGGCCCTGAAGCGAGCCGCGCGGCAGCGGGGACGCAGTGAGGCAGAACTGCTGCGCGAGGCGGTTTCGCGAATCGCCGGCGAAGACGGCGCCCCGGCGCCCAGACTCCCGTTGTTTCGATCGTCAGGGCCATCGATCGCCGGGGACGTCGATGGGGCGCTCGAAGGCTTCGGTCAGCGGTGATCGTGTTGGACACCGGCGGGCTCTACGCGGCGCTCGACGCGAATGAAGCGCTGCATGGCCGTGCCGTTGCTGCACTCGTCGCCGCGAGACCTCCGCGGCTCCTTTCGCCCTTCGTGCTCGCTGAATTGGACTGCCTCATTGACCAACGCGCGGACCAGTCGGCGCAACTGGCGCTCCTCGACGAAATCACCCGCGGTGCGTATCAGCTCGAGACGTTCTCAGCTCAGGATGTCAGCGACGCCAGGCGGACTATGGAGAGATACTCGGACCTCGACATCGGCCTCGCGGACGCATCGGTCGTCGTCCTGGCAAATCGCCACAACACCATCGATCTCCTGTGCACTGACGAACGCCACTTTTGGGCGCTTCGCAGTTCCAGTGGAAGACCCTTCCGATTGCTTCCACTCGATGCGTGACGGACAACCGCGCGTCAGGACTCCCCCAAAAAACCCCACGAATGCAGCCGATCGCTGTCTTCTTCCGACCAGCGATCCCCGATGTCTTCGCGGTAGTACATGTTGGGAATCATCACGTTCCGCACGCGGTTGTAGACCTGGCGCTGGGCCTGTCGCATCGTCGGCCCGGTGCCGCAGACGATCAGCACCACTCCAGACGTCCCCGTCACGAGCCATTCGCTATTCACGAGCTTGACGTCCTCGATGTGAATGTTTTCGCGCGACGGGGTCTTGAACAGGATGACCGCGTCCTTCGAGCTGGACTCGAATCGCTTCGGGTCGTCGAACGGAAATGGCGGCACGACAATCCGGACGCCGATCTGGAACCCGCTCCGCGCCTTCGCGCGTGACAACGTGCCGCTCGCCAGTCCATGCAGCAGATCGCCCATCGGGGTGATCAACCCTTCCTGCTGGATGCTGATCGTCGGGTATCCGAATCTCGCAGTGAACTCGAGCGGGTAGATGCCGCTGGCATTGACGATGCAGTTGACGTCGATGTAGCCGACGTAGCCTTCCTCGCGAAGACGCGGCTCCATCTTCCTGAGCGTGAGGTTGAAGAGCCGGTTGGGCTCGCTCCAGAGCTGCCGGTGCCCTCTCGAAGGTGACCGGACCGATGTCAGGACTCATCGTCGCCACGAATCTAATCGGCGTCGGTCTCCTGGTGACGGGCCGGAAGCGCGCCGCGACATCTTGACTTCTGCGCAGCGGAGGACAAAAGTACGGTCCCATCCGGACGAATTGGGAGGAAGCTCGATGAGGACCATGCTCCAGCCTCGTTTTCGCGGACTCTTCGTTGTCGTGACGGCGGCAGCATCGTGTGCGTTTGCCATCCTGGCCGCGCGGCCATCCGCCCAGACCTCAGGCCAGCGGGCCGGCGCGCCCGCCAAACCCGGCGACCAGGCGAAGTTCAAGGCCATCTGGGAACCGGTCAACGTGCCGGAGGATCTCGATCTGATGTCCGTGCACTTCGTGAGCCCGGAGGAGGGCTGGGTGGCCGGTGGAAAGAACCTCACGTCGGGCGGCGTCATCTACCACACCAGGGACGGCGGCAAGAAATGGGACCTGCAGATCGGCGACCCGCAATCGAGCGACGGGAGCTTCGACCATCTGCGCTTCGTGGACGCCACGCATGGATTTGCGATCCAGTACTCGCCCAGCGGCGACTACAAGCTCTTCTCGACCAGCGACGGACAGACCTGGGCGCCCAGCGGCGGCGTGCCCGAGCATCGCTACGACTATGCCTTCACGACGCCCACGATCGGATTCGTGGCGAACTGGGCGCATCAGATCGTTCGCACCGATGATGCCGGCAAGAAGTGGCGCCCGGTTCAGACCTGCAAGATCAAGACCGAGATCAAAGGCCTGATGCGCGAAGCGGACTGCCACTTCAACAGTCTGCACTTCCCCACGCCCCAGGTGGGCTACGCCATTGGCGGACCGCTGCCGGAGGACGCCGGCAACGTCCTGACGAAGACCGAGGACGGCGGCGCCACGTGGACCGCCTGGGTGGTCCTGCCCGGCGAGAGCTCGCATGAAAGCTCGCTCCGGTTCCTGGACGCGACGAACGGTGTGTTTCGCGCCAAGGATGGCAAGATGTTCCGCACCGCCGACGGCGGCAAGACGTGGGCGGGCGTGAGCGGCCAGGGCGCGTTGAAGTCGAGTCTCGTATTCGCCGACGCCAACGTCGGCTGGATGATCTTCTACCGCCGCATGACCTACACGAGCAACGGCGGCAAGAGCTGGCTCTCGCGCGAGATCACGTTTCCCGCGATGGTGGCCTCGTCCAGCCTGCCGGCGCGCACGAGCGGTTACGCCGTCGGCGAGCACGGCATGGTCTACCGCTACCGCATCGTTCCGAACGACTACAACTCGAAGGGCATGATCGCGGCGCCGGCCATCGCCAGCAACTGACCGCTGGGCGGGCCAGGGACAGGGTGGAGCCGGCTATCTCTTCAGAGCGTGGTGCAGAACCGGCGGCGACGTTCGGCCTTCACGTCTCCCGCAGATATCCCCACGAGTGCAGCCGATCGCTGTCCTCCTCCGACCAGCGATCGCCGACGTCTTCGCGGTAGTACATGTTGGGAATCATGACGTTCCGCACGCGGTTGTAGACCTGCCGCTGCGCCTGCCGCATCGTCGGCCCGGTCCCGCAGACGATGAGCACAACGCCCGAGGTGCCTGTCACGAGCCACTCGCCGTTCACGAGCTTCACGTCTTCGATGTGAATGCCGTCGCGCGACGGCGTCTTGAACAGAATCACGGCGTCCTTCGAGCTCGACTCGAATCGTTTCGGATCGTCGAACGGAAATGGCGGCACGACGATGCGGACGCCGATCTGGAATCCGCTGCGGGCTCTTGCGCGTGACAGCGTGCCGCTCGCCAGGCCGTGCAGAGATCCCCCATCGGCGTGATCAGTCCCTCCTGCTGAATGCTGATCGTCGGATAGCCGAACCGCGCCGTGAACTCGAGCGGATAGATCCCGTTGGCGTTCACGATGCAGTTGACGTCGATGTAGCCGACGTAGCCTTCCTCGCGCAGCCGAGGCTCCATCTTCTTGAGCGTCTGGTTGAAGATCCGGTTGGGCTCGCTCCAGAACATCGTCGTGCCCATCTCGCCGGTCGCCGGGCCGATGTCTCCCGGGAACAGCTTCTTGTGCTCGAAGTTGACGTTGATCGGCGTCACGAACTCGCGGCCGTTGAAAAACCCGCCGGTCGCGACTTCGACGCCGACGATGCGCCGCTGGAGCTGGAACTCGCGGATGCGGTGCGCCCAGGCCTTCTTGTAGTCGTCGAGCACCTGGAGCACGTCCTGTCCGTCTTCTTCCTCGCCGACGAACAGGAGGCCTTTCAGATTCTGCGCTTCTCCGCTCGGCTTGATGACGTACCGATGCGGGTTGGCCCGGACGAATTCGATCGCCTCGTCGAACGACGTGAAGTCCCGCTGGGGAATGATCGAGACGCCGGCCGACTGCAGCTCTTTCTGCCCGAAGCCGCGGTCGTCCTCGAGGCGGTCGGTGTACGGCGTCCCGCCCACCACCAGTTTCCCCGCCTGGCGAAGTTTCTGCGCCTCCGTGCCCTGGCCCAGAACGTCATCGAACACGATGACGTCGGCCCACTCCACGTCCCGGCGCCAGTCGGTGGATTTCTCGACGAACCCGTCGGCGATTTCGCGCTCTTCGGCGTTGCCGATGAAATAGCGGACGTCGTTGCCTTCCCGGGCGACGGTCCACGCGGTGTCGCCAATCAGGCCGTCGAGCGAGACGAAGAGAAACCTGCGAGGTGGCAATCCAGCCTCTCGTTCGCGGGACCGTTCCGTCGCGTTCGTCGAATCGTAGCCGGAAACCTGGAAGGGAGGTCAGGGCGAACAGGAATTGAGGGCGCCGAAAAAAAGTGGGGCTGGAAAGCGGCGGCCGCCGCGAGTCCGCTGCCGAGGAGAAGCATCGAGGCCGGCTCCGGAACCGGCGTCTGAGGGGTTCCCTGCTGGATGCGCGGGGCGTTGATGGCAAAATCGGCACTGGTCACATTCAGGACGATGCGGCTGATGTCCGTAGCATTGCTCAGGAGGCCGATGAAGATTGCGGAGTCATCGCCGGCCGAAGTCGAGTTTCCATCGGTGCGCGTGAAGGACCCGAGAGAGACGTTGGCGCTGTTGAAAGCCTCAATAGTGGCCGTGAACGCCCCGAATTGGTCTTGTTGAATCTGCGCACCAAAGCCGGCAATCGGGTTGTTGAACACGAATGTCATCGGGCCGCTTAGTCCCCGGGTCCACAACAGCTCCTCGCCTGGCCCGAAGTTGCCAGCCCAGCCACTGTTCTGATCGCGGCGCTCGAACGATCCCGCGCCCTTGGAGCCCGTGATCGTCAACCCGGCAATTCCCGGCACCGGTATCGTGAATGGGTTTGTCACGACGGTGAATTGTCCGCCCAGCACGCCCCAATCCAGGTTGCCGTTGTTCGTGATCCCGGCTTCCGTGGAGATGCCAATCACGCTCGCCGATGCCGGCGTCGTGGCAACGATGGTCAGGAGCGCAGCACCGATGATCAGAGCAGGAAGTGTCCGGAATCGAGTCATGTATGTCCCCCGTGAAGCCAGCCCAGAAGCCAAAGTATTGGCCGAACGGCTCACCCCTAAAGCAACCTGAATGCCAGGCCTGTCTGGTCCGATGGGAACATGACTGCAGGCAAGTTGCTTGGGAAAACGGTGTATCCACGGGCTTTACGGCAATTGTCCTAAGCGCACTAGTCCCACTGGCAGCGGACTTAAGGCTGCAAGTCAGACCCCACCATCTGGCAGGTCGGTGTGAACCCCCTCCAAAGCGGCCTGTGTTGAATCGAACAATTGATCCGCGAGCGCTCCATGCTCGATCTGCATTGCTCACAATGCTTTCATCCGCTTCCAGGGGCTTCAGGATCGGACGAGTTAAAGCCGACGCTGGGAAGACAAAAGTGAGCCTGGCATTGACGGATCCCGCGGCGCCAGCGTTCTCTAATGACCCGCAGTTCCCTTTCAAAGGCACGACAGTTGCGTACGTGCGGTCGTTTCGTCGGACCCCCTGCACGGAGGAGCACCATGTCCCGGATCAGCGTCAGGTCGGCCGTGATCTCGGCGCTTGGCACGGTGGCCTCGTTCATGGGGTCTCGCCCAGGCCCAGGCAGCTCCCATCCTGTTCTCCGAGATTCTCGCGGTCGCCGGCTCTGATTTCCGATCCGGCAGTGTCGGCCCTTGACCGCGACCGTGGGCCCCAATCAGGTCACGACCGACTACGGGGTGAACCGCGTCAAGGCGTCGCCGTTCTTCGCGCAGGTGGACTCGATCTTCAGAGACGATTTTCTGTTCACCGGCGGGTCCGGCAGCGGGGTGATGACGGTCCAGTGGGGGCTCACCGGCACTCTCTCGATGCCGGCCGGCACGCCCATTGGCTGTGGCGGAGAACCGACTGCGTGTGACGTTACCGTTGTCTACTGGGATACATTCCATCCGGTTCCGGGACAGTTCGGCACAACACTAGCCAGCGCCGTTATCGATTGTTGTCCGACCACGCCGACCTCGCTTCCGGTGTCACTGAGCGGCAGCTTCGACGTGGCATTCACCTACGGACAGCAGTTCAGCGGCGGCCTGCACCTGCGCGGACATACCGGCGAGGGTGCCGGCAGCCTTGATTTCTTCAGCACGGGTCGGATCACCAATCTCGTGATTCCCGCGGGCGCCCTCCTGACGACCGGGTCGGGCACGGTCTATCCCGGTGTGCAGGCGCCGCCGGCTCCGATCCCTGAGCCCGCCTCGCTTCTCTTGCTGGGGTCAGGTCTAGCGGGGCTCTCGGCGCGGCGCTGGCGCCGGCGCACACGTCCAGAAGCAGATCGGCTACGCCTCCAAAAAAGACACTCGGTTTGCTGAGGAAGTGGTGAGCCCGCTCGGAGTCGAACCGAGAACCAACAGATTAAGAGTCTGCTGCTCTGCCAATTGAGCTACGGGCCCATGCGCCCCGCCTTCGGCGGGGCGAACTGAGAACTTCGAACTTCAAACTTCGAACTGAAAACCCGGATCCTGCTCAGCGAGACTCAAACGATCGCTGAAGGCCGTCCGAAGTTCGAAGTTTCAAGTTCGAAGTTCTCAGTTCGCCGCCGCGCTAGCGGCGGCGGTTGGCGCGCCCGGCAGGATTCGAACCTGCGGCCTTTGGCTCCGGAGGCCAACGCTCTATCCAGCTGAGCTACGGGCGCATACCGGCCGCCTTCGCGACTTCGTCGCGTCGGCGGGCCGAACTTCGAACGTTGAACTTCGAACTGAAGAACCGGATCGTTTGCACCGAGCTTCCAACGAACA
>DATBJG010000390.1:0-1814 GCA_036556585.1 Vicinamibacterales bacterium
TTGCGTATTTCATGAGCGCGCCCTCGTCGGTTGTGATTGGCGCGCTGGTCACGGCGGCCATCGTCGTCCAGCGTCATCGGGAAAACCTGCGGCGGCTCGTGGCGGGTGTCGAGCACAGAATCCGGATATGAAAACAGTCGCGATACTGGGGGCGGGCGGTTGGGGCACGGCGCTTGCCGTTCACCTCGGGCGCATGCAGAACGAGGTTCGGTTGTGGGCTCGCGATGCGGGGCTGGTGGAGGAGATGGCCGCGCGACGAGCCAACGCCGTGTATTTGCCTGACGTTTTGCTGCCGGCCAGTGTCGTGCCGGTCGCATCGCTCGAGCGGGCGCTGGCCGGTGCTGACCTCGTCATCTCGGCGATTCCATCTCATGGCGTCCGTACGGTCTGGCGCGCGGCCCGACCATTCGTTCCGTCGAATGCTGTCGTCGTGAGTGCCACGAAAGGTCTCGAAACCGAGACTCTGCTGAGGATGACGGAAGTTCTCGCGCAGGAGCTGGGCGGTCGGCGTCCGATTGCAGTGCTGTCGGGTCCAAGCTTTGCGGCCGAAGTCGCGCGACAACTGCCGACGGCGGTTTCGATCGCGTGTACGGATGCCAGCGTAGCCGGCATGGTTCAAGCCGAGCTGCGGGCTCCCTACTTTCGCTTGTACGCCAGCTCGGACGTCATTGGTGTTGAAATTGGCGGTGCGCTCAAGAACATCATTGCCATTGCCGCTGGGGTCGTGGAAGGGATGGGGCTCGGTCACAATGCGCTGGCCGGACTCGTGACCCGCGGGCTCGCCGAGATCACACGTCTCGCGTGCGCAGTTGGAGGGCGGCGGGAAACATTGTCGGGGTTGACCGGTCTCGGGGATCTCGTCCTCACCTGTACCGGTAATCTCAGCCGCAATCGTCACGTGGGTATCGAGCTCGCGCGAGGACGCCCGCTGGCCGAGATCCTGGCTGGCATGAAGATGGTACCCGAGGGCGTGCGTACGACCGAGGCGGCCCAGGCGCTCGGAAAGCGGTTTGGTGTCGAGCTGCCGATTGCGTCGCAAATGGGTGACGTCCTCGCCGGTCGTCGTTCCCCTGCCGCGGCCGTCGAGGAGTTGATGCTTCGGCGGCAGCGGACCGAAGACGAGAGCGGGTGATAGAATTTTCGTCAATGGGGTTCTTCGATCGGCTCCGCGAAAGTCTCTCTCGTACCACCCAGCAAATCGTTGAAAAGTTCGATGCGATCTCGGGCGCGACCACGTCCGGCGCGCAGTCGCGTGCCGTGGAAGTCGAGACGCTCGATGCGCTCGAAGAGTTGCTGATTTCTGCCGATGTTGGCGTGGGGGCAACCGAGCGCGTTGTGTCAGCCGTGCGAGAGCGAACACGACCCGGCCAGGACCTGCGCGAGCTGGTCAAGAACGAGATCCGTTCGATCTTCAACCTTGTTCAGACCGAGGTCCGTCAAGGAGGTCCACCACGTGTGTGGCTGATTGTCGGAGTCAACGGAACAGGGAAAACCACCACCGTCGGAAAACTGGCGAATCTCCTGAAGTCCCAGGGCGCTCGCCCGCTGATTTGCGCGGCTGATACCTATCGAGCGGCTGCTGTCGAGCAACTGGAGATCTGGGCAGGGCGCGCGGGCGTCGATCTCGTTCGCGCTCGGGAGGGGGCAGATCCCGCAGCCGTGGTCTTCGATGCCGTCCAGTCGGCAAAGGCTAAGAACCGCGATGTTGTGCTGATTGACACCGCTGGGCGCCTGCATACCCGCGTCAATCTCATGAACGAGCTCGAAAAGATTCGCCGCGTCATCTCGCGCGCCGTCGAAGGCGCACCTCACGA
>DATBJG010000391.1:0-24853 GCA_036556585.1 Vicinamibacterales bacterium
GGAGTACGGACCGGACGAGGCCGATACAACGACGAGGTCTGCGTGTTCCGGATCGATGGCCACGCTGCGCCAAGTAGCCGACCTCGAGGCCGGCGCTGGGCGAGCGCCACGTCTCGCCGGCGTCGTCGCTCTCGAAATATCCATCGCCAGCGGAGACGCGCAGGGTATCGGGAGCATCGGGATGAACGGCGAGCTCGTGGGTGTCCCACGGTCCCCCAGGAACGCGGTCGCGCCATGTGCGGCCGCCGTCGACCGTGGATACCAGTGCGCCGGCCTCGATCGCGACCCAGAGTCGTTCGGGCTCGAGGGGATGGCACCCGATCCATCGAACGTGATGCGTGTCCGGCCTCGGTGGAAATGACTCCACCCTTGATCACTCCCACATTCCTGTGGAAACTCGGTCTTTTCTCCTTGTGCGCCGGACCTGTCACATCAGCGACCCGATCTCTACGCGTCGAGAACGAGTGATCGCCTGATCGACGCAGATATCGCATCGGACGTGGAGCGTTAGCGGTCAGCGCCAGCCGAGTTCGGGAGCGACGTACTTGAGGATGCTATCGAGCACGTGGGCGCCGAGGGCGGAAGCTCTGAGCGCCGTGTCGTCGACCCGAAAAACACGATCCGGACCGTAGCGGTTGCTCGCGGGGGCCTGCACTGGCGGATTCAGAAACCCGTCCACGAAGGCGCCGGTGCAACGCTCTGTTAGGCTTCACGCCGCGCCTTGCATTTCATTTTCCACTGTCATCTTCGAAGATCGATTCGATGGTCTGGCCGAATAGACGCGCGATTCGAAAGGCCAGTGGCAATGACGGATCGAACTTGCCTGTCTCAATCGCGTTGACGCTCTGGCGCGAGACCTCAAGCCGTTCTGCAAGATCTGCCTGACTCCAGTTCCGCTCCGCGCGTAGCACCTTCAACCGGTTCTTCACTGATATCTTTGCCGGACCGCGAAAATCGCGACAAGCGTCGACGCCGTGAAGAGCGGGAAGACCCAGTAGAGCGGTACGTGGGGCGCTCCCGCCATCTCGAGAAACCCCCAGACCGTCGTCGCCACCATCGTGGTCGCCGTTCCCCACGAAAAGGCCTCGGCCCACACCGCGCGCTGAAACTCGTCCGGCTCCGCCGAGATCGCCTGGGCGACCAACGCTATAACTCCGACGAGCGGAACGGCGGGTAAGACCCCGATTGCATAACGGAGGGCGCCACGCACCGCTGTAGAGTCGAGCGCCCAGATCGTCACAGCCAGCAGGACGACATACGCCAGCATCGTCGGCCAGATGCGGCGCGCGTACCGTTGGGCGGCCGACGAACCACGTGCAGGCATCGCGAGAACCCTCCTGTAGGCCCATTATCAGCTTTAGTTGACTAAATATCAAGTATGCTTGACATCTGTGAACCGCTTGTGTCAAGTTAACTTGTCTTCTGATTGTGAAAGGGGCTGCAAATGCATCGACAAGCGGGGGTACTTTTCGCGGCCTTTGTGCTGTTGGCGATCGGGCGCTCCTCCGCAAACGCACAGGATCCGCCAAGTCCCTGGGGCCGGCTGTTCCCGTCGCTGCTCCTCACAAGTGACTATCGCTACGACGGGCAGAGCTTGAGCGATCACGAGCCAACCGTGCAGGCATCGCTCTATTGGTGGCGGCCGGACAACTTCTACGCGGGCGTGTGGATGTCAGGCGTCGACTTCAGCGATCTCGGCGATGCGACGACGTCGTTCGAAGTCGACGTGTACGCGGGACGCAATCTAGATGTTGGCCGAACACACCTGACTCTCGAAGCCATGTACTCCTTCTTCCCGGACAAGAACGTTCCGGGTCCCACGTATAACTTTGTCACGGCAAAGGCACGCTTTCGCCGGTCGGTCGAGGAGCTGACGTTCGTGAGCACGATGGCATGGATTCCCGACACACCCTACGACGGCGGACCGGCGTGGCGCGTGACTGGGGAAGCATCGTACCGATGGGCAGGATGGCTCAAGACCGGAGGACAGATCGGCCGTCGCTGGGCCCCGCGCGCCACTGAGCGTACTTTCTGGGACATCGGCGCAACGACCACCTGGAAGAAGGTATCGATCGATCTGCGCTACAGCGACACCGATCTCGGGTTCACCGAATGCGGCGGCGTCAACTGGTGCCAGGCCGGTGTGGCCGCGACCCTTCAAATGGACCTCTGGCGGTAGACAGACAAACTGAATCGAACCGACCAGCAGACCACTATTCGTACTCAACGACTGAGCAACTGAAGCCCCCACCGCTCTACCGGGAGGACGGATACTTCGCGAGCTTCCGTTGCAGCGAGCGGCGGTGGATGCCGAGCAGGCGTGCCGCCTGTGAGATGTTGCCGCCGCAGTCTGCCAGCACGCGTTGAATGTGCTCCCACTCCACCCGTGCGAGCGAGGGCACGCTTGCAGGCCCGGAACTCGAGACGGATTCTCCTTCAAATGCGGCCAGGACCTGATCGGTGTCAACCGGTTTCGTCAGGTAGGTGCTGGCCCCGAGCTTGACGCTTTCCACGGCAGTGGCAATGCTGCCGTACCCGGTCAGCACCACCACGACCGTCGTGGGATCGAGCTGTCTGAGATCCCTGACGACGTCGAGACCAGACTTGCCAGGGAGCCGCAGGTCCACCAGCGCAAGTTCGGGAGTCTCCACGCGGGCAACCGTGAGCGCCGCCTCATGGTCCGCCGCACCGACGGCGTCGTACCCGCGCTCACGAAACGCCCTGACCAGCCTCGATCGAAAGACCGCATCATCATCAACGACGAGCAGCGTCCGGCCGTCCTTGCCAATCAATCCAAAACGTTCCGGGTTCACACACTCTCCTCACGGTTCGCGGGCAGATCGAGCGTCACTCTCGTACCCCGGTCGGATTCGAACGTCAGCGTGCCGCCAACGCGCTCGGTAAAGACCCGCGCGAGAAATACGCCAAGTCCAAACCCATACCCGGGTTCTTTGGTCGTATAGAACGGTTCACCCGCCCGCGCCAGGGCTTCCGCAGACATGCCAGATCCTTCATCCTGTACGATCACCCGCAGGACGCCATCGTGACGTGACACGCGCAAGTGGACCGGACTCGACACGGGGCTCGCGTCGAACGCGTTCTTGACGAGCGATGTGATGGCCTGGATCAGACCCGTGCGCGGCAGCACGATTGGATCAATCGGCTCCGGCATGGTGACGCGCAATCGATCGGCACGGTCGGCGGGAAGGCGCTTGAGCACCGCAGTGATGGCCTCGGCCAGGTGGAGACGTTCGGGCTCGTCCGGTGCAATCCCCCCGGCTCGGCCGCTCATCTGATCGAGGATCGTCCGGCACCGACCGACTTCGGTCCGGATCAGCCTTGCATCCTCGAGCAGTGCATGAGACTGGTCAATGCGTCCGATCGCATGCTCGAGCTCGCGCGTGGCGACGGCAATTGTCGCAAGCGGCGTGGAGAGCTCGTGCGCGGCGCCAGCCGCCAGCGTCGTCAGGGCGGCCAGACGCTCGCTGCGGGCCGCGCGCTCGCGCATGTCGTCGAGCTGACGCTGCCGGTCGGCAAGCGCGAGCGATGCCCGTCGGACGTAGAAGGCAATGAGCTCGGTTGTCCCGACTGCGGCTGTCCACATCGTGAACAGGTGCGTTGGGAAATCAGTGAGCCGATGGTGAACCTCACCCTCATCTGGCTGCAAATGCAGGTACACGAGAACTCCGTACGCTGCGGCTGAAAAGGCAGCCATTGTCCACGCCCATCCAATCCCCATCGTGGCCGCGGCCAGGCCAATGTACACCGCGTAGATCACAATAAAGGGGTTGTAGGGACCTCCCGTCACGTCCAGCAGACCCGTCAACAGCACCACATCGGCCGCGAAGGACACTGCGCGAATCGCACGAGGGAGCGTCTTAGGTCGGGCCAGCCATCCGGCTGACACGGCATTCATCAGCGCCGACGCGAGGATGAGCGGTGTCAGACTTCGCAGCGGCGCGTCGAGGTTGGGAAACAGCCAGACCAGGGCCACTGTGCCCAGCTGCACCGCAACGGTGATCCAGCGCATCGGCACATGCCAGGACCAGTTCGCGAGGGGATCGTGGGCCATGCGGTCAGATCTTAGATCTAACCCTTCTGCGACAACTTGCCGCACCAATATTTGCGAGTCTGGCTCTTAGACTTCAATCCGCCGGGCCCCCGCGCTCGGAGAAGACTGTGACCAGGAGATGAAAAAGCCCATTAGAGACATCTCACGCGTGGCCACGATCTGTGCTGCCTTGTGGATGCTCAGTGAGGGGGCCCTGGCGGCCCAGGCACCTTCAAGCGTTCGCGGGCGCGTTGTCGATCAGACCGGCCTCGACCTGCCGAATGTAACAGTTGAACTGCGTCATGCCAGCGGAGTGCTCGTTGCCGTGACGAACGACCTAGGCATCTACGAATTTGGGCAAGTTCCGCCCGGCGCGGTTGAGATTGTCTTTCGGCTGATTAATTTTGCTCATACGCGTCGCAACGTCACCGTCCCCGCAGGCTCCAGCATCACTGCCGACGCAGTGATGAACCTTTCGTTGAGCGCTGACGTGACTGTCACGGGACGACGCACGTTCAACAACCTTGCCGATCTCGAACGCCCAGCTGAAAACCTCGTCGGCGTTGCCGTTGCGGCGAGTCAGGGTGCAATCGTCGCCTCCCAACTCGAAACGCGGCCCATCATGCGAGCCGGTGAGGTTCTCGAAACCGTTCCGGGCGTGATCGTCAGCCAGCACAGCGGTGAAGGCAAAGCGAACCAGTTTTACTTGCGTGGATTCAACCTGGATCATGGCACCGACTTCGCCAGCACCGCAGCCGGAGTGCCGATCAACCTCCCGACGCACGGTCACGGGCATGGCTATTCGGACACGAACTTCCTCATCCCGGAACTTGTCAGCGGAGTTCAATTCAAGAAGGGGCCCTATTACGCGGAAGATGGCGATTTTTCGTCGGCCGGCTCGGCCAATATCAACTACGTGAACTCACTTGATCGTCCAATGTTTCGCGTGGGAGGCGGGAACGGCGACTGGGGTCGCGTGTTTGCGGCTGCCGCTCCACGGTTGGCGAGCGGCACTCTACTGGCTGCGTTTGAATTCACACATAACGATGGGCCCTGGGACCTCTCGGAGGACTACCGCAAAGCAAACGGAGTGCTGCGATACAGCCAGGGAGACTCTCGCAACGGGTTCTCCATCACGGCTATGGCTTACCGGGGTGAATGGGACGCAACCGATCAGGTTCCATTGCGGGCGATCGAGGAAGGTTCGATCACCCGGTTCGGTAACATTGATCCGACCGACGGTGGCGACACCCATCGAGTCAGCGTTTCGGCAGAAATCCAACGATCCAGAGGAAACTCGGTTACAAAAGCTACGGCGTTTGCGCTCCACTACAACCTGAACCTGTTTTCGAACTTCACATACTTCCTCGACAACGAAGAAGACGGAGATCAATTCGAGCAGGCGGATCGCCGCTTTGTGTCCGGCGCACGGCTCACTCATCGTCGTCTGGGCCGTCTGGGCAGGTTTGGTACCGAGAGCGCGGTTGGTGTTCAGCTCCGGCATGATGCGATTTCGAACGTCGGGCTCTACAAGACGAAAGAAAGGGTACGACTGTCGACGACGCGAGAGGACGAGGTGGGTCAAACCTCATTGGGTGGTTTCGCTCAGAGCGAAATTCAGTGGGCACCCAGGTTTCGTACGCTGCTCGGGCTGCGAGCCGATTCCTACTGGTTTGACGTGACATCAGACAACCCTCTTAATTCGGGCAATGAGCAGGACGGTCTTGTCAGTCCAAAAGCATTGGCGGTGATGGGTCCGTGGAACGGCACAGAGTTTTATGTCAGCGGCGGGTTCGGCTTTCACAGTAACGACGCGCGTGGTGCGACGATCACGATCGATCCGGCTTCGGGTGATCCCGCTGATCGCGTCACCCCGCTGGTGCGCACCAGGGGCGCTGAGGTAGGACTGCGCTCTGTCCGCATCCCGGGACTGCAGACGACCGTTGCCGTGTGGTGGCTGGGCCTCGAGTCGGAGCTCCTGTTTGTCGGCGACGCTGGAACGACCGAAGCCAGCAGGCCGAGCCGAAGATATGGGGTCGAGTGGAACAACTACGCTCGGGTCGGATCGTGGGTGACGGTTGACTTCGACGCGAGCTTCTCTCGAAGCCGGTTCACGGATTTTGACGTCGCTGGCGATCGCATTCCCGGGGCAGTTGAGAGTGTCCTGGCGGGCGGAGTTTCCATCGATCCCGCAAGCCGCGCGTTTGGCAGCCTGCGCCTGAGGTACTTCGGCCCGCGGGCACTCATCGAGGACAACAGTGTTCGATCGGAATCGACGACGCTCGTCAACGGCGGGTTTGGCTACAGACTGTCGAATCGGGCTCGGGTGTTTGTCGATGTCTTCAATATCTTCGACAGCAACGTCAGCGACATCGATTACTTCTATTCGTCGCGATTGCCTGGGGAACCTTCTGGCGGCATCGACGACATCCACACGCATCCCGCACTGCCGAGAACCGCGCGACTCACAGTTCAAGTCGATTTCTGAGCGGTCACGGCCCCCGCGACACCAAGTTCAGCGGAGCGTACGGTCCGGGCACCGCGCCCGAGGCGCTTGATGCCCAGGACGAGACCGATGCCGCTCGAGGCCAGCCCGCCCAGGCTCAGCAGAATCACACCGATGTCCCAAAGCGGGCGCTTCTGATACCAAAACGAAAAATCCAGGCTGTGAAGCCCGTTGTACAGCCAGCGCTCCACTCGAGCCAGTCGCGGTACTTGTGCCAGAAGCTGGCTCATCTCCGGGTCGACGTAGAACCATGTCTGAGCAGGATCATCAAACTTGACGCGCAGCACCGGCAGCGGTGTCTGTCGTCCTCGCGAGTAGTAGTAAGAGTCGTACTCGGTGAGCAGTTGTGAGTCCACGATTGGCGCGTCAGGTACAGCGGAGCGCAACCGGGCCATCAGCGATTCGACCGTGAAGGGTTCGCTCTTGATCTCCAGCGTTCTTGCAGCAACGAGCAATCGATCGGGTTCAGCCCGTCCCGTCACATAGTAGGGCTGGTGAAGACGTTCCGGCCGCTTGGCACCGCGAGCCTCGTCAGGAGCATGGTGCACGACGTAGTAGGGGTCATCCTGGATTCTGACGAGCTCCATCTCTTTGATGACTCGTCCGTCGAGCAGATTCGTCCAGGCGGCGGGTTCCATCCGTGGAAACTGCGCAAGCTCCAACGGCCCACCGGTGAAGACATCGCGTCCCACTTCCAAACCTCGTGCGTTCGTCCAGGCGAAGGGCTCCATTGAAAGCAAACCGCTGAACACCCAGGTGAGCGTGAATACGCCAAACACGACTCCCGTCACATAGTGCCATCGCATCCATCCCGAGTACGGAATCGATGACCGCTTGACAGGCCTGGTCCACCTGAACTGCGTCACGCCGAGAATCAACCCCATGACTGCCAGCACGCATCCGAGAGCAGCCGCCCACACAACGATGCGATACCAGAGGGGCTGGTTCAGTCGAAGCGGTGCAAAATACAGCCAGTGTGGAATCGTACCAATCCATGCCAGCAATCGGCCCCGGCGGGTCGTGATGACCGACACTTCACCAAGCTGCGCCGACACGTAGAGCTCGGTCCCTGCCGCATCGTTGACCGCGAATTTGTAAAGCGGCATCTGACGCTGGGTGAGTGTCCACTGATCGGGCTGTGTGAGCATTCGCACATAACGCAGCTGTTCGACGGGCAAGTTCACGAAACGGCCGGCGATCGTTCGAGCCTCGGTTTCACCGATTTCGTCAAATAGATCTCCCGTGTCCGCAAAGACGGTTGTGGCCCCCGGAAAGCGATACGCGGGGCGTCCCATGACCGTCAGCAGGAGCGCGCGATCAGGGACGCGCCCCAGTTCGGCGCGCTCAGCAGCCTCCGCGGGATCGATCCGAATGCCTGAGAGGTCCAGCGCCTGGAGACGGTCGCGACGCAGTTCCGGCGTCAGTCTCGGCATGCCTCCCGCGTACATCATCACGATGCCCGACGCGAACCAGACCACAAACAGCAGGCTCAGCGCGATGCCCAGGTAGCGGTGAAACAGGATCAGCCACTTGCGGAAAAGCGTCATACCGGCTCCGTGTAGATTTTCGTTTTCACCATCTTACCCGGGGTGGGGGCGGGCACGAAACCGCATGCTATAATCCGCGCCCTAACGACGCCTCCCTGGTGAAACGGGAAGTGGGTGCAAAGCCCACACGGTCCCGCCACTGTAAGCGGGGAGCGGTCGCTCGCAACCCGACTGTTACGAGTCACGTCACTGTGCCCGTAGGGCATGGGAAGGCGAGAGCGGCCGCCACGATCCGCAAGTCAGGACACCGAATTGCCAGGCACGTCCCTATCCTTCCGTCCTCCGGGACGGAAGACCGGCGCGTGGCTCGCCGGAAAGGAGACTCGATGCCTGTCAGACGTCTCTCACATCGGATTTTCCCTTTCACGCTCGTTTTCGTCGTCGTTGGCGCGGCCGTGCCGTTGTTGAATGCACAGCCAGTCGACGAGGGTCCGCGAGTGACTGTGATCGGATCGGTCACCGATCGTTCTGGCGGCGTGTTGCCAGGAACGACAATCGAAGCCAGCGTCGGCGGTCGGATCATTACAGCCGTGCAAGCGGCCTCCGACGGGCGATATCGGATCGAGGTTCCCTCCGGTGTGCTCGTGCAGTTGCGCGCCCGGCGGGACGGCTTTGCGGATCAGGCGGTCGAACTGCACACCGTCTCCACTGAGGTCACACGCGACATCGTGCTGGGAGTTGGTGCCATGACCGATGTCGTCGTGGTCACTGCGTCCAGAAATGCGGAAAGTCGTGCGACGAGCACCCAGTCGATTGCGGTGGTCGATGCAGCGGATATTGCCTCGCTCGGCAGCAGTCAACTGGGCGACGTCGTGCGCTGGGTACCGGGCCTCAACGTCGAGGCAACTGGCCGTGAAGGGGCGATTGCGTCGTTGTTCGCACGTGGCGGCGAGTCAGACTACAACCTGGTGCTTGTCGACGGGGTCCGCGTCAACAACAGCGGCGGTCAGTTCGATTTCAATCGTATTTCTGGTGCGGAAATTGCGCGAGTCGAGGTGGTTCGGGGCGCGCAGTCTGCTCTGTACGGCTCTGACGCAATTGGCTCGGTCGTCCAGGTCTTCACTCGCCGCGCCGGGATGTCCGATCGACCTGAAGTTTCCGGATTTGTCGAAGGCGGGAACTTCAACACATGGCGGGGCGATCTGCGCCTCCTCGGTGGCGCACGCCGCCGGCTGGATTACCACGCCGGGCTCTCCCATCGTTCAACCGACGGGGCATTTTCGGACATTCTGCCAGAACCGGACCGCTTCGATGAAACGGTCTTCAACGGAAACATCGGCTTCACAATCAACGAGGGCGCCACAGTTCGGACTGGCTTGCGCTATGCCGACGCGAAAGGCCGTGCCGTAGGTCAAATCGCGTACGGCGCGCGCGACACAGGGACCGCTGCTGATACCCAAGAGCTGTCGTGGCATTTGGACTTCTCGCAACAGATCACCAGGCGCGTCGATCACGCGGCCACCGTTGCCTACTTCCGTGCTGAACGGACTTCGAACGATCAGGTTGTCGATGCTGCGTACGACGTCTTTGCGGTGCTGGAAGGGACTCCAGGCGCCGTCTTTCCAAACAGTCCGAGGCTTGCGCGACGCCTCGATCGGGATGAGTTCAATCGACTCCTGGCCAATACCGGGTCTCTTGGTCCGGGCCAGTTTCTGGCGCGCACCATGTTTCCCCGCAGCGACTTTTTTTCGGCGTTCGAATCGCAATTTCGTCGGCCGGCCGTCAGATATCAGGTCAATACGACCTGGCATCAGACGCAGCGCTTCAGCGCCGGCTATGAGTACGAGCGCGAGACGGATCCGCTGAACGACGGTTTTCGAGTGGACAACCACGCGTACTTCGTACAGCAGCAGTTCAACACCCGGGACCGATGGTTTGCCGGAATCGGCGCTCGCATCAACGACAACTCTCGCTATGGAACCGAAGTCATCCCGAAGCTCTCGCTTGGAGGTTATCTTCGGCCGTTTACCGGCGGTCTGATTTCGTCGGTCAAGGCCTTTGCCAACGTTGGCAAGGGCATCAAGAACCCCGTCTTCGGAGAGCTCTACGGTTCAGCGTTCACTGACGGAAACCCCCAGTTGCATCCCGAACGCGCTCGGACCGTTGATGTTGGCACCGAGATCACGTTCAACGACCAGCGTTGGCTGACCCGGGTCGTCTACTTCAACAATCACTACAGAGACCAGGTCGCGTTCCGGTCCACCGGATTTGCCCCCGACGGACGTCCGGATTTTCTCAACATCGACGGCTCGAAGGCGACCGGTTGGGAGTTGGAGGCCGCGTTGCAGCGGCCACTCGCCGGTGTGATGGCCAGCGCAGGGTACGCGCTGGTGGACTCCGAGGTCGTGGCCTTCATCAGCACGAGCGAGCAGTTTCAGCCGGGACAAGCCCTGCTGCGCCGGCCAAAGCACTCGGGCACGGTTCGCTTGACCTACACGCACAAGCTCGTGAGCGCCAACATTGACCTGCGCGCGGTGGGCCAGCGACACGACGCAGCGTTCCTGGGACTGACGGCAGTGCCATCGCCGCAGTTCCCAACCGGACGAGCGGTTGATATCACCGTGAATCCCGGTTACGCGGTTCTGGGACTGGGCGCCGAAGTCCGCGTGCACGAAGCGCTCACGCTCTTCGCGAGGGTTGACAACCTCACCGACGAAACGTTCGAGAGTGTGCTCGGGTATCCTGGCCTTCCACGCACGGCAAGATTCGGCGGACGATTCCGCATCGCTACGCGCTAGGAGGACTGCGTGACAGGGCGACCTGTGCGGGCGGGTCTAAGGACCCGCCCCTACGTTTGTCTGATCTTCGTTGCGCTTCTCGTCGTGGGAAGAGCCACGTGGTCACAACAGGTCGTTCCACGTACTTGGGACACGGACGAGCTTGGCAGGTTCGAGTTGCCGCTCGTAAACCGAGCAGCCTCGCCCAGGCATGTCGAGCCCGACTACTACTACCGGATTCCTGTCAGGCCTATCTACAGGAGTTACCCAATCTATGCCCCCGGGTACGAGCCGGCCGGTTACCTGTCGTGGCTCGAAACACAGGAGCCGGTCGTCGCGTTCGATGCCGCCACGTTCAAATCTGATGAGGACTGGCTAGCAGCAGGAGAGCTCGTCTTCGATTCGCCGATCGGATTTGGCGCGACCTTCACGCTGAGCCAGGTACGGGATCGAGCGTGGTACGACCGGCACGGCGTCCCCGTCACACGAGACGGCATCATGCCGTTTTCGCGCTATCTCATCAGGAGGAAGGGAGTCGTTGAAGTTGGAAGCGGATCGTGCCTGATGTGTCACGCGCGAGTCATGCCCGATGGCACGCTCCTGAAAGGTGCGCAAGGGAACTTTCCGGTAGATCGCATTCTGGCCGAGAACATGCGGCTGCAGGCCGCGCGCAGCCGAGATCCGCAAGCCCTCGTCCAGTCGATTCGGCTCGGTCAGCGAACCTTCTTTTCCATGCCGTGGCTGCAACCCGACCCGGCAGCGCGCGTTGCAACAATGACGCTCGAGGAGATTGCGAGCACCTACGCCGCCATTCCCCCAGGCGTCTCAACGCGTGTCAATCTGAGTTTGTTCACTCCTGCGCAGATTCCTGACCTGATTGGTGTGGCCGATCTCAAGCATCTCGATCACACGGGCGTCGTGCTGCAGCGATCGATTGCCGATCTGATGCGGTACGTGGCCCTGGTTCAGGGTGCCAACTCGCTGGATCGATTTGGGGAATTTACCTTGCTGGATCCTTTGCCGAGTCCGACAACCCTGCAGCGGTACAGCGATGAGCAGCTGTTTGCCCTGGGGCGGTTTCTCTACGCGCTGAAACCTCCAGCGAACCCGAACGCGGTCAATACTACCGCAGAACGCGGAGGCCGGATTTTCCGGACCGAGGGCTGTGACATCTGTCATACGCCACCGTTGTACACGAGCAACAAATTGATCCCCGTTGATGGGTTCGAGATCCCGAAAGACCATTTCGATCGATACGGCATCATCAACCGTTCGGTTGGTACCGATCCAAACCTGGCACTGCGGACGCGGAAGGGCACTGGATATTACAAGGTCCCGTCTTTGAGAGGCGTCTGGTACCGAGGGCCGCTGCAGCATAGCGGAGCGGTTCGGGATCTCGAGGAGTGGTTTGATCCCGCCCGATTAGCGCGCGTGCAGGGTCACCCGTTTGGCCTGGCGCTGACAGAGGAGGATCGGCGTGCCTTGATCGCGTTCCTAAAAACGATCTGAGCGGGCGGTTTTTCAGGAGGCTTCGGTGACGGCGCCTGACAGGCCCGAGGTCAAGGGCCGACGATCGCGATGAGGGAGGCTCACACACCAGGCGCCGACGCCGAGCGCCACGACCGCAGCCGATAAGCCGTAGAAGATCGGGTCGTACGAACCCGTGCGCTCGAGCGTCGTTGCGAGAATGAGCGGTCCAACGGCGGAGGCCAGGACCGTCATCATCTGCGCACAACCCTGGATGCGGCCCAGATGACTGCGACCGAATACCTGACCCCAGACGGAGAAGAAGACGACCGTGACAATGCCGCCCGCGATACCCATCGCGACGGCGTACAAAACGACGTGAGTGTGCGACCGAACGTGGGGCAGCGCCAGCAGCGCAATCGCCAGGACTCCCATGCCAAGTCCCATCAATCGCTGAATCGGCCACCAGGTTGCAAGCCATCCTCCGACAAAGTTTGCGACAAGCCCGAGCATGGTACTGATGACCAGCACCTGATAGTACGTGGACGCATCGAATCCCCGCTGTTCGAGGATGGATTGATTGAAGAGAGCGATTCCAGAATAGACGAGGCCAAAGACCGAACTCGAGAGTGCGAAAACCCAGAACGCCGCGCTGCCAAGTGCAGCCCAGACCGTGAGATCTGAGGGTTGAACGCGGATGTCTTCGACGTCTCTCGTAAAAGTGTCAACATCCGCCACACGGCGACCATCTGGTGTGGTTGCTTCAGCGGACTTCGAGCGTCCGTCCAGCGGGTCGTTACGGACCGTTACCCACGCGATTGGCGCCAACAGAAGAAGCGTCAAACCAACGCCAGACCATGCCGCGCGCCAGCCTGAGGCTTGGACCGCCTGCCCCACGAGCGGGAAGGCGATCACGAACCCAATGCCGACGAGAAGCGCAAAGACGCCCATGGCCTGATTCAATCGGCGGGCAAACCACTTTCCGACAAGCGCGAGACTTACGACGGAGAGCGCGCTTTGGCCGAGGCCGCGTGTCAGCGTGATGGTGATGCAAAGGGCCAGGAACCCAGCCATCTGCCCCATCAAGAGCACCGTCAGGCCAAGGCTGGCCAGCAGTCCCATCAGCACCGCGCGTGAGCCCAGGCGATCGATCAAACGGCCGCACGGGAGGCAGAACAACGCGCCAATCAGGGTCGCCCACAGGTTGATTGTGGCGTATGTAACGCGGTCGATCTGAAGATCATCAATCAGCGGCTCGGTGACGAGGCCGAGCCCCTGTGTGCGCCCGGGCAGCGTCGCGACCATGGCAACGGCCGCGACGACGAGGTTCGTCCACCCGTAATACACGTTCGAGAATCGCCCGCTTCGAGTGAGCCCTGCTGTCATGACGGATGGTGGATCGTCCTACTGTATCAGATGGGTTTTGAAGCGGCGCTGTTCGGACAATGTCACGGTCGCGGTAGTCACGGGACGCGGATCGGCGCGGATTCTCGCGGATTAGCGGGATAACGAGTACTCGCTCGCCTTAGCGCCGGTCGTCCGATCCGCGATGATCTGCGAAAATCCGCGACTCGTGACGAAAAGGGGCCGGCGCTCTGTCCGCTTGACGTGGCGACGACTGGCCCGTTACCGTATTGGTGGTGCGCCGACTTACTGCGCTTGCACTCGCGGTCCTGCTCTTCGGTGGCGCGTCGGGCGTGTTTCACGCGCGCGCCGCGGACCTGTGCGACCTTCCGCCGGCGCCGCATGACGCCAGCGCGCACCGCTGGGCAGCCCAGAAGCTGCTTGCCAACGAGCATGGCGAGCATTGCTATCTCTGTCATTGGCTGCGTTCGATTGGTTCGACGCCCGAACTTGCCGGTCGACTCATCGCCGGCGACCATTCGTCGGATCGCGTACGCCCCGGCGACATTCTGGCGCAGGGTCTTCAGGGTTCGTTCCGTCTTCCCGCCCGTTCACCTCCGGGTCTGTAAAGCGGGTTCAAGCCCCGCCGGCGGCCAGAAGCCGCTCGTGGACCGTCGAGTCCGTCGTTCCCAAGAACCGTCCATCTCTGGAGGTGTAATCGTGCACACGCGCATTTTTTCCGGCGTGAGCGTTGCTGCTTTCGTTTTCATGTTTTCCATCGCGGGTACGGTTGGCGTCGCTCAATCCTCGACGTCGTTGTCGGGCCGCTTATGGCACTCGCTGACGAAGGAACCGGTCGCCGACGCCATCCTGATGCTCGAAGAACTGAAACAACAAGCGAGATCGAATCCGGACGGGACCTACCGGTTCGAGAACGTCCCTCCAGGCCAGTACCACCTGACCGTGCGAATCAACGGGTTCGTCCCAAAGCGCGAGGAGATTACCATTCAGCCCGCGGGCCTCGTTCGTGATCTGGAACTGGACCCGGAACTGCACTTCAGCGAGGTGGTTTCCGTCAGCCCGGAGCCGCGTAACCAGTTTGAGTCCTATCAGCCGACCACCGTGCTTGCGGGAACGGATCTCACGCGTCAGCTGCAGGGGACTTTGGGCGCTTCACTGGAAACCCAGCCCGGGCTTGCCATGCGGTCGTTTGGTCCGGGCCCGGCACGCCCTGTCATCCGCGGCCTCGACGGCGATCGCGTGCTGATTCTCGAAGACGGTCAACGCATGGGCGATCTGTCGAGCCAGTCGGGCGATCATGGCGTCACCACCAATCCCGCTGCCGCATCCCGATTCGAGATCGTGCGCGGGCCGGCGAGTCTGTTGTACGGATCGAACGCCATTGGAGGATTGGTCAACGTGATCAGCGAAACGATCCCGACTCAGCCCATCATGGGGCCGGCCGGATCGGTCGTCCTGGATGCGGGCACGGCGGCAACCGAAGGCGGCGGGGCGGCCGATATCACCTGGGGCAACGGAACCTGGGCGCTGCGCGTGGGTGGCGGCGGCCGGGGAAGCGGTGACGTCGAAACGCCCGAGGGCACGATCGACAACTCGCAGTCACGGTCGGGGATGGGCAGCGCGGCGATGTCCTGGACTGGAGCACGCGGGTACCTCGGCGGGTCGTATGGGTACGAGGACACCAAGTACGGCATTCCCGTCGTCGAAAGCGGAAACATTCAGCTGACGCCACGGCGACACATCTTCTCGCTTCGCGGCGAGCGCAGGGATCTGTCGGGTCCGTTCACGGCCATTCGCGGCTCGCTGGGAGTTCGGCGCTACAAGCACGAAGAACTAGACGGTGAAGAGATTGGCACCATATTCACCAACAACACGACCGAAGTCGAGGCGCAACTCCGGCATCGGGCAGCCGGTCCGTTGCAGGGGACGATTGGACTCTGGGGTCTCGGGCGAGCGTTTACCGCCGAGGGCGCAGAAGCGCTCTCGCCGCCGGTCGATCAGTCAGGGTTTGCAGCGTTTCTGTACGAGGAAATGTCGGGGGCTCACGTGACGTTTCAGTTCGGCGGTCGGGTCGAGCATGCCGCATTCTCTCCACAAGGTGATCTTCCGGATCGCGACTTTACGAATTTCTCGGGCTCGGTTGGCCTGCTCGCCCGGCCCAACGATGCCACGACCTTGGCGTTCAGCCTGGCACGCGCCGCGCGCAACCCCGCCCTCGAAGAGCTCTATTTCAACGGTCCGCATCCCGGCAACTTCGCGGTCGAGATTGGCAATCCCAACCTCGAGTCTGAGAAAGCCGTGGGCTTCGATGTCTCGTTCAGGTGGCGTTACCGCCGGGCTTCAGGGGAACTGACATACTTCTTCAACGACGTCACCAACTACATCTTTCGGCTGCCCACCGGAGAGGTCGAAGAAGACTTCCCCGTGGTGGAGTTCGTCGCATCGGATGCGAGACTCCAGGGCATCGAAGGTCATCTCGATACCGCGCTGGGAGGGGGGCTGGCGCTGGAGCTGGGGCTGGACTACGTGCGGGGCGATCTGACAAGCACCCACGAAGCGCTGCCTCGCATTCCTCCGCTGCGCGTGCGCACCGGGCTCCGGTATCAGAAGAATGCGTTCCAGGTCGGAGGCGAAGTGGTTTCGGCGGCAAAACAGGACCGTGTGTATGGGACGACGGAAACGCCCACGGACGGCTACAACCTGTTGAAGCTGTTTGCCAGCTACACGTTCATGACCGGCCGGACGGTGAGCACCGTGACCGCGCGGTTGGACAACGCGTCCAACGAGCTCTACCGGAATCATCTCTCGTTCATCAAGGATTTCGTGCCGGAAATGGGCCGCAACTTCAAAGTCGTATACGGAGTGCGCTTCTAGTCCGGATCGTCCCTGTGCGTGACCGCTTCGTCCCTCGCCGTAGCTCGCGGAATTGAGAGCGAGCGCAGGCGGGCGCCACGCGGGCTAATATAAGAGAGCGCAAGGAGGTCTCATGAAGCTCCGTATGCTCCTCGCCTTTTTCCTGTCGGCTGCAGGCGTTGCGCTCGTTGCCGACGAGGGGATGTGGCGGTTCGATCAACTGCCCGTGGACGTTGTCGCCAAGACGTTCGGCGTCAAGCTGGGAAAGGCCGATCTGGATCGGTTGCAGGCGGCGCCCGTGCGCATCCTCTCGGCCAACTCAGCCGGTACGGGAACCTTTGCTTCCTCGAACGGGCTGATCCTCACCAACCATCACGTCGCGCTCGATTGCATCCGCACGTCGACACTGGCAGAGCAGGCCAAAGACCGTGCCGAGAATCTCATCGAAGAAGGCTTCACAGCCAAGTCACCCGCAGATGAGCTGCCGTGTCGCCGCTTCCGTGCGCAGATCGAGCGGAGTGCGCGGGATGTGACCGAGGAGCTCGATGGAGTGGTCAAACCTGGCATGGACATCGGCGCAATCCAGCGAGCCCGCCTTGGGATGCGTTCCGATCTCGAGCGTGCCTGTCAGAAGGAACGCGGTCCGAACTTTTCGTGCTCGGTCGTGGACTTCAATAGCGGAGCACGCTCTCTGCTCATCGTGCACGAGGAATTCAAGGACATCCGCCTCGTCTATGCGCCCGAACAGAAGCTCGGGTACTTCGGGGGGGATGAAATGAATTTCCGTTTCCCGCGATACGTCTCCGATATCTCGATTCTTCGTGCCTATCAGGGCACAGACGGCTCGCACGGCGATCACAATCCAGCCCATGTGCCAGTCAAGCCGGGCGCGTATCTGAAAGTGACGTTCGACGGGGTCAAGGAAGGTGACTTCACGTTTGTAGCCGGGTTCCCAGGTAACACCAATCGCTACCGCGAAAGCCTCTCGGCCAGCTACAACCTTCGCAAGGGCATCCCCGATCAGATCAGCGAGCTCGAGGAAGAACTTGGCCTGCTGCGGAAGCACGCTTCGGCGGATCCCAAATCTCAGGTCATCCTGCAGAGCCGTATCTTCGGGCTCGCGAACTCGCTCAAATATCAGCAGGATGTGCTGGCGGCGTTGAAAGCGACCAACGTCGTTGACGAACGGCTCAAACGCGAAAAGGAATTCATGGCATTCCTTGACGGCCGACCCGAGCTGAAGAAGGAATACGGTGACGTCATCACCGCGCAAGCGGCTGTGTACGCGAATGACGTCGAAGCGAACGCCGATCTGGATACGGCCATTGAATGGCTGCAGAAATCGAGCGTGGTCGGTTACGCCTCCGGGCTCTATGAGTTTGCGCTTGCCCGGGCTCAGGCCAGTGATCGGGAACGTGAACCACAGTTCCAGGAGCGCAACTGGAACGACGTTCGACAGGGCCTGCTCGACGAAGAGCCGGTCGTGCCGGGTCTCGAAGAAGATCTGCTGACAGCCGGCTTCACGCGAGCCTTGGCGCTCAAACCGGCCCAGGCGATTCCCGCCGTCACGAAACTGGCGGAGCGCGTGAACGCCGGACGTTCGGGGCCCGCATCGCCACGAGATCTGGCGCGCGCCGTGTTGCAGGGTTCTCGGCTGGGATCCGTCGATGGTCGAAAGCCACTCGTGGAAGCCCCGGCAGCCACTTTCGAAAGTTCGACTGATTCGGCGGTGATGTTTGCCCGCGATCTGGAGCCATCCCTGCGCGACCTGCGCGGGCGCGTGCGCGTGCTCAACGAGAAGATCCTCAGAAATCGATCACGGTTTGCCCGTGGGATCCAGGCCTGGCGGGGATCGACCATCTACCCTGACGCCAACTTCACCCTGCGCGCCACGTACGGCAGAGTGGCCGGCCTGACCGATGCCAAGGGTACGAAAATTCCGTTTGCCACCAGATTGAGTGACATGTTTACCCTGTCCGAGCAGCGAGGCAACACGGGTGATTTCGCGCTGCCGCCGAAGCTCCTGGCCTGGCGGAAAGCGATGGGGGAGTCGACGTTCAAAGCCAAGTACGCGGACATGGTCGTCAACTTCGTCACGACCAACGACATCACGGGTGGTAACTCGGGCAGCTCGACACTCAATCGCTCGCTGGGGATCGTCGGCCTCATTTTCGATGGCAATGAAGGATCAATGGCGAGCGACTGGAGCTTCAACAGCACAACCGGGCGTGCCCTGAGCACCGACATCCGTTTCGCCCTGACCATTGCCCGCGAGGTCCACGGCGCCGGCTGGGTGGTGGATGAGCTGCTCAACCCCGACCGAGCGGTCGAACGGAAGGCCGCTGATTAAGGTCACGGGTTTATCGAACAATAACCCTTCCCTGCCACTGGGGCTGCGGAAACAGATTGTGGTCGTGGAAGCTGCACGTGCGCGCGGTGTTGAAGACGCCGCTTTCGCGGGATTGGCCCGGAGTGAGGAATCCCACTGCGTCCAGTTCCGGGCAATCGCCGTGCGTCGGGTGTGGATCTGAGTTCATTTCGTGATTGCGTGAGTCGTTGTTCACAAACTGCACTCGAGTTCCGGGAGACACGGTCAACTCTGTTGGACTGACACCCGCTGACGTCAGGGTAAACACGGTTCCGCTGCCGGTTCCACCACCGCCGCCGCTGGGAGGTGGGGGATTGCTGGGACCAGCCGGATTCGAACTGCCACCACAGGCACCTGATGCCGCCATGAGGGCCGCCGCTAGAACGACCAGAAGAGACTTGTTCAATTTCATTCAATCCACCCTGAGAATCTGAAAAACTGATAACGGCGGGTCTGAAGACCGCCTCTACGCCTGCTGACCACTGGCCACTGCTTTAATTGAACCGTCGGGAAATGTTGAATCCCATGTACCAGTCCTCGTTGCTGAATCCGCCTCGCGCGAGCTGTCCCATGGTCGTGCCCAGAGCGTTGGAGAAATTCAGCTGAAAGACGTGGCCACCCGCACGCTTCTCGATGGCAAATGAGCCGTGGTGAACGCCCGGGTCGTATCCGGCAAGCCGCGGTGCCCACTCGCCGACCAGGTACACCGTCGGCCGAATTCGCAATCTCGTACTGAGTCCGAGAACGAATGTGTCGTTGCTGTCCCCGCTTGCGGTGGCAAACGGGTTGGTGTTGGCCACCCAGAGTGGCTCGATGTAGAACGCCGCATGCTCCCCGGCCACGCGCGAGAAGATGGCCCCGATGGCGGTCGAGTACTCATCGCGGAAGTTGTCGATGCCTTCTACCGACACCCACGCTGATACGCCGATGGGCCTCGTCTCGGTTTGCCGCAGAAATCCGTACTGACCGAAAAACTCGATTGTCTTTTCCAGGCTCGTGCGGTGAATGCCGATCTGGATTCCACGGAAGAGCCCGAAACGGTACTCGAGGCCGATCAACGCTCCGCCATCGAGACCGAACAGGTCGTCCACCAGGTCGCCAAAGTCGCCTTGGCCGAGGGGTCGCGTAAAGCGGTGTGTCACCCGAAACGCGCTCCTGTGCAACGGCACTCGCATGGCCGTTGGAAGCGCGTTGAGCGTGTAGTCCGGCTGCGCGGGCAGAATTCGTCGATCGTCATCCGGCTGATCCTGCTGTGCGCCGGCCGGAGCCGCGATGACAATGAGAAGAACGCCCAGCAGAAGCGCTGACCGAGCGGGGATGTATGTCAAGGGAACCTCCGTGTGAGTGGGGGCCGATGGGAAGGGCATCCGTCCGAGGATGCCCGACAGGTGAGTGGTGCCGGGGCGCTGCCCTCAGTATGCCGGCGGCGGCGGCAGGGGATCGGTGCCGCTGATGCCTACCAGAACCTGGCCACGGAAATTGTTATTGTCGGGGTCGTTGTGGTCATGGAACCCGCAACCGCCGCGCACGGTTAAAGCCGAGGATTCTTTGCTTTGACCCGGCTGAAGATCGCCGATGGCATTGAGCGCCGGGCAATCGGTATGCGTGCCATGCGGTGTCGAAAAGATGGTGTGGATCCGAGAGTCGCTGTTCGTGAATCGAATCCTTGCGCCGAGATTGACACGCGGCTGGTTGTCGCTGACGCCATTGGCGTTGATGGTGACCGTGGCGTCGACGGCTCCGCTGTTGCCACCACTGCCCGGCGTCGGGCGGGCTGGGTTGCTGTCGCCACCGCACGCCGCCAACCCAGCAAGAAACACCACCGATGCAGCGAACGCAGTTACATCCAATGTTCGAGTGAATCTCATGACTCATCCTTTCCCGGTACCAAGGAAGCCAACGAAAAAGCAGGCAAGGGTGGTGCCGCACCAATCGCGGTCGTAAGTTGCTGAAGATGAGCTTTTTCGGCGGTCGAGTGAGGTGTGGGGGTTACCGCGGTCGAAAGAACTTACGGCATGCGTAAGGCCAGACCGTAGCCGGCAGACGGCAGTCGGCAGGAATCTGATGAGCTAGCTCTACTGCCTGCTGCCGTCCACCTGCTGGCTGCTGCTCTTATTCGAATCGGTATTTGGCGAGGTAGTAGCTCAGCGCGCGCTGACTGATACCCATGAGATCGGCGGCGTCTTTCTTGACACCCGCCGTCGTCTCGAGCGCCTTGCGGATGGTCTCGCGCTCGACCCATTCGAGGTTGAGATGAAGTTTCAATGACGGCAGCCCGATTCGCTGAGCGACCGCGCTCCCGAGCACAGAGATTGATTCCGGGGTGATGGCCCGGTCGGTCGACAGGACCACGGCACGCTCGATGGTGTTTTCGAGCTCCCTGACGTTTCCAGGCCAGTCGTACGCCTGCAGCCCAGGAATCACGCCATCTTCTACTCGGTCGATGCGTTTGCCGGTGCGCTGCTCATGCTTGCGGATGAAATAATCCGCCAGTACCGGTATGTCTTCCGGTCGCTCCCGCAGAGGCGGAATTTCGATCGGAATGACGTTCAATCGATAGTAGAGATCCTCCTGAAACTTTCCTTCGCTCACCAGTTGCCGGATATCACGGTTCGTTGCGGCGATGACTCGAACGTCGACGTGCAGTGTCCGCTCGGAACCGAGCGGTTCGAACTCTCGTTCCTGCAGGACGCGCAGCAACTTCGACTGCAAAGCCGTGGGCATCGTGCCGATCTCGTCGAGAAAGATCGTTCCGCCGTCGGCAAGGGCAAACTTGCCCCGCTTGTTTGCGGTCGCGCCCGTGAACGCGCCTTTGACGTGTCCGAACAGCTCTGATTCGAGCAGCGTGTCCGGGATTGCGGCGCAGTTGACTTTGATGAGCGGCATATCGCGCTGTGCGCTGCGCGCATGAATGGCTCGAGCCACCAGCTCTTTCCCCGTGCCCGTTTCGCCCGTGATGAGCACTGTGCTCTTGGTCTCCGAAACCAGCTCCGCCTTCCGAATGACCTCTTCCATGTTCCGGCTTCGACCGACGATGCCGTAGTGGTTGAACTCTTCTTCGCGCTCGCTCAACAGATACCGGTGCTGGGTCCGGAGCAGCTGATGGTCCAGCGCCCTGCGCACCACCACGAGCAGTTCGTCGATCTCGAAGGGCTTCTGCAGGAAGTCGAGGGCGCCCAGCTTCATGGCTTCGATCGCGCTTTCGATCGTCGCGTGGGCCGTCATCATGAGAATCTGCGGGCGGTCGCTTTCGGGCGTGGTGGAAACCAGTTCCCGGATGAGCTCGAGGCCGGTCATCTCCGGCATCAGATTGTCGATGACCAGTACATCGACAGTGCGCTCGCCAAGCAGGCGCTGAGCCTCACGGCCACCGGAGGCTTCGAGCACTTCGTGTCCCTCGGCCCGCAACGCCTGGCCGAGCATCTTCCGAATTTTTTCCTCGTCGTCGACAAGGAGAATCGCGCCGCGCGGCATGGGTTAAACGGACATTGGTGATTTTGCGATTAGCGATTGGTGAATCGTTGGTGATTGACGAATCGCGATCTCGGATTTATTTGCTGGTTGACCGAGGCCATCAGGATCAAGTCGGCCGTAAATCGCCGATACGTCACAAATCACCACGCACCAATCACCATCGATTCACGAATCATCCAATCACAAATCAGAAATGTTATCGGGCAGTTCGACCCGCATATCGGTGCCTTCACCAAGCCTGGTTTCAACGACGATGGTGCCTCCCAGGCCCTCGACGATGTTCTTGGCAATGGCGAGCCCGAGGCCGGTGCCGGTGCGCTTGGTCGTGAAATAGGGGTCGAAAATCCGGGACACATCCTTGGCAGGAATGCCGCCTCCGCGGTCCGAGACCACGATCCGGACCTTGGAATCGCCCCGCGCGGTGCGAACCTCGACGTCCGGCAGTGGCGCCTCACCGTTGTGGCCGGAACCTGACCGGTGATCTGAGACCGCGTGCTGCGCGTTCACGAAAATGTTCACCAGCGCGATGCGAAGCCGGTCAGAATCTGTGACGATCCGGGTCACCGCAGGATCGCCAATGACCCGGACAACCGGCCCTCGTCCGCTGGCGACGGTCGCGGCCGCACATTCAGAGCAGAGCGCGTTCAGATCAACCGGCGCCATCTCGAACTTGATGGGGCGGGAGAAATCGAGGACGTCGTTCACTACCCGGTTCAGGCGGCGTACCTCTTCGTCGATGTCTGCGGCGGCATCGCGGACCTCGTCAGCCGAGGCCTCCTCGCGGCGAATCGTTCGCAGCGCCGCCTTGATGATCATGAGGGGATTGCGGACCTCGTGGGCAATCACCGTCGAGAGGCGGCCCAGCGATGACAACCGTTCCCGCTGCGCAGCTTCGCGCTGAAAACGCGCAATGGAGTCAGTGAGCGTATTGAAGGTTTTGGCGAGCAGCGATGTGTCTTCGTCTTCCCAGTGACCCCGACCGGGCAAGCTGATCTTGCGCGTCAGGTCCCCGGTGGATGCCATCTCCCGCATGGCTGCCGTAATCGCAGCCAGCGGTCGGGTGACGGTGCGCGCCACACCGTAACTCAGGCCGATTGCCAGGATGACGGCGAGCAGTGCAGCGCCGCCCAGTCCGGCAAAGAGCTCGTTGAGCACGCGCAGGCGCTCGGTCCGGGAGCGCATGATGATGGCCGCTGGAACATGCGGTCCAGCCGAGACCGTGGCCGATGATGGACGAACGCCGATGCCCAACGTGGCGGGAGCAGCGGCCCCGCCATTTTCGAGCGGCGGCAACAACGGCTGAACGAGCGCACTGTACTCGTTCCCGTTCAACGTGATCTGCGTCACGCCTTCGGACCCGAGCAACGAGGCCAGAGCTGAATGATCAGTGCTCGGCACGGTTGCGGCTCGGATCTCTCCGCCGATGGCAAAGGCGACCTCGCTGTCGGTAAGGCTCTTGAACTGGGTTGCCAGCTGATCGTCCATCAAGAAGCCGACGCTTAGCGTCCCCAGGATCTCCGGCGAGCCGAGACCGATGGCAATCGGGACGGTCACAACCTGGAGCACGCCACGACCCGTCGGCCAGAAACTGTTGAATTTCTGTCCCGACAGGGCAGGCTTGATGCCCGGCCGATCGACAACGATCGCCCCCGATTCAAGCTCAGCACCAAGCGCCGATAGCACACGGCCGTTCCGATCGGTCACCACGAAGAGATTCGCGCCGATGAGCGCCTGGTTTTCCGACGCGATGGGCGCGACCGTGGGTGGATCGCGCGTATCGACCGCCGCCTTCAGTCTCGGCAGATCGGCAATGAGCTGTGCCTCCACCGTGAACGTATCGACGAGGGTCGTCCGATGCTGCTCGACCAGCTTGCCGGCCTCGATGAGACCGCGCGCCAGCTCGGCCTCGGCCTCGTCAATCACGCGGCCGGTGACGAAGTACACGGCAAAACCGATGGCCAGCATGGCCAGCGTTGCCGTTGCGAGAAAGATCCGGTTCGTGAGCGACGAAAGGAGTGCCATGAATCAACGCAACGCAAAGTCGACTTCGACGGTCCCGCCATGCTCGGGCACGACGACGGTGCGCGAGTCCCGCACCTCGCCATCGTTCCACGCATTCACCGTGTACTTGCCGGCAGGAACGGCGGGGATGTTGTAGCGACCCTCAGCGTTGGTCGTATCGAAAAACTGGTGATTGAAGACCAGGACGAAGGCACTCATGTGCGAGTGGATGTCGCAAAAAACGCGCACGATTCCGGGCTGATCGAATCGTACTGGCTTGGTCTTTCCCGCTGCGTACCGTCCGAGATCGAATCGCCGCACTTTCGAAAGGGAGAAGACGTTGTGGTACGTCTGATCCTCGTTCGGAAAGTCGACCGTCGTCCCGCCGCGAACCGCCAGCACGTAGGGCAGAAAGGTCTCGTTGCGCTGCGTCATCCGAGCCCGTCCCGCAGGGCGCTGCTCGAAGGCCCCCGCCGGTGCGTTTTCAAGATAGATCACCGAGTC
>DATBJG010000392.1:0-5739 GCA_036556585.1 Vicinamibacterales bacterium
TGGACATCTTGCCCGTAGCGGCGGGTCTTTAGACCCGCCGCAGCTGTCAGACTCCGGAAAGCGTGTCGATCGGCAGTCTGCCGGTACTTCCACCCAGCTTCTCGACCGGCACATCGAACTTGTCCAGCAGCGTTACCAGCAGGTTCGCCATCGAGGGCTTATCGGAATATGCGAGATGTCGTCCCCCGGCCAGGCGACCGGCGCCGCCGCCGACGACGAGAAGCGGTAAGTTGTCGCCCGAATGCCGCTGACTGTTCGAAATACCGGAGCCGTACAAGATCGTGATGTGGTCGAGGAGCGTCCCGTCGCCATCAGGTGTGGCGCGGA
Source organism: Vicinamibacterales bacterium (assembly GCA_036556585.1). Classification (GTDB taxonomy): domain Bacteria; phylum Acidobacteriota; class Vicinamibacteria; order Vicinamibacterales; family JAMQPK01; genus DATBJG01. The sequence goes on from DATBJG010000392.1 coordinate 328, forward strand.
GCCTCGACAGGTATTTCGAAAACAGCTCGGTGTGGTAGCGATTGATCTTCGACATGTGCGCGACGAGCTCCGGCCGGTTTTCGTGATGCGACAGCGGATGGTGCGCCTCGGGCACGCCAATCTGAGGATAGGGGCGAGCGCTCTGTTCCTTGCCGATCATGAACGTAATCACGCGCGTCAGATCTGACTGAAACGCCAGGCGCTGCAAGTCCAGCATCAGCGTCAGGTGATCTTCGAAGACCGGTGGCACGCCCTGCGGCTGCTCGATGTTGGGAAGCTCCACGTCCGATTGTTGCTCGGCTTTTTGAATGCGTCGCTCGACGTCACGAATCGACTCTGTGTACTCCTCGATCTTGACCTGGTCCTGCGGGCCGAGGGACTTCTTGAGGCTTGCCAGCTTGTCTGACACCGAGTCGAGAATGCTCTTGTGCTGCTGCAATCGTGCCTCGCGCGCAGCCGGGTTGGTGCTGCCGCTATCACCAAACAGCTTTTCGAACACCGCTCGTGGGTTGTATTCCATCGGCAGTGGCTGTGTCGGGCTGCGCCACGAGATCGTGTGTGTGTAGGCGCAACTCAGGATGCCCGTGCACGCCCCCGCGTTGGCCGGTCCGTCCATTGAGAGCTCGAGCGAGGCCACCTGCGTCTCTTTGGCAAACTGCCGGGCGAGCAGTTGGTCCATCGAAACATCCGCGAGAATCTCCACCTCGTTTCGGCCACCGCGAGTCGTGCCTGTCAGAAACGAACCGGAAGCGCCCGCGTGTATGTAGTTCCAGCTCGACCGGAGGCCCGACAGCACCAGCAACTGATTCCGGAACGGAGCGAGCGGCTCCAGGATGGGCGTGAGCTCGAATGCGGTCCCGTCGCCCTTGGGTGACCAGTACTCCATGGCCATCCCGTTGGGCACATAGAACGCGAGGAACCGGTGCACGGGCTTTGCAGCCGCCCTGGAGCGCAACGACAACGCGGGAACCATCGCCTCCAGAAACGGCAAGGCCATGGTTGCGCCCAGCCCCCGAAGGACGGTTCGGCGTGGCAGCGATTTCGAAGTCAGAAACGACATCGGTGTCTCCATTTATCAGTTCGCGTGGGGCCCCACCCCCACGCGCTGTACCTCGCGCCTTTGGCGCTCGGCGAACGCTGCTACAACGATCCGCCCAGTGAACGGCTTCGAACCGGCGAGCTGCGGTGTACCCGGCAGCGCGGACCCTTTAGGGCCCGCGTGACGGGCCGCGACCCCATCACGGTTACGCATCAGAAACGGTGGACTCTTGACAATCCCCAGAATGACCGACGACCAGCGGTAATCAGAACCCGCCGCGTCACGGACGATCTGGCGCACTGCCGGCCGATCGTAATAGTCGAGCCGGCGTCCGAGGGCGTACGTCAAGAGCTTTTCGGTCACCGTCCGGGGGAACTGATCGGGCTGCTCGAGCAGAAGCGCCCGAAGGCCCGAAAGCCCGTCCATCTTCGCGCCACTCATGGTACTGCCACTCGCGTCAACGGGCTTGCCAGACTCGTCGACAGTCCTCCATCCGCCAATGGCATCGAAATTTTCCAGGGCGAACCCTAAAGGATCGATGACCGAATGACAACTCGCGCACCCGGGATCCTTCCGATGCTGCGCCAGCCGTTCGCGGATTGACAACGGTGCGGTCCCCGGTTTGGTTTCCGCCAAATTGGTGTCGACGCCGGCAGGGGGCGGTGGCGCGGGCAAGCCGAGGATGTTGTTCAACAACCACTTGCCACGCAGGACCGGCGAAGTCCGCTCGGGGTACGACGTCGTTGTCAATATCGACCCGTGGGCAAGCAACCCGCCTCGCTCGTTGTGGTTCGAGAGCGTGACCCGACGGAACCGGCTGCCGTAAATCCCCGGAATTCCGTAATGACGAGCCAGCCGTTCGTTGACAAACGTGTAGTTGGCCCGCAACAGGTCGAGAACGCTCCGGTCCTCGCGCACCGTGCTTGCAACGAAGAGCTCGGTTTCCTGTCTGAACGCTTCGAGAAGGCTGTCGTCAAAAGTTGGATAGAGATCCGGATGAACCAGAACTTCAGGGAGGCGTCGCAGGTTCAACCACTGGGCGGCAAAATCGTCGACGAGCGCGCTTGTCGCGCGTGGGTCGGCAAGCATTCGCCGTACTTGCTGTTCAAGAACGAGCGGTTTGGACAGCTGGCCGCGCTCGGCCAAGTCGATCAATCGCTCGTCGGGGATACTACTCCACAAGAAAAACGACAAGCGCGACGCGAGTTCTATGTCGCTCAGGCGATAGGCTTGTGACGTGGCAACCCTCTGCTTTTGCGGGGAGGGTTCCCGATACACTCGTAGCAGAAAATCCGGATCGACCAGGAGTCGCTCGAGCGCGAATTGAATACCGGTATCGAAACTGGCCCCGTCCTCACGCCGGGCCGCGTCGAAAAACTGAAGCAGTGTCTGTACGTCTGCTGGCGTTGCAGGACGCCGGTAGGCAAGACGCGCCATCCTTGCCAGGATCTTTGCCGCGCACGCGCGTTCTTCCTCCAATCTCGAATCGCCTGAGCTCTTGGGTTCGCAGACGAAAATCGCGCGTCGGCTGGGCGTGTCCTTCGCCGATCCCTTGGTGACGTACGGTCCTCCAATTTGGACCGAACCAACGCTCGCGTAGCCCATGTAGAGCTCGTCATTCGTCAAGACCCTACCCCGTTGCAGTGGTTGCGGAAGACCTTCCGGTTCCCACAACTCCCTCACGAATGACACGCCAACGTTATGTGGTCCTGCTTCGACCGGGCCCCGGATCTCCAGCCCGGCGTCCCCGGTCAGCTGCATGTACGTTTCCCATTCCGGATCGCCCGCAAACCCTGGTTCGCCATCTCCCGCGTAGCTTGCGGCAGCGGGTCTTCCCTGGGCTCCACCGCCGACGGTGAATCGCTTCAACAGCTTTCCGTCAAGGCGGATGTCGAGTTGCTGTGGCCAGCCCATGCCCATGATGTAGTCCTGATACTGCCTTCGGAGACGAACTTTGATCAGGTACTCCCCATCGACGGGGAAGGTATGGCGCACGGCCAGCCCGCCACGAGATCCGAGCGGAAGGTCTTCGCTCTGACGATCGTTCTGCACGATGTGCAGCGGGATCTCGAAGGTTGCAAGGCCGGGTGTCGTCGGAGGCAGACCCGTCGCCAGGCGTGTGACGTGGCGGGCGACCGACAGGTATCGTTCCAGGTGGGCGGTCGAAATTGTCAGGACGTCTGCGACATTATCGAAACTGCCGTCGGCTGTTTCGTCGCCGGGAAGTAAGGACCTCACGTCAACGTCAATTGCGAGCAGGTCACGAACCGCGTTGTTGTACTGGGTGCGATTGAGTCGATGGACCGAGTTGGTCCTTCCCGGATTCGGGTTGGATGCCCAGGCCCGGTCGATGCGGTCTTCCAACTGATCGGCCACGGCTTGATAGGTCGCGCGGTCCGGGCGTGGTCTTCCGAGTGGCGGCATCGAGCCGGCCCGCAGCCGCGCAATGACGCGCTCCCACACGTCCGGATTCTCCTGTGGCTTCGCAGCATCCAGACGGTCAAGCGCCAGTCCCGCCGTCCTGATTCGCTCGTTATGACAAGTAACGCAGTACTGATTGAAGATGGCTTGGCCCGAAGAGAGCGTTCCCGCCGGCGGGTCCGACTGGGACTGTCGGCCCGAGGTCTGCACGTTCGAGATTGAGGTGAGCCAGCCGGCGACGAGGAGCACGAAAATGGACACACGCCCCAAAGCTGGGCGCCGAGTCATGTTCTGCCGCGCCACGCCTCCCGAAAGCGGCATCCGCGTCCCCCCGTGCAGGCGGTCTACGGTTCAGTTCTAAGGGTCGCTCTTATTCTAACCTTTGCCCTTCAGCTGGCGATAGGCCCGAAATTCGCTTTGCGGAATGATAGACTACGCTGCAAATCCGGAGTGAAGCCATGCGAATGAAGATCGGCTCGGTCGTTGCGGTCGGTCTGCTGGCGGTTCTGTCGGTCATGCCGACCCGCGCGCATCATGCGTTTTCCGCAGAGTTCGACGCGAACCGACCCGTGAAGTTCGAGGATGCCACCGTGGTCAAAATGGAGTGGGTGAATCCCCACACGTGGCTGCACATCGATGTGCGAGGGCCGAACGGCAAGGTCGAGCGGTGGGCCATTGAAGCCGGTACGCCAAACGTGCTCTTCCGTCGAGGCTTTACAAAACAATCGCTCCCAGCCGGGACCAAGATCGTCGTCGACGGCTATCAGGCCAAGGACGGCTCGCGCAGGGCCAACGGTCGGAATCTCACATTCCCAGACGGGCGGACACTCTTCCTCGGATCGTCAGGAACTGGCGCACCCCAGTAGAAGCGCACTTCGAGCTTTTCTTACGGGTTGCCGTCCACGTGGCGTTCGTAGACGCCTTCTCCGGGCGGGACTTTTCGCGTGACGTCTATCCGCATGGTCCGGCCGTCCCATCGCCTGACCAGTTGCTGCTTGCGGAGATGCCCCAGGACCGTTTCTTCCGCCATTTCCTGACATCGGAATTCCATCAGCTGGACGTTCGGTTCGAGACGCCGATGGATAGGCATGCTGATCTTCCACGATCGTGTGAAGACCTTGGGATCCTCGATCGTGGCTTCGTATCGGAAGGCGTCGCGGCTGATGGGCGTATATCGCTCGACGACATGTAAAGCGTCGCTATGGAAGTTTCCCGCCCGGTCGAACCATGTCTGCGCGGTGAAACTTGAAACGTCGACAACGAGCGAGTCGCCTTCCCACTTTGCGACCGAGTGGCCCATATACGCTTCGGCCGGATACGGATCCACCTGATCCAGATGAATCGTGCGCTGAGCACCCGCAAATTCGAACATCATCATGATTTTGTTCGTGCCTTGAATGATCTGGAATTTGTAGGGCATGTACATGGCGCGCGGTGTGCCCGGCAGATAACAGCGAATCTCGGGATCGCGGTCCAGCCAGTTGTCGAAGTTTTCCCTCTTCCGTTGCGCCGCCCACCCCTGATACGGGATTTCGTCGCCTTCCACCACTCCAACGTCCGGTGGAACCCAGCCAATCGCGCCCAACGCAACGACCGGCGCTGCGAGAACCGGCACGTCCTTATAGACACCGGACTGCGCGACCATGGGGCGCGCGGCATGAGACAACAGGTCCCAATTAGCGTGATTGTTGGCCTGCCAGATGCCGCTGAAGTCCGGTTTTCCGTCGGCTCTGCGTAGGATTTCTGGTGCTTGTGGCTTGGTCGTCTGACCGGCTGTGCGTGCCATGGTCAGCGTGAGAGCGCCAACGACTATGGCGGTGACGGCGGCGACGGTTGCTTCTCTCAGCCGATTTCGCATCAGATGCCCCCTACGGTGACGGAGTTCGCGCTATATTAATCCCCGAATCAGAATTGCAGGATTGCAGAATTGCAGGATTGCAGAAAGGATTGGG
>DATBJG010000393.1:0-3076 GCA_036556585.1 Vicinamibacterales bacterium
TTCGGCCGATGCCCGACAAGAGATCGGCGGCTCCGGTGAAGGCGAACGCGGGTCACGCGGATCGGCAGGAATCCGCTATGATTCTGGTACCGCCAGGGGCTGACTTCCAGAATGCGTGCACTTAGACTCATCGTGTTCGTGCTTGGGCTCGTGACCTTGCCCGCAGGGCGAGGCTCTGAGGGCCAGGACTTGCGGTTCCTGCAGTTCGAGCGCTACCTGGAGTCGCTCCGACAGCAGGCCGGGATTCCGGGTCTTTCCGCGGCCATCGTACAGAATCGCCGGATTGTCTGGGAAGGCGGATTCGGCTTCCAGGACGTGGACGGCCGGATCCTTGCCGGTCCCGACACGCCGTATCCCGTTGCCGATCTCACGGCCACCTTTGCTGCAACGCTCCTGATGCAGTGTGTCGAACAGGGCACCGTGCACCTGGATGATCCGATTCGGCAATGGACCCCCTCGTTTGCCGAACCAGGTGCCCGCGTGTACGACGTGCTCGCGCACGCGTCACTGAGCGAAGGATTTCGGTACGACCCTTCCCGCTACGATTCTCTGACCCCTGTTATCGACAGGTGCAGCGACGAGCCTTACCGCGTGCGCCTGGCTCACGACATCCTCGATCGCCTCTCGATGGTTGATTCAGTGCCAGGGCGTGACCTGGCGGACCCGGCGTCCCCGGCGCGACAGCTGTTCGAGCCCGAGACCCTCAATCGCTACGCGACGACGTTGAGCCGGCTGGCCATTCCGTATAGAACCGATCGAAGGGGTCGTCCGACGCGATCCGAGTATTCACTGGGTCACGTCACCGCGTCGGCAGGAATCGTCTCAACAGTGCGAGATCTGGCGCGTTACGACGCGGGGTTGGACGATCGCATCCTGCTCGGCGAGACCAGCCTGTCCCGGATCTGGACGAACGCCACGCTGGGAACCCTGCCGCTGCCCACGGGGCTCGGGTGGTTCGTCCAGGCCTACAAAGGGGAGCGTCTCGTGTGGCACTTCGGACTCGAGACCGGCGCCTTCTCGTCGCTCATCCTGAAAGTGCCGGGACGCGACATGACGTTCATTGCCCTTGCGAACAGCGACGATCTGGGCGCGTCGTCCTCACTCGCCAACGGCGACGTGACGTGGTCAGTCTTCGCCAAACTGTTCCTGGGACTCTTTGTTTAGGGAATCGCTGCCTCCAGATCGAAGTCACGACGGCTCCGGGAAGAGACCCGCAACCGCGAGATTCAAACGCGCGATCCGCTTGCTGGGGCTCGTGTGGCTGTTGGTCTCCGTTTCCGCGGTCGAGGCGCATGCGCAGTGGTTCGTGACCCCATGGGTCGGCTTGAAGTTCGGCGGATCGACGAACCTGGTGGATCTGGAGCAGAGCGCCGCGGAAGCCAAGCTCTTACTGGGTGGCTCTGGGGGAGTTCTCGGATCGGGTATTTTCGGCATTGAAGCGGATTACGGGTACGGTCCCCGATTTTTCGAGCGAACCAACGAGCAGGTCGGACGAAGCAGCATCACCACCCTGATGGGCAATGTCATCATTGCCCTGCCGCGCAGAATCACGAGAGACTCATTGCGTCCGTACATTGTCGGCGGGGTCGGCTTGATACATACGAGCTCCGAAGAAGCGTTGGGCGTGTTCGACATCAACAGAAACCTGCTGGGCTTGAGCGTGGGTGGCGGGGCAATCGGTCCGGTGACCAATCGGGTCAGCATTCGTTTCGATCTCCGGCGATTCTCGAACCTGACGGCACCACGGGAACCGGCACTCACCATTGACGAGGAACCCGCGAATTTGACCTTCTGGCGTGCGACGGTCGGTGTGGTCTTCCAGTACTGACAGCTGCCGGATTGACGTGTCATGAAGATGCGAACCGCCCTGATTGCGTTCTGTGCCGTCTTGACCTACGGCGTTACGACATCCTTACCGTCTGCGACGACCCATGCCACGACCCGCAACGTTCAGCAAAGTGATCGCGGCGAGCAGTTGATGAACCAAAGCTGCACGGGTTGTCACGATCTCAGGCCCATTCAAACACAGGCGCTCGATCAAGAGGGCTGGACCGCAACCGTGCAGTCGATGATTGAGAAGGGCGCAAAAGTCAGCAATAGCGACATCCCCGTCATTGTTGAGTATCTCGTCAGCAATCATGGTCCCTTGCCCGACGGCCCGGGCAAGAAGATCGTGTTGAACACGTGCACGATGTGTCACGACCTCAGACGCGTGCGCGAGCACGGCGCCACACCGGAAGACTGGCAGGAAACCCTCATTTCCATGCTCAACGAGGGCGCCATGCTCTCAGACGATGAATTTGCGACTGTTCTCGGATATCTCGCGCGGAATTTCAGGCCGCCGCAATAGGAAAAAGGGGTCGGGAGTCTTTTTCGCTCGTGTAACGACAAAAAGACTCCCGACCCCTTCTTCCTTTTTCTACTCGCAGAGTGGCACGACGCAGATTGATTCGACCGTCCGATTCGGCGGTGGGACCGGCAGCCCGCGCTCGGTCATCAGCTTACGGATGAGTTCTGCCGTGTCGGCGCGGTTGACAGCCGACTGCACGCCAACCCGCACGAGGCCGTCCGCGTAGTCGAGTGCCTGCCAGGTATGACCTGCCAGCTGTGAGACCACGGTGTCGGTATCGCGGCTGCCCTTGTCGCGCGCCTCGAGTTTCGCACCGCGATCCACGAGCAGCTGCACGACCTCGTTCCGGCCCTTCAGGGCCGCACCCATCAGCGGCGACCGGCCATCCCGATTTGCCGAATTGGGATCGAGACCAAGGTCCAGAAGCATTCTGACAGCTTGAAGGTTTTCAGCTGGCGACCGTTCGAAGGTGACCCCTTCCACCCACCCAATCCCTGCGGCAACCGTCAGCGCATTGTCACCATGATCGGTCACTCTTTTCGGGTCGGCTCCCCGGTCGAGCAGCAGCTTCATCAACTCGACGTCACTGGATTGCGCGGCTCGAATGAACGCGGTCGAGCCGGGCTCGATGAACCACTGCATCGTGAAGATGGTTCGGCTCAGTGTGTTGTCCTTGATCGGCAGGTTGGGGTTGGCGCCGCGGTCCAGGAGAATCTTGATGAACTC
>DATBJG010000394.1:0-10196 GCA_036556585.1 Vicinamibacterales bacterium
AGCCAGGACTTCGTTGGTGCCGTTCAGCACCAGTTCAGGTGTGCATCCCCGCTCGAGCATGCCGAAGACGATCAGGCGACGTCGAGAGGCATCGAGGTCCATGTCTGACAGCAGCAGGTCAAGGCCATGTTCCTGGGTGGCGCAGACGATAACGGGAAACATCTCGTGACGGGACTGGTGAAAGATAGCCAGCCCGGCGGCAAGAGCCCGAGCATCATCAGCCCCGTTCACGCAGGCCGCTGTCACCGGAGGGCCACCACGGGCGAGGACTGAGCCGTACCACTCGAACTCGGGCGAGTCGATATCGAGATCGCAGGCCGCGAAATCGCAGACATCCCCAAGCCGCGGATATCGGCGAGCGATTTCTGCCACCTTCAGACTCGCCGTGCGGTCCACGACGGTGATTCGGAGATGCTCGCCAGGCAGGGAAGCGGCAACGGCCCATGCCCGACCCACGTGGAGAATCAAGCGCTCAGTGACCGGCCCGAGCCCCACCAGGAGCAAGTGAACCAGCTCGATGCCGCCTTCCGGTGGGTGAGGTGAAAGGGCGAGCAGGGCCACCGCTCGCGCGGTTACATCGAATGTATTGAAAAATTGAAGTCGAGCCATGCCTGCCCGCGGAGACGACAGCTCTCGTACTCGCAGTCGATCCCAAAGGACGGAATCGGCGAGATGAGCATGGCAAGTAAGAACGCTCTCCTGTTTTCGAGGGAGGTTCATCGCCTGTGCGGCCACTTCGGCGTTGACCGCGTCATTACCGCAAACAGCAATCAGATGGCGCGCGTACTCTACTCCAGCCCTTTGCAATGAAATGCGATCGGTGGCATCTCCCACCAGCACGGGACCATGCACGCGGGCAGAACGTAGCCGGGGATTGTCCGGGTCGCATTCGAGCATCACGACCTCCCACCCCGCGGCGCGAAACCCCGCAGCGAGCGTGGCTCCGTACGTCCCCAGGCCACAGATGACGACGTGCCGGCGTCGCCAACGCGCACGGACTGGTTGAAGCTGATCCGCAAACAGCACGATCAGCGCCCAGATTGCGGTCGAGGTCATGAGCGCCGGTGCCATGAACCGGGCGACCTGCAGAGTCCAAGGGATCTGATTCTTGAAGCTGCCTCCCGACTCCCAGGAAAAGAGCTGAAGCGAGAGGTACAGGAAGTCCCAGGGCCCGGCGGAGCGATCAACGGGTGCTCCCGTGGGAGGGTTGAAGGCCTCCTGGAAGCCGAAGTACCCCGCCGCCAACGTCAGGATCGCGAGGGGGATGGCCATCCACAGGTAAAAGGTCCCGAAAAAATCCTTCACACGCCGCCAGACGGTCGGACGCCGCTTGAGACCGCGCATTAAAGAAACAGGCGTATGACCGCGGTGGCTGGCGGAATTCATGCGCGGCAGAGAGTACAATCTGACGCCGGCCCGATCAACCCGAGAGGACAGCGCGTGGCTCACGACGTCTTTATCAGCTACTCCTCGAAAGACAAGACGACCGCGGACGCCGTGTGCGCTCGTCTCGAGTCGAGGGGGGCCCGATGCTGGATAGCCCCAAGGGATGTCCAGCCCGGAGCCCCGTACGGTGAGGCCATCATCGACGCGATCCGCCGAAGCCGCGTGATGGTTCTGGTGCTCTCCGCGAACGCAAACGCCTCCAAGCACATTCCAAAAGAGATCGAGCGGGCGATGAGCGCCGGTGTGACGATCTTGCCGTTTCGAATCGAAGACGTTCTCCCGGGGAAGTCGCTGGACCTCTTCATTGGATCGGTCCACTGGCTGGACGCCCTCACACCTCCCCTCGACAGGCATCTCGACCGGCTCGCCGAATCGGTCCTGAAGCTCCTGCCGGATCAAGGATTCCAGGCGCCCGCACCACCGCCTCCACCTCCGAGGCCGGATGTCTTCAAAATTGCGGCCGGTGCCGCTCTGATTCTTGCCGTTGCGATGTTTGGATGGTTTCTGCTGACGCGCAGCGACAATGCCAGCAACAACGTGGGCGCGGACACGCAGGCAGTCCCAGGTGCGAATCCCGGCACATTGGCTCCCACCAGCGCAGTGCCTCCAGCCGGGCAAGCACCCAACGTGGGAGGGATCGCTGGAACGCGTCAGGAGATCGTAGGCTGCTGGCAGTGGGCCAACAATGCCACGATCATCATCAAACAGGACGGAACGATGATTGCCGGTCCGTTCACCGGGCTCTGGCGCGGCGGCAACCGCAGCTACACGTTTACGTGGCCTGAGCCAGTGGACACCCTCGCGATGTCTGCCGACGGGAACCGACTGACCGGCGGTAATCAGTACGGCATCCCCATAACCGCTTCGCGTGTCGCGGGCGGCCCGGGGCTTCCCGGAGTCTGGAAATGGGGTGATGTGGCAACGGTTGTCATCGACCCGAGGGGAATTGCCAGCCTGGCGACGTTGTCGGGCTCATGGTCGTTGGTCGATCGGAATCAGCGGATCTACCGGGTGACGTGGCCAAAAATCCAGGACACCGTCACGGTGTCAGACGACTTGACGCGCATCAAGGGAGTCAACCAGTACGGCGTTGCAGTTTCTGGTGTTCGCATGCCAAGCTGCGGATGAGGCACAGGTGATTCAATCGACAGGTCGTCTGCTCCGCGCGTCCGTGTGGATCCTTATCGTCCTGGGCTGCGCGTTGCCGCTGCTCGTTTCTCTTTGGGACACTTCCTCCACTGGCGATGTGCTCGGAGCTATTGTGGGTGTTGCCGTGTGGGCCGCGTTGATGATGTTTGTCGACATGCATCTCCAGGAGCCGGGTGCCTCCTCCACTTCCCGGGTTCTGATGGCCTCCGCCGTCTTCTTGATGGTGCTCGAGTGGAGTCTGGTTGCCGCGTTTTCGAAACTGGCACTCTTCGCCCTCTACTCACCGGCAGTCATCTTTGCTGCCAAGTTTCCATTTGGAATCCGATCTCTACCTGACTTCGGTGTGGCGTTGGTACTGACGGTCGTTTGTGGCGCCCAGGCACTGGGCCTCGTTTGCGTCTTCAGATGGATAGCAGGCGTGGCTACGCGTTGGGCAATTCCTTCATCCAGCCCACGATCGTGTCTTGAATAGTTTCATACACCTGTTCGGCAGCGGCCGACTTCGATCGAGATGTCGCGAGCGAATGGTCGCCATTTTCCACCACGTGCATCGTGGCGCGCGCCGGCAGGGATTCAAGGATGGGCGCCAGCTCTGCTGGGCTGCCGAATGGATCGCGGGAACCTTGAACGAACAGCATTGGGGCACGAATCTTTTCGAGGTGGGCCGCTCGTAGTTGCTGGGGCTTGCCAGGCGGATGGAGTGGGTAACCGAGAAAGACGAGCCCTGCAATGACGCGATCTCTGGCTTCTCCGTCTTCGGCTCCGAGATGGGATGCGATACGTCCGCCCATCGACTTGCCCCCGATACACAAGACATTCCCCGCAAACGGTTCATGGCTGCACACGTTCGTCACGACCGCCTGATAGCAGGCTTCGAGTTTTTCAGTGCGATCCGGGATGCGACGCCGCTCTTCCGTATAGAGGAAATTGAAGGTCACGACATCCACACCACGAGCTGCGAGACCGGTTGCAAACCGGACTATGAACGGGCTCGTCTGGTCAGCCCCTGCACCATGCGCGAGCACGAACGTCACACGTGCTTTGTCGCGCTCTGAAGCAGGGTACGCGAGCACCGTCACGCTTCCCTTCCCACCCACGTCAATAGACAGTCGCTCGGGCATGGAGTCTTCTCGAAACTGCCGCGAATTCCTGTGCATCCCGCTCACCGGAGTCCGCACGGGAGGTATACGTTATCTCAATTCCCGGAGGGACTGCATGGCGCCATCGTCGAAGTTCACAACCGCATCCAGGTATTCCACGCACGACTATCGCGAGGCCAAACGCGATTGGTCCCAGCGGCTGCTGATGCCGGCCGGCCCAGCCATTGCCGTAGCGGCTGGGCCGATGGCGCGGCGCGCAGGGGCCCATGCGGTTGCTGCTCGGGTCACCTCCGGCCGCCGCAACCCAAACATCGTGGGGGTGGGAATTGCTGAGAAAACCGTCAGCGGAAAGCCCACCGGTGTGCTGGCGCTCAAGTTCTTCGTCAAAACGAAGTTTCCAAAGAGCGCTGTACCGACGCGACTGCTGTTGCCCAGGAGCATCGACGGGCTTCCTGTGGACATAGAACAGAGTGGGGTCTTTAGGGCGTTCAGGCGAAAGATCGGACGCATGGCCGCTGATCTCACAATGCCAAATCCCCGCGAACGTGTACGGCCCGCCCTACCCGGATGCTCCATCGGGTTTCGTATTGCCGGCGACCAGTTTGTGATGGGTGGGACCTTTGGTGCACTCGTCAGAACGACCCGAGCAGTCTACGTCCTCAGCAATAACCATGTGCTCGCCGACGAGAATCGGCTCTCGCCCGGAGCTCCGATTTTCCAGCCGGCTCTTCTCGACCAGGGAGACGTGGATGTCGACAAGATCGCGGAACTCACGCGTTTCATTCGATTGCGTGCGACCAGATACAATCGCGTGGACGCGGCCCTTGCCAAACCCACGCGAAATACGTTGGTCGGCAAGGACGTTCTGCATATCGGCCCCCCCACCGGGACTGCGGCAGCAGCAATCGACATGATGGTGCACAAGTTCGGCCGGACGACGAGCTATACCGTCGGCCGCGTGGCAAGTATCGAGACCGATGTAACAGTTGAATACGAGACGACGGATTTCACCTTCGAGAATCAGATAATCGTGGTTGGCACCGGAGGTCAGTTCAGCGACTCAGGTGATTCCGGGTCGATCATTCTTCAGCGCGGAACCAACAAGGCGGTGGGCTTGCTCTTCGGCGGGTCGAGCAGTCACACTATTGCCAATCACATCGGTAACGTGCTGCGCTCGTTGCGCGTCCGGATGGCTTAAAAAGAGGTCAACCCTGGATTCTCCATTGGCATCGAAAGAAACGATCCAACAACTCAAGCGACGTCATCGGGGACGCCTGCTCCGCCTGTCCGGCGTCAGCGGCATCGGCATCGAGCGCGGCCGCGACGAGAACGATTACATCCTGGTCGTGCACGTGACCGATGACGACGAGGCAACCCGGGCGGCAATTCTCGAAGAAGTTGACGACGAACCGGTGAGAATCGTGAAGAGCGGCGGGTTCCGAAAGTTCTAGCAACACCGACAGGCGCCGGGGCCGTGGCCCTCGCTGAGAATGCGAACCTCTCTCCCAACGAGAACGACCTTGACGCTCTGACCGGTTTCGAGCCTCAGGGTGAGCGAATCGCCGGTCAAGTCGGTCGAGTCCAGATCGACCACTCCTTCGATTCGATGGAGGCCCGGAATCGGAAGCCCGGAATTCTCCATCATGCCCTGGTAGCGGTCGATGCAGTAGGCGGCTTGACAGATGACCAGGTCCTCCTGCATGAGATCTCCAACTCCCGACGTCTGTTCCACCAGTTTGAAGACCGGCATCACTCTCTTAATAAAGAGCGTAGCAGAATTGCCGGGTGGACGGCAGTCTCCCCCGTGAAGTCTTTCACCTGATGACGACAGGAAGTCCCCGAGGCCACAACGACTGTCCCCGGAGCCTTTTGGCGCACCGCCGGGAGCAGCCGCCGTTCTGCAATCTGGTACGAGACGTCGAAATGCTCCGACGCGTATCCGAATGAGCCGGCCATGCCGCAACAGCCGGCATCCAAATCGACAACGGTCGATCCGGGAATGCGCGACAAGAGCGAGCGTGCAGGCGCAAGCAGCCCCATCTGCTTCTGGTGACAATGCCCATGCAGCAAGATCGTTGGTGGACCTCCCTTCAACTTCAGCCACGGCGCCGTCTCGACGAGCTCTTCAAAGAGCAGGCAGGCGTTCGCAACGACACCGGCTCTACGTTGCAGCTCTCCTCTTTGTAACGACGGGACGTCTTCGCGCAGGGCCGACAAACAACTTGGTTCGCAGAAGGCAATCTTCCGACCTGCCACCGCGTGCGGATACAGCTCTTCGACGGTCCGCGCGGTCGACGATCGCGCATCCGCAAGCAGCCCTTTTGATATTTGAGGTCGGCCGCAGCACGAGTGAGGAATCAGGCCGACGCGAAAGCCTGCTGCGTGAAGTACCTCGATTGATGCGAGCCCGATGCCTGGATCGCAATAGTTGGTAAAGGTGTCATTGAACAACACCACGTCACAAGAGTCATCGAGTTTTGGACCAAGCCGCGCGAGCGTCCGGCGCCGGAACGGAGGAAGACGACGCCGGCGATCGACCCCCAGCAGCTGCTGGTTGAATCGACGACCCAGGCCACTGTTGATAATCCAGTTCGACACCGGGGCCAGCCGACTGCCCCAGGCGGCCAGGATTCGAATATTACCGAGCGCGCGCGCATGAAGCGGCGTCCCGTGCCGTCTCCAGTAGTCGGCAAGAAATTCGCTCTTGAACCGCGCCACGTCGACGCCGACCGGACACTCGGATTTACAGGCACGACATTCGAGGCACAAATCCAGCACGTCGTACACATCCTTGTCGCGCAGATCGACCTTGTCGAGCCGTCCAGCCATGGCCAGGCGAAGGATGTTGGCTCGACCGCGGGTCGAGTGCGTTTCTTCTCTGGTCACCATGTACGACGGGCACATCGTGCCGTCGAGCTTTTTTCGGCATACGCCCAAGCCACTGCACATCTCGACCGCACCACCCATTCCCCCGTACTCCGCAAAGTCGAAGAAGGTGGTTGGCCTCGCGGTTCGATACCCTGCGCCATAACGGAGGTTCGAGGTCAACGGCGGGGCATCGACGATCTTGCCTGGGTTGAAGATGCCGTGTGGATCGAACGTCCGCTTGATCTGTCGAAATGCCTGGTACAACACGGGCCCAAACATCTTCGACATGAACGGACTGCGCACGAACCCGTCCCCGTGCTCCCCCGACAGAGCCGCCCCGAACTCGAGTGCCAGATCGGCAACGTCGTTGGCAATGGCCTCGAACTTTCGCACTCCCTCCTCGGTCTTGAGGTTCACGACAGGTCGCACGTGCAGACACCCGACAGACGCGTGCGCATACACGCCCGCCGACGTCCCGTGACTCCGGATGATTGCCAGAAACCGTTTGATGTAATCGCGAAGCTTTTCCGGAGCCACCGCCGTGTCTTCAACGAAGGACAAAGACTTGGCATCTTCCTTCATCGTCATCGACAGACCCAACGCGGCCTCACGAAGGCTCCAAATGCGTGACTGCATCACCGGGTCGAGAGCGTGATGGTAGTGGTATCCGAACTGGTTACGGCGAAGGTCTCGCTCCAGTGCCCGGAGCTTCGGGGGCAGTTCAGACTCCTGGTCCGCGTAGAACTCGACGCACAGGAGCGAGCCTGGATCGCCCTCGACGAAGGTTTGCCTCAGCGCGTGCAGGGCTGGACTCAGTCGCGTGTGGTCCAGGATGAAGTGATCCATGACCTCGACCGCCGAAGGACGATGCGTGAGAATCAACGGCGTCGCGGCAAGCGATTCGAGCAGGTCCTTGAACTGAATGGTCATGACCGCCTTGGCTCGCGGCAGGGGGACCAGGTTCAACTTTGCGGTCAGCACAACGCCAAGCGTGCCCTCAGATCCGACCATCAATCTCGACAGATTGACGCGTCGGCCGGGCCGGATGAACTCGTCCAGGTTGTACCCCCCGACGCGCCGGAGCACCCGAGGATACCGACGCTCGATTTCGTCGGCATGCTCGGCCGCCAGCCGGCCTACCACCCGATAGCATTCCGATTCGAGAGTGCGACCCTCCAGCACCGATGCGAGCTCTTCCGGCGAAAGCGCCCGGAAGTGCACGACAGAACCATCCGACAGCACGACCTCCTGCTCGAGGACATGATCGATGGTTTTGCCGTAGTACACCGATCGCGCTCCGCTCGAGTTGTTGGCCATCATCCCGCCAATCGTGGCGCGGCTTGCCGTCGAGATGTCGGGGGCAAACCGAAGTCCATGAGGCTTGAGCTGGGAGTTCAACTCGTCAAGCACGATGCCCGGTTCCACGCGGACCCACCGCTCGGCCACATTCAGCTCGAGGACGTGGTCCAGGTACTTGGAGGTGTCGACGATGAGGCCTGCCCCAATCGCCTGTCCTCCCTGGGACGTGCCTCCACCACGCATGGTGATTGGGCAGCGGAAATCGGCGCAGAGACGAACCAGAAGGATGAGATCGTTGCGCGAACGCGGCACGACGACGCCAAGCGGCTGCATCTGGTAGACGCTCGCGTCGGTCGAGTAGAGCGCCCGGGACACGAGATCGAAGCGAACCTCGCCCTCGATCTGCCGTTCGAGCTGGCGACGCAGGTCGTCGACATCCACCGACAACGGACCGTTGACGGCTGCGCGGTTTATCGGGTTAGCTTGAAGCTCGTGCACAGTCTCTCTGCCAGGAGGCGTTGATGGCAGCAACACCCTCAACCATGTTGCCCCTCGGAACCCGGATTCCCCCGTTCAACCTGCCGGATCTCGACGGGATCATGCGTTCACCTGAAGAATTCTCACGTGCTCCGGCACTCCTCGTCGCGTTCATCTGCCCGCATTGCCCGTTCGCGCAGCACGTACGGCAGGGCTTCTCACGGTTCGCCAAAGAGTATCAGGAACGCGGACTCGTCGTCTTTGCCATCAATTCGAACGACGAACGCGCGTTTCCTGAAGACGGTCTCACCGGCATGAAAGAGGAAGCTGCCCAGGCAGGTTACACGTTTCCGTATCTCCGGGACGAAAGCCAAGAAGTGGCGCAGGCCTTCCGCGCTGCCTGTACACCAGACTTGTTTCTTTTCGACCGCGACCGGCGACTTGTTTACCGCGGCCAGTTCGACGACAGCCGCCCGCGCAACGACCGGCCGGTCGATGGCGCCGATTTGCGCGCGGCGGCTGATGCCGTTCTTGCCCGACTCCCTGTACCAGAACCCCAAAAGCCCAGCATCGGCTGCAATATCAAATGGAAGCCAGGCAACGAGCCTGACTATTTCAGGAACAAAAGATGACCGTGGGCCGTCGAATAATTGTCGTCTCCAATCAGGGAAGGATCCCACATGACACTCCCCAAAGTCGCGGCTCTCATCGTTCTCGTATTGTTCCCAATAACCGTCCTTGCAGCCGATGCCAGCGGGACCTGGACCGCGACGTTCGACACGCAGGTTGGTCAGCAGAGTTACACGTACACCTTCATGGTGAAAGGCACGCAGCTCACTGGGCGCGCAAAGTCGGCCAACGGTGACGTTGAGATCACCGAGGGCAAGGTGGACGGCAGCACCATCAGCTTCGTGGAAAATCTCAATTTCCAGGGTATGGATCTGCGAATCGTGTACAAGGGCACCTTGGCGTCCGACAGCGAGATCAAGTTCACGCGTACGGTCGCCGACATCATCATGGAAGAGTTCGTGGCCAAGCGATCGAAATAGTTAAAGGCACGGACGTTGCAGAGATTCACCCCTGGAACGTCATACAGGGGAGGATCCATGGACGTCACCATTGCCACCATGGTCGTGGTCGGCGCATTTGCGTTGTTTGCGCTGTACTACGGCTTTTTCGTTGCAGGACGGGGGAAAGCAAAAGGCGACACTGCCCGAACCTGGTGCATGCCCCAAGGACACAGCGACGTGAATGAGCAGACGAGTCAGGGGAAAGAGCTAGCGCCGCCGGATGAGTGCCCCACGCCAGCCGATCAGCCGACGCGACGCGAGAGCGACCAGCGCTCGCGAAGGTTCGCCTGATACCTATTGTCGGAGCGCGTAGACAAAGAGTGCGCTCCCCGCGGAGATGGCGACGTACTGGCGACCGTTGACCGCATAAGTCATCGGCCCGGCTTGTACGTCGCCGCCGACGCTTGCCCTCCAGAGCAGTTGACCGTTGCGCGCGTCGAGCGCCATGAAATAGCCCTCGCGCCCACCCGCAAACAACAGATCCGAAGCTGTCGTCAGGATTCCGCTCGAGGTGAAGTCGGTCATCCTGAACTCCCACTTCTTTTCACCTGTCCTCGGGTCGAATGCCTGGACGGCTCCCCATCCATCATCCGGCAATCGGCGGTTGATGGGACCGCCGCGCAACCCGATATTCGGTCCGGTCGGAAACGTCCCGAAGAAGGGGCGCCCTTCGACATACTCCGTCGGCGGACGCTGGTAGTAGGTTGCCGAGGTCTCCATCCAGCTCGGAATGTAGAAGAGACCGGTTCGCGGACTGTAGGAAGGCGAATACCAGTTGGTGGCACCG
>DATBJG010000395.1:0-2462 GCA_036556585.1 Vicinamibacterales bacterium
ACGGTGCCGTCGGCATCGTCGGCCGGTCCGGCGCTGTTGAGCAGTCACTGTTCACCGATGACAAACTCGAGATCGCGCGAGGTACGAGAATTGGTGAAACATCAACGCTCTCGCCCGCGGACTTGCGGCTGGGATGTGCCGGGTCGTCGATTCAGGTCAATGGACGCGAGGTCGCCCGCACCCTTGACGGCGCGGCCATTGCTGTGTTCTCGCGTGAGGGGATGCTGATCACGGCAAGGGACCTCCAGATCCAGAATCGGCTGCAGGTTCCTCTGGAATGGCGTTTTCGGCCGATGTTTACAATGTCGGGCGTGCGAGACTGTCGACCGGTCTCAGCTGAGTGGGAAGATGTCTCTCCTTCGGTCAGGCAGGGACAATTCATCCTGCGGGTGCCAGCTGAGACCAGCGTTACGGTGTACCTGGCTCAGGGCACGTCGCTCAGGCCGCAGGTGCTGGAGTCGAGCGAACAACCACAAATCACGCTCGAAACCTACGATTCCCGTTCGGACAATGATGTTCGCGATCTGAAAGACGCTGCAGCGGCTGACGGATTGACTGCGTCACCCGTGGGCTCGCCCTACGTCAACCGGGTCGAGGTGTCGACGCCGGCAGCTCCGCCTGGATCAATTGCAAGTGTCGAGCTGCTGATCAAAGGACTTGTCGATCGCGCCGTTGCACGCGGCACCGAACGAAATTCTACGGCTGTTACGATATGCCGTACTCAGTCTTCTCCGCTGTTCTTGAAGGACTACACGACCGCTCACTATATTCGTGCGCAAGAGAGCCAGGACTGGATGTTTGGTGAGGGGTGGTACCCAGTGGAGCGCGACAATGCCGGTCCATTCCGCTGGACCGGAGCGGAGTGGGCCCATCTTTGGGTACCATTGGCGCCGGCTGGATCGTTTCTGGTCCGTTTGGAAGCCACATCGGCCATTGGGCCGGATGCGTCCGCAAACGTGGCCCTGCGGGTCAACGGCGTCGAACAAGCGCATCAAAAGGTGATGGCTGGACAGGACGTCTATGAGTGGACGGTTCCGGCAAGTGCCTGGATCAGCGGAAACAATCGATTGGAAATCGGGATCTCGTCGCTGGTGCGGCTGCCCGAAGGGTCACACGACGACCGCGCGCTCGGTCTCAAGGTGCGACAGATCGGGCTCGTGTCTCTAGGAAGCTGACTCAAGTGGATGGTCGTCCATAGCAAGATCCGGAGCGTAAGCGACGGCAGCGCGTGGGGGTGCCGCCTCCGCGCCGAAGGCGCTTCGGCGAGCCTGGCCGAAGCTCAATACTTCGGCAGGCAAGCGAAGGCCGGGGGCCCCACGCGGACCAAAAAATGACTGACTCGCTCAAACCGGCACTCGACGGGGCGACCGTGCTCGTCACGGGTGGCGCGGGGTTTGTCGGCTCGACCCTCGCGATCGAGCTGGCGCGCGCGGTCCCAGGCGCGCGCGTGCTGGCGCTCGACAGTCTCCGGCGTCGCGGATCCGAGCTGAATCTCCCGAAGCTCAAGGCTGCCGGTGTCGAATTCATTCATGGCGATGTGCGATCCGCCGACGATCTCGCGCTCGAGGGCCGGGACCTCAATCTTTTGATCGACTGCTCCGCAGAGCCATCGGTGCTGGCGGGGTACGGTGGTTCGCCGGCCGAGGTTGTCGGCACCAATCTGGTTGGCACGTTGAACTGTCTCGAACTCGCGCGGCGCCGGCGTGCGGATGTGGTGTTCCTTTCGACGAGCCGCGTGTATCCGATTGCAGCGCTCAATCAGATCGCCCTCGACGAACAGCCGACACGATTTGCCATCGGCCGATTGCAGGATCAGGTGGGGGTTTCGCCGGCGGGAATCAACGAAGCGTTTCCGCTCGACGGTGTGCGATCTCTTTATGGCGCCACGAAACTCGCGTCGGAGCTGCTGCTGCAGGAATACGGTGCCATGTATGGACTGCGGTTTGTCA
This sequence comes from Vicinamibacterales bacterium, assembly GCA_036556585.1. Lineage (GTDB taxonomy): Bacteria > Acidobacteriota > Vicinamibacteria > Vicinamibacterales > JAMQPK01 > DATBJG01. Next base: position 1,950 of record DATBJG010000395.1, read on the forward strand.
TCAACCGGCTCGGTGTGATTACCGGGCCCGGTCAGATGGGCAAAGAGGAGCAGGGGGTGTTCGCGTTGTGGATTGCCCGCCACTATTTTGGTGGTGAGCTGACGTATCGGGGCTGGGGAGGTGCGGGCAAGCAGGTGCGTGACCTCGTGCACGTGCAGGATGTGTGGCAACTGGTTCGCGGCCAATTGACGCAGTGGGATCGGGTCAACGGACGCACATACAATGTTGGCGGCGGAACCGACGTGAGCCTGTCACTTTGCGAGACGACCGCGCTCTGTCGGGACATCGTCGGGCGCAAGATCCCGATTTATTCCGACCTGGCAACGCATGCGTCAGATGTGGCGCTCTATTGCACCGATTACAGCAGGCTGACCGCCGACACTGGATGGCGGCCGAGCTGGCAGCCGTCCGCGATATTGGCTGACATGTTCGAGTGGCTCCAGCGCGAGGAATCGCAGCTGGCGCCTATTTTTTCCGTTCAGACGTCCGGCTAAAGCCGGACGCTACATCATC
>DATBJG010000396.1:0-5617 GCA_036556585.1 Vicinamibacterales bacterium
TCGTGGTGTCAACGATTCGAGAACCGAGGTGGGCCGTCGTGTCGTCGTGGCTCAACGATTCAGAACCGGAGTAAGCCGTCGTGTCGTCGTGGTGTCAACGATTCGAGAACCGGGGTGGGCCGTCGTGTCGTCGCGGTTCAACGATTCAGAACCGGGGTAGCCGTCGTGTCGTCGTGGTTCCAAAATTCGATCAGACGTCGTGGCCTTCGTGATCCAGGCAATCTAGCGTCGTGTCTGTCGTGTCGTTGTGGTTCCACAAAAGGCGTCGTGCTCGTCGTGGTTCCACAATGCCCTGGCACCTGGTCAAGCCTCCTCGTCTTTCACCCGAACCCACTCGGCTTCCATCTCAGCCAGTGTCAATTCCTCCAAACGTTTGCCGCGTTTCACGAAGCCGCTTTCCATTTCGTTGAATCGCGTGGTGAACTTGTCGTTCGCGCGTCGGAGCGCCGCCTCGGGTTCGATTCCGAGCTTTCGGCACAAGTTTGCCAAGGCAAACAGCAAGTCGCCCATCTCCTCCTCGATGTGGGCGCGGTCGGAGGGCGCCTGGGTGACAGCGTCGCGGAGTTCACCCACCTCCTCCTCGATCTTGGCCACGACGTCGGTGGTTTGCTGCCAGTCGAAGCCCACCGCGGCAGCGCGCTTGCCAATCTTGAACGCCCGCAGGAGCGCGGGCAGGCTGCTTGGCAGGCCGGCCAGCGCGCCCGCGGACTGGCCGGTCTTGGTGCGCTCGCGCGCTTTTTGCGACTCCCAGCGTTCGAGCGCCGCTGTTGCCGAGGGTGCTCGTTCTTTCGATGCGGCATCGTGCACGTTCCCGTCTTCCTGGAATACGTGGGGGTGTCGGCGGACCAGCTTGTCGGCGACAGTCTGGAGGGCGTCTGCCACGGTGAACGCTCCGTGGTCAGACGCGACCTGCGCCAGGAAAACGCCCTCGAAGAGGAGATCGCCGACCTCTTCCTTGAGCGCGCCCAGATCGTGGCGTTCAATGGCGTCGAGCACTTCGTACGTTTCTTCGAGCACGAACGGCGCCAGCGTCTGCAGCGTCTGTTCGCGGTCCCAGGGGCAGCCTTCTGGCGAGCGCAGCGTTCGCATGATGTCGACGAGTCGCGCAAACCGATTTCCGGGCGATTGCGTCATGATGTCTCCGGCATGTAGGATGGTACGCGTTAATGGCTGAAGACCCGCAGGAAGATGCCGTCACTTTTATGGGCTTCGTGCTGTCGCTCGCGGCCACGGCAGCCCTGCACTTTGGCGACATGCCGAACCCGCAGACGGGTCGCACCGACCCGCCCAACCTTCAGGCGGCGTCGCACTTGATTGACATTCTCGCGTTGCTCGAACAGAAGACGCGAGGAAACCTCACCGCCGAGGAACGCTCCGTGCTCGATCAGGTCCTGTACGAGCTGCGCCTGCGATACGTGGAAGCGCAGAAGGACGCGCCGCGCATCATTCAGCCGTGACCGACACAAGGGCCATCGGCCTCCGGCCTGCGCCCGTTTCCCATCAACGACTGCCGTGAGCGGAACCAGCGGCGCCCGGCGCGGCCGCGCGACCATCCTCGGATCCGGGACGTCACATGGCGTGCCCATGATTGGGTGCGACTGTGCCGTGTGTCGGTCCGAAGATGCCCGCGACCAGCGATGGCGTCCGTCGATCTATCTGGAGCTTCCGGATGGATCGCGCGTGCTCGTGGACACGACGCCGGACCTGCGCGCGCAGGCCCTGCGCTTTCAGGTCACGAAAGTCGACGCGATTCTCTTCACGCATAGCCACGCCGATCATATCCTCGGGCTCGACGAGGTGCGCCGCTACAACATGCTGCAGAAGGCCCCCATGCCGTGCTACGGCGATCGCCGGACCGTCGGCGACATCCGCCGGACATTTTCTTACGTCTTCGAACCAGCGGCCACATGGGGAGGAGGCATTCCTCGAATCGAGTTGTTTTCGATTGTCGGACCCTTCAGTCTCGGGCGCTCCGAAATCATCCCGGTGCCAGTGTTCCACGGGTCGCGATCGATTCTCGGTTTCCGCGTGGGATCGCTCGCCTATCTCACCGACACCAACGGGATTCCGGAAGCGTCCTGGCCGCTGCTCGAGGGCGTCAAGCTGCTGGTGCTCGATGCGCTGCGCGAGCGTCCACACCCGACACACTTCACCGTGGCACAGGCGCTCGAGGTCGTCGATCGATTGGGGCCCGAGCTGACGTACTTCACGCACGTGTGTCACGACCTGCCTCACGCCGCGACCTGCGCGCGGCTGCCCGCCGGTGTGGAGTTGGCATATGATGGGCTGGCGATCGAGTTCGACGGGGCCTGATCGTCGCAGGTCACCGGTTGGTCGTGCGGACTCGAGACCGGATTCCTTTTGAGTGGAGATATCCGAAGCGTGCAGGTTGCGTACTATCCTGACGAGTCCCGGCCCCTGCCGTGGCGCCATCCAGTGCTTGCTCTCGGCAATTTCGACGGTGTCCATCGGGGACACGTCAAGATCGCCGAGCGTGTGCGTCGCGTTGCCGACGAGCGGGCCGCTACAGCGGTGGCCATGACCTTCGATCCGCATCCCTCGCGGGTGATTCGTCCCGACAAGGCGCCGCCTCTCCTCATGACAACGCAGCAGAAGCTCGAAGCGCTGTCGAAGGCGGGTATTCAGGGCGTGGCCATCGTGCGATTCACGAGCGAGATGTCCAGATGGGATCCAGAGACCTTCGTGCGCTCGGTGCTGGTCGAGTGGATGCGTGCCGCCGAGGTGTGGGTGGGAGCGAATTTCCTGTTCGGACGCGATCGGTCCGGAAATTTCTCGATGCTCAGGTCACTCGGCGCCAGATATGGGTTTCGCGCAGAGAAAATTGATCCGGTGCGCTACAAGGACTTTGTCGTCAGCAGCACGCGCGTTCGACGGCTGATTGCCGAGGGACGAGTGGACGAAGCGGGAGCCCTGCTGGGCCATCACTACTACGTCGATGGATCGGTAATCCAGGGGCAGCGGCGCGGCCGCCAACTTGGGTTTCCGACGGCCAACCTCTGTTCCGACAACGAGCTCATGCCGCCAGCAGGTGTCTACGCGACCGTCGCGCAGATTGATGGCATCTACTATCCGTCGGTCACCAACGTTGGGGTCAGACCGACATTTGAGGAGGCCAACACGGGCCGAGGGCAGGTGACTGTTGAGGCCCACCTCTTTGATTTCGGCCAGGATCTGTACGGCCGACGCCTGCGGCTCGAGTTCGTCCAGCGGCTGCGCGACGAACGGCGCTTCGAGAGCGTCGATGCGCTCAGGGCTCAGATAGGCATCGATTGCGCTCAGACGCGTGCGCTTTTCGATTCAATGTCTCTCTGAAAGCATCAGCGCGTCGTCTGCGCACTGACCACTGCCCACTAACCACTGACTACTGTCCACTGATCACTGTCCACTGAACGATGCGCCTGTATAACACCCTCACTCGTCGTGAAGAGGACTTCGCTCCCTCTCAGGACAACACGGTCCGGATGTACACCTGTGGGCTCACGGTCTACAACCGTGGCCATATCGGGAACTTCCGGACATTCGTGTGCCTGGATGTGTTGCGCCGGACGCTCAAGTATCAGCTGGGGTATCAGGTGCGGCAGGTCATGAACTTTACGGACGTGGACGACCGTACTATTGCCGGATCCATCAAGGCCGGGATGGGCCTTCGGGAGTACACCGATCAATACATCGCAATGTTTCACGAGGATGCGCAGGCCCTCGGGCTTGAGCCAGTCGAGGAGAACCCCCGCGCCACCGACGAGGCCAACCTGGATGCCATGGGGCGGCTGGTCGACCAGCTCACAGCCAACGGCCACACCTACCGCAGCGACGGGTCGATTTACTTCAGGATTTCAACGTTTGCCGACTACGGGAAGCTGGCCAGACTGGATCGGGACGGCATCAAGCCGGGTGCGCGTGTAGATGCCGATACATACGATAAGGAGGATGTGAGGGATTTCGTGCTCTGGAAGGCGACCAAGGAAGGGGAGCCAACCTGGGATCGCGGATTTGGGCCGGGTCGACCGGGATGGCACCTCGAATGCTCGGCGATGGCGCTGCGGCTCCTGGGCGATTCACCCATCGATCTGCACGCTGGCGGGATTGATTTGATCTTTCCGCATCACGAGAACGAGATTGCCCAGAGCGAAGGGGCCACGCGGAAGCCGTTTTCCCGATTCTGGGTGCACGTGGAACATCTGAGCATCGACGACCAGAAGATGGCCAAATCGCTCGGCAATGTGTTCAGCGTGCAGGACGTGGTCGCACGTGGATTCCGCCCCTCCACACTCCGATACCATTTGTTGTCGGTGCACTACCGGAAGCAGCTGAAGTTCAGCTGGGAGAGCCTGCAGCAGGCCGAGGAATCGATCGGGCGGATTGCCAATTTCCTCGCCCGACTCGATCGCGTCACGTCACCGGACGCCCACCCGGCCACGATCGAGCGCGTCAAGCAGGCCAAAGCCGACTTTGCGGCCTACATGGCGGCGGATCTGAATACGGCAGGAGCGCTCGGGACAATCTTCGATCTGGTCCGGCTGTTGAATACCGCAATCGATGAGGGACAAGTGGGGAAGCCGGATGTGACTCCGATCCGAGAGGCCTTTGCGGCGTTCGACAAGGTGCTTGGCGTCTTGTCGCTGCGCGACGCCGAGGAGTCTCGCGCTTCAATTGATGCCGACGCGATCAAACAGCAGATCGCCGCTCGTCACGACGCCCGTCGTCGTCGCGATTTTGCTGAAGCCGATCGAATTCGCCGAGAGCTCGATGCGCAGGGGATAGTCCTCGAGGACAACGCGTCCGGGACGACTTGGAAACGGAAGTGACTTTTGTCTTCCAACGCAGTTAGCGCCATGAATGGCCCTCTGATCAAGACCGCGCTTCCAGGCCCGAACGCGAAGGCGCTCATCGAGCGCGACAAGCTCGTCGTGTCGCCATCGTACACGCGTGGCTATCCGTTTGTGATGAACCGAGGCGAAGGCGCGCTTGTCGAAGACGTGGATGGCAATGTCTTCCTTGATTTTTCAGCCGGGATCGCTGTGGTTGCCACGGGTCATTCGCATCCAGACGTCGTTCGCGCCGTGACCGAACAGGCACAGAAGTTCCTGCACATGTCAGGTACCGATTTCTATTACGAGAAACAGGTACAGCTGGCTGAAGAAGTGCAGGATATCGTGCCGATTGACGATCCCGTGAAGTCGTTTTTTGCAAACTCGGGGACCGAGGCCATCGAGGCGTCGATCAAGCTCGCACGGTATCACACGGGTCGATTCAATCTGATCGCGTTTCTGGGTGGGTTCCATGGCCGGACGCTGGGTGCCCTCTCGCTGACCGCAAGCAAGGCCGTGCAGCGTCGGGGATTTGGGCCGATGATGCCCGGCGTCTACCACGCGCCATATGCGGACTGCTATCGCTGTCCGGTCGGGTTGAAACCCGACAACTGCGCCGCGGAGTGTCTGAAGTTCATCGAGGAGCAGTTGCTGGTGCACCTGGTGTCGCCCGACGAGGTCGCGGCAATCGTTGTCGAGCCGGTGCAGGGTGAAGGCGGGTACATCATCCCGCCGGCCCAGTTCCACCAGCGGCTCCGCGAACTGACCAGACGTCACGGAATGCTCCT
>DATBJG010000397.1:0-9061 GCA_036556585.1 Vicinamibacterales bacterium
TCCAACCTCTGCCCTCAGGCTGCGCTATTCAGCAGCCTGGCAGAGCCAGGCGGGGATTGTACTTTGACGAGCCATTTCATACCACGCCGGTCCGTTCTTGGATACCGTCAACCTCGCATGATGTGGGTCTGCACGGCCGCAAACATAAGCGCCGTGGCTCTTTGCGGCGATCAGGCGACCACGAAGGAGTTTGTCGCGGCGGGCACGAATCGCTGTAAAATCAGGTCACAAGGTGGTCAACATGTCCAGCACCGGGTTCGGTCGTCGCATCTCCAGGGGCGTCCGGATCAGCGGCCACGCTTTCGGCGCCGCTGTCGTGGTCGTTCTCGTTGCCGCCCCGGAGGTTCTCGCAGGGCAAACCAGTCCCGAGACGGTAACCTTCGCAAAAGACATCGCCCCGATACTCCAGCGGAGCTGTCAGCAGTGTCACCAGCCTGGCGCGATCGGGCCGATGTCGCTGACGACCTTCGAGCAGGTGCGTCCCTGGGCCAGGGCGATCAAACAGAAGCTCCTGACCGGCGAGATGCCGCCCTATCGCTACGACCGCGACGTGGGCATTCAAAAGTTGAAGTACGACCTGCGGCTCAGTGAGGCCGAGATCGGGAAGGTAGTCCGCTGGGTGGACGAGGGAGCGCCGCAAGGCAATCCCGCCGATCTGCCGGCCCCGCTCGCATTTCCTGATCCCACGAAGTGGGCGTTCGCTGGTCAGTTCGGGCCACCGGACGTGATCATCCGCACCAAGCCGTTCAGTCTGCCGTCCCGCGGACAGGACGTCTGGTGGCGGCCAGTGGTCCCCACCGGCCTGACCAAAGATCGCTGCATCAAGGCCATCTCCGTGAAGCCATCACTGAAAGGGCGCGCCGCGGCGCATCATGCCAATAGCGAGTTGCTCGTCCCAGACGAGAAGAGCGGTCAGTACGTCGAGACCGAGCGGCTGACCGAATACGCGCTCGGAAAGGTGGGGGAAATCATTCCGGTCGACTCGTGCCGCACGCTCCCGGCCAACGCGATGGTCAAGTGGGACGTCCACTACTACCCCACCGGCGAGGAGATCAAAGACGATGTGATCGAGCTGGGCTTGTGGCTCTACCCGGAGAACCATCAGGCCAAGCACAAACAGGATCTCAAGCTGTACTCGCTGCTGATGAAAGGTGGCGAACTGGAGATCCCTCCGCACGGAACGGTCATGACCCAGGGCTTCCACTCCTTCAAGACCCCGGTGCGGATCGACAGCTTCCAGCCTCACGGCCACTTTCGTCTGGTCGCGAAAACGCTCGAGATTTTCTACCCGGATACGGGCAAGCTCGAGATGATCAGCTCGGTCTCGAACTGGACCAACAGTTGGCATACCAGCCACATCTACGAAGACGACGTCGCACCACTGGTGCCCAAGGGAGCCGTCCTCGTGATCACCGGTTACTACGACAACACGAGGTCGAACAAACAGAATCCCGATCCGGACCAGTGGGTGGGACTCGGAAGCCGCACAGCCGATGAGATGTCGCATTCGTGGATTGCCGTGACGCACCTGGATGACGAAACGTACGCCCGGTTGGTTGCCGAGCGGGAGAGCCGGAAGAAAGCGGCGACATCAAGCACCGCCAGCCGTTAGGGATGCGCCCGTTGTGCTGAGACAATCGCTCCTGGGCAGCCTCGCGATTGCCATGTTCGTGGGCACGCTCCAGCTCGGAGCGCAGTCTCAGAGGCCACTGGCTCCGCTGCCGCCCGAGGGGCTCAGGGTCGCTCCGTTTTTCGACGGATGGTATGAGAATCTCGACGGTACCGTCACCTTCTCGTTCGGCTATTCCAACCTCAATCGAGAAGAAGTGATCGACATTCCACTGGGTCCGGACAACATGATCGTGCCCAAGGAGTACGACGGCCGCCAACCAACCTCGTTCCCGCCGGGCGTGGCCGACAATACCAATGACGGCGGTGCCACCAGTCCGACTCGTCGCGAACGGGAAAGGGGCGTCTTTACCATCACGGTACCGGGGAGTTTCGGCGGCGATGTCGTCTGGACGCTGCGCTACCGCGGACAAACCTTCAGCGTTCCGGGACGGGCGCGAGCGGGTGCCTATCAGCTTCGGTGGCCGATGGCCATGGGATCGGTCCCACCACTTCTGCGATTCAAGCAAGCCGGCCCCGCCGGACGCGGCCCCACGGGGATCGAGGCGGATCCCATGCAGACGCGGGTTGGAACGCCGTTGACGCTGACGATTTGGATCACAGACGACAGCGTCCGGGAAAAGGATCCGGTCCCGATCGCGGTCAAGCGAGCGCCGAAGGGGATCATGAACGTGACCTGGTACAAGCACACCGGTCCGGGTCCCGTCACGTTCGGTCCACAGAAAGAACCGATCCCGCAGCTGACAGGGACAGCGACCACATCTGCGACCTTCCAACAACCGGGCGAGTATGTCATCCGTGTCCGGGCCGATAATTTTGGACGCCTCGACACGTCCCCCGGAAACCAGTGTTGCTGGACCAACGGGTACGTGAAAGTTACGGTCACGCCGTAACAGTTCCACAGCAGATCAGGAGAACTCTGGTTGAAAGCCGCCAAACCAGATGGTGCTGGATCAGGCTAAGACCTTGTCACCATGGCTATGCGGCTGAGAGACCACGAGGAATTCCAGGGCCTCGTTGCTCTTGTTGAAGATCTGATGTGGTACTCCGGGGGGAATCTCTATCCCTTCCCCGCGGTGCAGTTCATGGCTTGACCCACCTGTTTCGAGCACCGCCGTCCCGGCCAGGATATAGAAAAACTGGCGAGCCTTCTTGTGTAGATGCCGTACCTCCGACGTGCCGGGAGGCATACGCTCTCGGATAATGCTCAGTCCGGGATGGTTGACGAAATGCCACCCATCGCAACCATTACCCCAGACATAGTGTTCGGCGTTGTCGATTGAATGCTTGCGGATGTGTTCCATTTTTCTGCCGCTCGACACGGCGAAGCATAACGCAGTGGATGCACCGAGAAAACGGTCCACATCATCGCGTCAGGCTGGGCCTAGGTCTTGAATTCAGAAAAATTCAGGGAGGCAGTGTACTCTCAACACGTACCAGGTACTACCAGCTTGTCTTGAGAGGAGTCCGCATGCGTTCCGTTCTCGTCTTAACGGTCATGTTCATGCCGGCACCATTGCTCGCGCAGAATCTGCCGCGGACGCCCGCCGCTTGCGAAAGGCTGGCCTCGCTGTCGCTGCCGAATACCGAGATCACCTCGACCCAGTCGATCGACGCGGGCCGGTTCGCAGTCGCGGCAGATTTTACGGGACGAGGTGGAGGGGGCTCGTCTGCACTCGCTGGCACGATTGGCCCTGTCCCCAGCGTGCCGGGACGCGTGACCGCGAACACGGCGGGGCTGGGCCTGGGATATAACGGCGGTCGCGGCGTTCCGCCCTTTCGGGCGCTTCCGGCCTTTTGCCGCGTGACGGCCACGCTGAAGCCGTCATCCTCCTCTGACATTCGCATGGAACTGTGGCTGCCGATCGTCGGCTGGAACGGTCATTTTCGCGGCACGAGCCCTAATGGTCTTGGCGGGGTCATCAACTACAACGCAATGGGCGTGGGCTTGAGCGACGGGTTTGCCGTAGCCAGCACCGACACCGGACATCAGGGCGGCGACACCGCTTGGATGCAGGTGCCAGACAAGGTGACCGACTTCGCTGGCCGCGCGATGCACGAAACGACCGTCGTCGGGAAGGCTCTGACGACCGCCTACTACGGCACCGCGCCGAGGTTCTCGTACATGATCGAATGCGGCGGCGGCTCGGCCGCCGCGCTGCATGAAGTACAGAAATATCCTGGGGACTACGACGGCGTGGTCGTCGGAGGCCACGCCGCACACCTGACGCGTCAGATCTTCGGACAGCTCTGGCTGTGGCAGGCGTCTCATCCGAACGGTGTCGCCATCCTGCCCTCGGCAAAACTGCAGCTCCTTCACACCGCGGTCCTTGCCAAATGCGACCGTCTCGACGGCGTCAAGGACGGACTGCTCGAGAATCCAACGCGCTGCCCGTTCGATCCCAAAGAAATCGAGTGCCGCTCCGTCGACGGCTTGGCGGGCCGTAACCTTGCCGAAGGCGGCCCGGACTGCCTGAGCACGTCCCAGGTCGAGGCGGCTCGGAAGATCTACGCGGGACCGACCAATCCCCGGACGAAGGAACCGATCTGGACGGGTCTCTATCGCGGGAGCGAGCTGGACTGGACGTTCTTCACCGAAGCACCAGGTCCCTACGGCATTACGACGAACACATTGCGCGCGATTCTCAAAGATCCGACTTGGGACCACCGGACCTCACCCATCGATTTCGACCGCCATGTCGCGCTGGCCGATCAGTCGGCCATCGCGCGCGTCAACGCGTCGAACGCCGACATCTCGGCATTCGTGCGGCAGGGCGGCAAATTGATTCTCTCGGGCGGTTGGAACAACGCTCTCGTCCCGGCAGGAGCGGTATTGGATTATTACCAACGCGTTGAGGCGACGATTGGTCGTGCGAATACCCAGCGCGCGGTTCGCCTCTATATGGTGCCTGGGATGATCGAGTGTAACGGTGGGCCGGGCACGGACACGTTCGACCTGCTTGCTGTCATGCGCCGGTGGGTAGAGCGCAACCAGGCGCCGCAAGACGTGATCGCGTCCCGCGTCGAATACGGAAAAGTCGTGCGTACCAGGCCATTGTGCCCCTATCCGCAGGTGGCCACCTACCGGGGCAAGGGGAGCACAGATGACGCGAGCAACTTCTCCTGCAAATAGACCCCCTGGTTGAAAGAAAGCACCTACAGTTGGCTACAATCAGAAGATTGCGACGTTTGCCTTGTGTGCGGATGAGCTCATGATTAATCACATTCGCGTCCGGTCTGTCCTTTTCGTCGCCACCATCGTCGCCGCGCTGAGCCTGGCCCGCGCGCAGCAGGTGGCCCCGCCGCCGATCCCCGAAGCGGTTCGCACCGTCGCGCTCGACCAGATCGTGCCGGTGGATCCGCTGATCACGGTCGGCACACTGCCCAATGGCTTCCGCTACTACATCCGCGAGAACCGGCTGCCGCAGGCCCGTGCCGAGCTTCGGCTCGCGGTCAATGCGGGGTCCGTGCTCGAGGACGAAGACCAGCGCGGCCTGGCCCACTTCGTCGAACACATGGCCTTCAATGGCACACAGAACTTTCCGGGCGGTGCCGTTGGCGACTTCATCCAGTCGCTCGGCATGCGCTTCGGCGCGCACGTCAACGCCCACACCGGGTTCGACGAAACGGTCTACGAGCTGCAGGTGCCCACCGACAACCCATCAGTGATCGAGAAGTCTCTGGCTGTCCTCGAGGACTTTGCACACAACGTCACGTTCGATCCGCAGGAGATTGATAAGGAGCGTGGCGTCATTCTGGAAGAATGGCGACTCGGCCTTGGCGCCGGTGCCCGGATTCAGGACGCGCAGTTCCCGGTGCTGCTCAAAGGCTCGCGCTACGCGGAACGGCTGCCCATCGGCAATCCCGAGATCATCCGCAACCTCAATTACGGTCGGCTCAAGCAGTTCTATGCGGACTGGTATCGCCCCGACATGATGGCCGTGATCGTCGTCGGCGACTTCAACAAGGCCGCGATCGAGGCGCGGATCAAATCGCGTTTCGGTGCGATTCCGATGCCTTCTTCACCCCGGCAGAGACCAACGTATACGGTGCCGAACCAGACAGGCACGACTTATTCGAAGGTCACGGACCCCGAGGTCACCAGCACGCGTCTCAGTGTCACCAGCACCATGAAGGCGCGCGAGCAGGTGACGATCGGCGCGTATCGCCAGCACTACATGGTGGAGCGGCTGTTCGGTGCGATGCTGACTGCACGCCTCGACGAGATCGCGCAGGCGCCCAACGCACCGTTCCTGCGTGCGCAAACCGATCGCAGCCTCTTTGTGAAATCCATCGAAGTGACAAGCCTCGATGCGCTGGTTGCGACAGGCAGCGTCGAACGGGGGGTGGCGGCGCTCTTCACCGAAGTGGCTCGCGTGGCACGTTTTGGATTTACCGCACCAGAGTTGACCCGCATGAAGCTGAATCTCGAGCGAGGTCTCCAGCGGTCGGTCATCGAAAAAGACAAGAGCCCCTCCGGGCCGCTGGCCGACGAGTTCGTCCGCAACTTCATTCAGCAAGAACCGATACCGGGCATCGTCTATGAGTACGGGTTGAACCAGCGATTCTCGCCGGAAATTACGCTGGCCGAGGTCAACGCCGTGGCCAAGGACTGGATACCCGACCGCAACCGGGTCGTCGCGATTGCGGCGCCCGAGGGCGACAAGGCGACCCTGCCCAACGACGTGAAGCTCGCTGCCGTGATCAGCGGCATCAGCACCGAGCGATTGACGGCATACGTCGACACCGTGAGCAATCGTCCGTTGCTGGATCGCGCACCCTCGGCCGGAGCCGTCGCGACCACCTCAGCCAACGAAACGGTCGGCATCACCGAATGGACGCTCTCGAATGGCGTGCGCGTGGTGCTCAAACCGACGACGTTCAAACAGGATGAGATCCTGTTTCGCGCGGTCAGTCCGGGAGGAATGTCGCTGGCGAGCGATGACGACTTCATCCCCGCCCGAACGGCCGACGCGGTGATCGAGCAAGGCGGCCTCGGCAGCTTCAGCAGACTCGATCTCGACAGAGTCCTCGCCGGCACGACCGCGTCGGTGAGAGCCGACATCAACACGACGGAGGAAGGACTGGCCGGCGGCGCCGCGCGCAAAGACCTCGAGACGATGTTCCAGTTGATCTATCTCACCTTCACAGCGCCGCGGGCGGATCCGGTGGCCTTCAAGACGTTGACCAATCAATTGAAGGTTGCGCTGGCCAACAGTCAGGCGCAGCCGGATGTGCTGTTCAATCAGACACTCGACGCCGCGGTAAGCCAGAACCATCCGCGCGCGCAGCCCCTCACCCCCGCAAGCGTCGATCGGATGAACCTCGACAAATCCCTGGTTTTCTACAAGGACCGCTTCGCCGATGCCAGCGACTTCATCTTTGTCTTCGTCGGCAGCTTCGATCTGCCAACGATGAAGCCGTTGGTGGAGAAATATCTCGGCAGCCTGCCCTCCCAGCGCCGGAAGGAGCTGGTGAAGGACGTCGGCATTCGTCCACCTGGTGGAATCGTCGAGAGGCAAGTGAAAAGCGGCATCGCTCCTCGCAGCCAGGTCAGCATCGTCTTTACAGGACCATTCCAGAACGACCAGCAGCATCGCGTGATTGCAACTGCGATGGCGGACACGCTCGCCGGCAATCTGCAGCGGACGCTGCGCGAGGATTTGGGCGGCACCTACGGCGTGAGCGTGGTACCTCGGTTTGTGAAGCGACCGACGCCCGAGTATCGCATCTCGATTTCATTCGCCTGCGACCCGGCTCGGACCGACAGTCTGATCAAGACCGCATTTGAGGTGATCGATATCTACAAGAAACTCGGACCAGGACCGGGTCAGGTGACCGACACGCGCGCCACGCTGCTCCGAGATCTCGAGACGAACATCGCGACCAATGAATACTTGCTGAACCAGATCTTGTTCAAGTATGAATTCGGCGAGGATGTGAACGAGATCTACAACATGCGGCCGTTTTACGATCAGGTCACGGCGGCAGCGCTCCGCGACGCGGCGCAGCAGTACCTGAACACAACGCGTTATGTCGAGGTCCGGCTGTTGCCGGATACCCGTTAGCCTGGTTTCTGCCTCGCGACAGTGCAGTTCTCAGTTATCGGTTGTCAGTTTTCAGTCAGGTTTTCGGCCGAGACGAACTGAAAACTGACTGCTGAAAACCGAAAACTGCTCCAGCCCGTTCTGCTCAGCGTCCCTTGAGGGCGTTACGCAGGTTGTCGGCTAACGATCCGAGCGGCTCTGCGGGTGCTACATCCGACCTGACCGATGCGGCTCCAGCGGCCCGCGACGACTCTTCGTCCACGAGCGCGAGGCCGATGCGCTTCTGCGCCGTGTCGACACTCATGATCTCGAACACCGCGGTCGAGCCCACGGCCACTGACTTCGCCCACCCGCCGGTGCGCCCCGTCGGGGGGAACGTGGAGGCGTGCGCCAAAGCCTCGATGCCAGGCTCCAGCTCCACGAAAGCCCCGAATTCCGCCACGCGCGTGACGCGGCCCGCACGTACTTGGCCCACTTCGTAGGCAGTTGCCACCTTCGCCCACGGATCGTCCAGGAGCTGCTTGAGCCCGAGGGAGATCTTTTGCGTGGCATCGTCCACACGCAGCACCTTGACGGTGATCTGATCACCGGGCGCGACGATCTCATTGGGGTTGGTGACGCGCGACCAGCTCATTTCGGACACATGAAGCAGGCCCTGGATCCCTCCACCAAGATCCACGAAGGCACCGAACTCCGGAACCGACACGACGCGACCGCTGAGCACCGCGCCGGGCACGATCGACTTGCGCACGTCCGCAGCGCTGGCGCGCTGTTGATCCTCGAGGTGCTTGCGCCGCGAGACCACGATGTTTTTGCCACCGTCCTTGTACTCGATGATACGAAACGTGTAGATCTGCCGTTCGTGCACCGCCGGGTCCGCGGTGCGAACGATGTCGATCTGGGAAAGCGGACAGAACGCGCGCTCGCGGGCGATGCGCACCTCGTAGCCACCCTTCACAACTTTCTCCACCTTGCCTTCCACGGCAAGGCCGGCCCGAAACGCGTCTTCGAGCTCCCGTTGCGTCGCCGCGTTGCGCACGCCCCGACGTGAGAGCAAGATGCCCCCGCTGGTGGAAACGACCATCGCCTGGATCCGATCGCCGACCGCCACTTCGATGGCGCCCTCGGCGTCCTTCAGTTCCGCGAGGTCGATCTCGGCCTCACCCTTGCCACCGATGTTGACGAAGGCCACTTCGGGTCCGATCGCGACGATGGTGCCATCGACCCTCTGGCCCCGATCGAACCGGCGCGCCTTGACGGACGCTTCGAACATCGCGGCGAAATCTTCTTCCTGCTCGCTCACGGCTCACTCCTCTGAAACTGGGGACGTTAGTGATTATATGAGGGTACGTGGCCTTACTTCGTAACCCTTGGCGCCTGTCTCC
>DATBJG010000398.1:0-14556 GCA_036556585.1 Vicinamibacterales bacterium
CCAACCACGCCTTCGATGAGCATCGCGCCATATCCAATGGGGCGGATATCACTCTCGCGGTTGATCATCTTTGGCGTCGTGCCGGATCCTATGAGCGCGTGGAATCCTGACACAGCCCCGCACGCAATCGTGACGAAGACAAATGGGAACAAGGCCCCTTTGATGATTGGCCCTCCGCCTCCGACGAACTCGCTCACCGCAGGCATCTTGAGCTCGGGATTGACGATGACGACACCAAATACCAGGAACGCGACGGTGCCAATCTTCATGAAGGAGCTCAGATAGTCGCGCGGGCTCAGCAGCAGCCAGACCGGCAGCACCGATGCAATGAACCCATACGCGGCAAGGGCGATGATCAACTGCTCGCGGGAGAGCACGAAATACTGCCCGAGCGCCGAACCGGCCAGCGGCTTGCCGAGCACGACGGCCAGCAGCAGGCCAATCACCCCTATCGTCGTCGCTTCCGCCACCCTCCCTTTGCGGACGACGTACATGTAGAGGCCCATGAAGATGGCCAGAGGTACCGTCATGCCAATCGTGAACGTGCCCCAGGCGCTCTCGCGCAAGGCATTCACCACGGCAAGTCCAAGCCCTCCAAGGGCAATGACGATGATAAAAAGGATGGCAACCGCCGCCACGAAGCCGGCCACGGGACCGATCTCCATGCGGGTGATCTCGGCGAGCGACCGACCACCACGTCTCGTGGACGCCCAGAGGATCATCACGTCATGGACGGCACCCGCAAGACACACACCGGCAATCAGCCACAGAAGGCCCGGCGCATAGCCAAACTGCGCCGCCAGCACGGGACCAATCAGGGGACCGGCTCCCGATATGGCCGCGAAATGATGCCCGAAGAGCACCAGTCGGCTGGTCGGATAGAAGTTATGGCCGTCGTAGCGTGTGTGAGCCGGCGTCTTGCGCGTGTCGTCCAGCACCATGATGCGCGCGGCAATAAACGCGCTGTAGTACCGGTACGCGATCGCCATGATGCCGAGGATGGGGATGATGAGGTAGAGGGCCTGCACGGAGTGATTCTAACTCGGGTGAGCACCCAGCACAGCACCCGGCACAGCACCCGGCACCCAGCACCCGATCATGCCGCCTGTTTTGACCGAGGTTTGCGGGGTGTCGCCGGCGAGTGCTCAAGATAGTTGCGCTCGTGGCGACGGGCGGCCCGGAATCGTTCGAAGACCGCGCGACGTTTTTCCAGACCAAGAATCGAGAGAAAACTTTCGCCGGTAAAGGTGTGCGCGAGCATCTCGAGGCCGTGCCGGAGCACGAACACGGGGCTATGACGGAATGCCGCCGGCATGTGCCGCACCTTCATCCAGCGATCAGCGCGCCAGCGCAGGAACTCGACGTCGCCGGCGGGCACGTGCTTGGTTCGCACCACGGCGGTCGTCCCGTCGTAGTGCGTGACGTCCTCGTCCACGATCAGATTCTGTTCGCGGAACTCGCGCGTCATGGGCGTGCGCGGGTAAGGCGTAGGATGCTGGATGTAGGGCCAGTCGATATAGCGGCGCGCAAACGCCAGGTTCGTCTCGATCGACTCGCGCGTATCGTCGGGATTCCCCACGATCAGCCCACCCACGACGAACATACCGTGCCGATGGAGATGCGTGATTGCTTCAATGGTCGCGTTGCCGACGAGTCGTCCATGGTCGCGCAACGCATTTTTCGAGTGCGCCTTGAGAAAGTCCAGGTCGTCGTCCAGGATGTTTTCGATACCCAGAAACACGTAGCGGAATCCCGCCTGGCGCATGAGTGGCGCCAGCCGGGCGCCGTGGGCCGCAAGCGGCGCGGTCATCGCCTGCACGGTGTAGTCGATGTCGTTCAGCCCATGCTCGACAATGGCGCGACACAGCGCTTCGAAGCGACGCACGTCCAGCGTAATGTTGTCGTCTACGAGAAAAATTGCGCGCGCGCCGCACGACTTGGCGTCGGTAATGTCGGCAATGACGCGATCGATTGGATAGGGGTGGAAGTTGCGCCCGCGCATCTCGATGATGGAGCAGAAGCTGCAGTCGAACGTGCAGCCGCGCGAGGTCTCCACCACATCAACCTGACGGCCGAGCAACGTATATCCGTCAAGCGCACGAGCGCGACGGTTCGGCAGCCGCAGCGGGTCTGAAGCCAGGCGCACAACTCCCCGTTCGGGATTGTGCACGAACGCGCCCGGCATCCTGGTGCGATGTGACAATCCCGCAATAGCGTGCGCGCTGCCACCGCTCTCGAGAATGCGAAGAAGCTCGCAAAGCGTGGCTTCACCTTCGCCGCGCACGAGAAAATCCACGTCGCAAGACGATTCGTAGGCGTCTGGCGCAAGGCTTGGGTCGTAGCCGCCCGCCACGATCCGCGTCAAAGGCCGCAGCGTGCGCACGAGCCGTGCCACGCGGAAAGCCGTCTCCCGCTGGAAGGTCATGACTGACAAACCCACGAGATCCGGCTGCACTTCTCGCATCAGTCGCTCGATGGTGGCTCTGACGTTGGACTGAACGAGAACCAGATCCGCGATCGCAACGTGATGATGAGGATCGACATTACCGGCGAGCGACGCGAGCGCACCATTCGGCATGCGGATCGCGACCGTCGGCATGTGCTCGAAGGAGTCCGGCATGGAAAGCAGGAGGAGGTTCATAGAAGCCTTCAGCCTTCAGCCTTCAGCCTTCAGCCTTCAGCTTTCAGCCGTCAGCGAATGACACGGATCATTTGACCACAGAGGGCGCCGAGGTCACAGAGGATTCTGATGGTCAGACCATATTGACCTCTTCGAGGGATCGGCCCGTAGTGCTCGGGGCGAACAGCGCGACGTCGAAGATCACAATCCACAGCGCCACGGCCACGACCCCGAACATCGGACCGGCACCCCACCGGTCGAGCACCGGGAGCAGGACGAACGGCATTGCAGCGCTCGACAGGCGGCTGAGCCCGTAGCACGTGCCTGAGGCAGTGGCTCTAATCGAGGTGGGAAATATCTCGGCCTGAAAAATATGCAGGGCGTTCGAGAACACGTTGCTGACCGCGGTGTACGCAAACCCCAGCGCAACAATCGCTCCAGGCGAAGACGAGTAGCCCAAGGTGATGCCGAGGACGCTCATCAGAAAGGCCGCCGCGACTATGAGCCACTTGCGATCGAACCGCTCGATGACGGGAAGCGAGAGCGCCGAGCCAATCGGATAGCCGGCAAAGGTCAACGACGTGTAGGTCAATGACGTGACGATGGAATATCCCTTCGAGGCCAGTACGAGGGGCACCAGGGTGCCGAACCCATAGTAGCCAACGGTCTGGAAGATGTGGAACACCGCAAGCATGATGGTGCGCGACCTGTACTTCGCGCTGAGAAGGACCGAGAGTCGGCGGTGTTCCACCGCGGCAGCCAGACCAGTGCTCGGGCTCGGAAGGGGCCCCTGAGCGGCGGCTTCCTTTTCCATCTGCTCGACGATGTGATTGGCCTCGGCAATACGTCCCACCGATTCGAGCCATCGCGGCGACTCGGGCAGCCGTGTGCGCACCAACCAGACGATCACCGCGCCAAGCGATCCCGCAACGAACAGCCACCGCCATCCGTCAATGCCCAGCGGCTCGAGCGGCACGAGCACACGTGCGAGCAGTCCGGCCGCCGGAATCCCGACGAACCCCAGGGTGTAGGCCCATGCTGTATAGCGCCCTCTGAGGTGTGTCGGAAGAAGCTCGCTCAGATACGCATCGACCAACGGCAGCTCGGCACCAATCCCGATTCCCGCCAGAAAACGCAACGCAATCAGCATCGTCGCGTTGACGCTGAACGCACCGGCAAGCGTGAACGCGGAATAGATGCCGAGATTCACCAAGAAGGCCGTTCGCCGGCCGAAGCGATCGGCAAACCGGCCGAGCAGGGTTGCACCAATGAACATCCCGACGAAGGCCGAACTGAGGGCGGCGGGAAGCGACAACCGGTCCAACTGAAACTGCTGCATCAGGACGGTGCCAAGGACGCCCGCCAGGAAAATGTCGAAGAGGTCGAAGAACGTTCCGATCCCCGCAATGATGGTGGCGTGTCGGTGCGTCCGTGTCGGTGGGAGCCGGTCGAGCCGCGTGGCAACCGGAACGTTCAGTGGTGGGGCCACAACGTCAGCCTTCTCGTGGATGGGCCGTGTGCAGCTGGCGCAGCAGCCAGAGTTTGGCAAAGCGCCAGTCCCGTTTCACCGTGTCGGTCGAAACCCGCAATGCTGGGATGGTTGAGCGCCGCCAGCACGCGCACTTCGCGCTCGAATCGGGCGAGTCGCTCCGCGTCGCTGGCGAAGACCGCAGGCAACACCTTGATCGCGACGTTACGACCGAGCGTCGCGTCCCGCGCGCGATAGACCTCGTCCAGGAAGGCCTCGCGTTCGGCGCGCGGACGCTCCAGTGCCTCCTGGCAAATCCGCTCAAATCTCCCGCTCGCGTTCGCGGGTCACACGGTTGGGGGACCGTCGGTTGCAGCCCGTTCGGGGCAGGCGTCTTACCTTCTGCCCTCTGCCCTTTAACTTCAGGTTGCGGGCTCTTTCAGCAACCTGCTAGCCGCTCATTCTAGCTTGTCACGAGCGCACTTCGGCGAACCGTTCAGGTGACATAGCGCTTCGTCGCATGCCCCATTTTGACGCTCCGCTCCGCCTTGAGGTGGCAAGGGCCGAACCGGGCGCCCGGGTGTGAGCTTCTTGCGTCGATTGGCCACGAGCTACAGCACGCACTGGAGGCATTGGGGAATCCCCGCATCAGGACATCGGCCGGGCTGTCCTCCTTCTTTCATCAGATAGGGCCCGAAGGCCCCCGCAGATTTGAAACGACCCAAGCGATCCAGGTGGGGCTGGCCGTAGAGAAGGAAGCCTGCAAGACTCGGTAGTCGGCTACACTTCTGCCGGTGACTCATGTTTGAAGCAGCCGAAGTCGGACGAAAGCTTTCGAAGCGTGACTACAAGGCCCAGGTTCCGCAATTGCGAACCGAGCTCCTCGCGGAGCAGCAGCGACTCCGTGAGGCGCCGTTTCCGGTGATCGTGCTGTTTGCAGGCGTTGACACGGCGGGCAAGGGTGAGACGGTCAACCTGCTCAACGAATGGATGGATCCCCGCTGGATCGTGACGCGAGGTTATGTGGACGCGTCCGGTGAAGAACAGGAGCGGCCGCGACTGTGGCGCTACTGGCGCGACCTGCCACCGCGAGGCAGCATTGCCTTCTTCCTGAGTGCGTGGTACTCCTCTCCCATTCGCAATCGAGTTGCCCGACGCATTACCAAGACGGACTTCGAGGTTCTTCTCGACCAGGTGACTGCCTTCGAGCGCATCCTTGCCGACGATGGTGCCGTGATCGTGAAGTTCTGGATGCACCTCAGCAAAGCCGGCCAAAAGAAACGATTGAAATCATTCGAAAAAGATCCGCTGCAGCGCTGGCGGGTCACAAAGAGACAGTGGAAACACTGGCGAATGTTCAAACGGTTCGTGGCCGCCGCCGACCACGCCATTCGACGAACCAGCACGGATCAGGCTCCCTGGCACATCGTGGAGGGCGAGGACAGCGAATATCGGACCATTGTGGTTGCCACGGCGCTTCGCGACGCGATTCGCCGCGGACTCGACCGTGCCCGGGCCAACCAGCATCGGCCCCGCGTGGCTCCGAAGAACCAGCAGAATCGGCCAATCAGTGTCATCGAGCGAGTCGAGCAGCAGTTCAACGTGCTCGACGCCCTCGACCTCAGCCAGCGACTGAGCGACAAGGAATTCAAAACCGAGCTGGCGGAGCAGCAGAGCCGGCTCAATCTGCTCCAGCGAGAAGCGCGGTCGAGAGGGGTGTCGACCATTGTCGTCTTCGAAGGATGGGACGCGTCTGGCAAGGGGGGCGCGATCAGGCGTGTGACTCGCGCGCTCGACGCGCCGGACTATCACGTCATCCCCGTGGCGGCGCCGACCGACGAGGAACGTGCCCATCATTATTTGTGGCGCTTCTGGCGCCACCTTTCCCGCGCCGGGCGTATCACCATCTTCGATCGAAGCTGGTACGGCCGGGTGCTCGTTGAGCGTGTCGAGGGGTTTGCCACCGAAGCCGAGTACATGCGCGCGTACGGTGAAATTACGCATTTCGAAGAGCAGCTCGTGACGCACGGCAGCCTTCTGGTGAAATTCTGGATTCACGTCAGCAAGGACGAGCAGCTCAAGAGGTTTCGCGATCGCAACCGCACTCACTACAAGAAATGGAAGATCACCAAAGAGGACTGGCGGAACCGTGCCCGGTGGATGGCCTACACGATTGCGGTCAACGACATGGTGGCGCGCACGAGCACCCAGATTGCACCGTGGACACTCGTGGAGGGTAACGACAAGAACTTTGCCAGAGTGAAGGTCCTCAAAACGCTGGCCGATCGACTCGAAGCCCGGCTGCGAAAATGAAAGGCGCTCCTTAATAAGCGACCGCGTAACAATCCCGCCGTGGATCCGCGCCCGCAATCCGATTGCCACTTGCCGGATCGATGAGCACTGCCGTCGCACAACTCGCAATGCTGTAGATCCCAATTCGGCTGACGTCGTGGCCTCGGTTCTGCAGATTCTTGAACACCGCGTCGGGAATTGGCGCTTCCACGTTCAGCTTGTTGAACCCGGCATCGTGCGGCCAGAAGGATCCGTAAAAATGCAGGGTCTGTACTCGCGGCCATTCGAACGCTTCGTGCAGGTTTGGATACCAGTCGGGCCAGAACTCGACGATGTTGAGAAAGGCCTGGAGGATGGTCTGGTCCTGATTGTCGCCGCCGGGCGTGCCAATGGCCATGAACGGCTGCCCCTTGCGAAGCACGATCGTGGGTGTCAGCGTGTAGCGCGGACGAGCGCGTGGGCGAAGCTGCGCCGCGCGCGTCGTGTCGAGCCAGAACTGCTCGCCCCGCACGCTCATCGCGATTCCGGTATTTCCCAGAATCACCGCGCCGCCGATCCATCCGCCGCTTGGGGTCGCATCGAAAATGTTGCCGTCCTTGTCGATAACTGCAATGTGAGTGGTGTCTTTCTGCGTCCCGCGAATGGGTTCGGCATCCGGCGCCGGCGCGCCGGGCCTGGTATCGTCCTTGATATTTGCCACCCAGTAGGTCCACGTCTTCACGTGTGAATCGAATGCCAGCGGATTTCCCGCAATGAACGACCGCGAGGCGCGATGTGGGTCGATCAGCCTGGCGCGCTCCCGCGCGTAGCCCTTGGAGAGGAGCCCTTCACCTGGTACCTGCACGAACTGCGGGTCGCCGTAGTAGCTGTCGCGATCTGCGTACCCGAGCTTCAGCGCCTCGACGACCGTGTGGAGGTAGTCGGCGCTGTTGTGTTTCATCGATTTCAGATCGAACTGCTCCAGCATGTTCAGCGTTTCGAGCAGCACCGGTCCCTGGCTGCCGAACGCATGCTTGTAGACGTCGTAGCCGCGATAGCTGGTTGTGCTGGGCTCTTCGACCTTGGCAAAGAATTCCGCGAAGTCGCTCAACTCGAACGGGGCTTCGTGCCGCTGCAGGAATGCCACCATCTCGTTGGCAATGTCACCCTTGTAGAACCGATCTCGCGCCGCAGCAATCGCGGGGGCCCGACCTTTCGGACGTGCCTGGCGTTCTGCCTCCACCATCCCCGTCAACGTCTGCGCCAGCGTGGGAAGTTTGATGGTGTCACCGGCCCGGTACATCGAGCCGTCCGGCTTGAGCCAGTAACGCTGGTTGTTGGGCCACTTCTTGAAGAACTCGAGGTTCCCCTCGATGGCTTTCGCCGTGAGCGGCCGCAGCGGAAAACCCTGGCCGGCATATTCAATCGCGCGGGACGAGACCTCTTCGAAGCTCATCGTGCCCCATTGCTCGAGCACGGTGAGCGCCGCATGAAGGGCTCCGGGGACCACTGCTGGGTCGAGCCCCTCCCCGGCCAGATTCTTGCGGCGGGCTATGTACCAGTCGATGGTGGCGGCCTTTGGGGCCCAGCCCTGCCCCACAATGGCCGTGACCTTTCCACCGCTGCGCGGATAGACCAGAACCAGCGCTTCGCCGCCGAGACTGTAGAGATCCTGCTCGACGACTCCACCTACAAGGAGCGCGGCAACACCCGCGTCGAAGGCGTTCCCACCTTTCGTCAAGATTTCGAGCGCTGCCGTCGTCGTCAGCGGGTGCCCCGCGGAGATGCCAGCGTTCCGACCCATGACGGGTGGTCGGCCGACGGCCTCACCGAAGAGACCTGGAAAAATCAACGTCGCCAGAACGCCGAAGACGACGGCTCTCGCCGAAAACACATGCATCGCCGCTCCTCCACAGGGTGACGTTACAATAGCGCGAAACGGCCGGGCCGGGGACAGAACTTGGACCGAGGCGCTCATGAGATTTCGCATATTTTCGATTCTGATTGCTATCGCGATGGCGTCGGTCGCAGCGCACGCACAGTGGTTGAATCACCCGACGCCAGGCACGCCGAGGACGAAGGATGGCAAACCCAATCTCGCCGCGCCGGCGCCGCGTACCGCCGACGGCAAGCCCGATCTGTCGGGCATCTGGATGCCCGAACCCGCGCCGCTCGAGGAGCTGCTCAAGTTCATCCCTGACGGCGTGAACGGCGCGCAGACGCTGGGAGAACCGCAACCATCGCGGTACTTCATGAACGCGCTCTCGGACTTCAAGCCCGGTGAGATTGTGATGACACCGGCGGCCGAGGCGGTGGCGAAGGCGCGAGGAGACTCGTTCGCCAAAGACCTTCCGACTTCGTTCTGCCTCCCGTTTGGTGTTCCCATCATTGACGCCGCTTTGATTCCGCGGAAGATCATCCAGCTTCCAACGCTCGTACTCATCCTGTATGAGGAGCCGACGGCTTTCCGACAGATCTACCTCGATGGCCGAAAGGCTCCTGTCGATCCTGAACCGGCGTTCTTCGGCTACTCCGTTGGCCGATGGGAGGGCGAGTGGTTGGTCGTGGACGTGATTGGATTCAAGGATGAAGGCTGGCTCGACGCCTTTGGACATCCGCACTCCGGCTCCATGCGCGTCACCGAGCGGTTTCGGCGTCGCAACTTTGGCACGCTCGAGGCACGAGTTACCGTGGACGACACCAAAACGTACAACAAGCCGTTCACGTACTCGTTCAATCTGCGCCTGATGCCGGACACGGACGTGCTCGAAACCTTCTGCGAAAACGAAAAGGATCGGCCACGGCTGGTGGGAAATCAGTAATAAGGACTAACTGACCCCATGACTCGATACCTTCATGCGGCGAGCTCCGTTGCTTTCCTTGTCGGTCTGGCGGCGTCGGTCTCTGCGCAGTGGCCGTCGTATCCAACGCCAAATGTTCCCCGGACCGCCGACGGCAAGCCGAACCTGCTCGCCCCCGCGCCGCGGACGTCAGACGGTAAGCCCGATCTGAGCGGAATCTGGTCGAACACGGGTTGGAGAGCGATCGGCGCGGGGACGGGGTCGAGCGGAACAGGTGGCGCGCCCGGCACGCCAAGCGTACTTCCGGTCGGCCCGGGACTCTTCTTTGATATTGGAACGGGCGTACCGGGTGGTCTGCCCTTTCAACCGGCCGCCGCCGAGCTGCGGCGCAAGCGCATGTTCGACAACAGCAAGGACAATCCCGATGCGCACTGCCTGCCGATGGGAAACATGCAGCTCCACACCCATCCGCAACCGCGCAAGATCATCCAGACTCCTTCCGTCATCGTCATCCTGTACGAAGGCAATGCTGGAATCCGACAGCTCTTTACAGATGGACGACCGCTGCCGAACAACGATCCTCAACCATGGTGGTTCGGCTACTCCACAGGCCGTTGGGTTGGCGACACGCTGGTGGTTGAAACGAGCAACTTCCGGGATGACGGCTGGCTCGACGTTGGTGGCAGCCCGTTGACCGATGTCGCGAGGATGACCGAACGGTTTACCCGCGTGAACTACGGGAACATGGACATCGAGATTACCGTGGACGATCGGAAGGCCTACACCAAACCCTGGACCGTCACCATCAAGCACGAGATCATGCTCGACACCGAGCTCATCGAGTTCGTCTGCCTCGAGAACGAGAAATCAACCAAACACTTCGTGGGTGGTGATTTCCGCCTGCCGTGATGAATCTGGCGCCAGGGCGACCCATCCAAACGCCCGCAAGCGGCACCTCTGACGGGTCGATGGCACCTTGGGGCCATGGCTTCGCTGTAACGCTCGTGCAACGATAGTTTGCCCGATACATCCGATTCCAACGGTTCCTACTGGCGGTGCGTACAAGAAGGACAAATACGTGATTTTTCAAGGATTTAGTCTGTATCCACGTGTGCGCCATTCGACACTCTGGCTCCTGGCGGCGACCCTTGGCCTTTTGGTGTCGATGGGATGTGGCTCGGCCGACGCGCGGCTGCGGGACGCTGAGTTGACCGAACGGGGGGAGAAGCTCTTTGCAACCTGCGCGTCGTGTCACTCGACTCGGGCGGGCGATCTCGACGTCGGCCCCTCGTTGGCAGGTGTGGTGGGCCGCAAGGCGGGCAGCTTGCCGGAATACGCCTACTCCCAAGCACTCACCTCATCCGGGATCGTCTGGGACACACGGACCCTCGCGTCACTCTTGCGCGATCCAGACGGATACATCCCCGGAATCAACATGACCCTCGAACCAATCACCGATCCTACAGATGTGGAGTCCTTGGTCGCATATATGCGTCGACTGCGCTAAGGCTCCAATGATGACAACTCAAGAACCTGCACCTCCTTCCAAGGACAGGTCCAATGTTTGTTGATTCGCGGACGATTCCGACGGGCGCGACGCTCGAAACGGATATTTGCATCATTGGCGCCGGAGCAGCCGGGATTGCGTTGGCGCACGAGTTCGCCGGGCGGGACGTGCGTGTGAGCGTGCTCGAAGGCGGGGGGCGCGAGTTCGATGCCGAAACTCAAGCGTTCAACAAGGGCCGGAGTATCGGCACGCCGTATTTTCCGCTGGACGCGGCGCAGCTGCGCTACTTCGGGGGCACGACAAACCACTGGGGAGGCCTTTGCCGACCGTCCAACGACATTGATTTTGAAAGCCGAACCTGGGTTCCGGACAGCGGGTGGCCGCTCACGAGAGCAGAACTGCAGCCCTACTACCAGCGCGCCCAGGTGGCCTGCGGCGTTCATTCAGCCGAGTGGGGCAGGGACTACTGGCTTAAGCGTGACCGCTACAAAGCATTGACCTTTCAGCCGGGCCGCCTGGAGACGCGAGTCGTTCAGGTGGTGCCGCGCGCTCAACGGCGATTCGCGACCAACTATGGCCAGGAGCTCGAGCAAGCGGGTAACGTGACCACGTACCTGCACGCCAATCTCACCGAGCTGGAGACCAACGAGACGGGCAACATGGTTGGCGAGGCTCATGTCTCCTGTCTGAGCGGCAACCAGTTCAAGCTGAGAGCGCGGTATTTCATTCTGGCCACGGGCGCGATCGAGAACGCCCGGTCGTTACTGAATTCCAATCGACGACACGCCACTGGCTTGGGCAATCACTACGATGTCGTCGGCCGCTACTTCATGGAGCACCCGCGGTTGGTGACAGGTATCCTGGCGCCAGCCAATCGCAGCATGTCGCTGGAATTCTATTCGCCGCATCGCGTTGGTCTCGGCGGTGCTCTTACAGAAGGAGACGAAATCAGCGGATACGTATCGTTGTCGGCAGAGACGCTGCGTAAAGAGCAGATCCTCGACGTGCAGATGAGTCTCGCTCCCGTGTACGACCCGGCGTACGCAGCCTGCACGCGGGGGCTTCGGTCGGAGAGCGTCGCGTCCACCCGCGTCTTGCTGCGAGCGTTCCGACAGGGACAGTACCCCAACGATTTGCGGAAACATCTGACGAACGTACTGGACGACATGGCCAGATGGCGAGACCGCGCCGTGACCGCGGCACCTATTCCGTTGCCAGAGCCAGAGGCGATCAGCCGGGTATGGCAAGCGGATCCCGACGAGCGCGCAGCCTTCCTTTGTGAGGTCTTCGGCGACATTGCGGCGGCCACCTACATGGAAGCGGTCGGCAGGCCTCCCCTGGACCATGTGCAGGTGACCACCAGGGTCGAACAGGCACCCAACCCGAACAGCCGCGTCACGCTGGACACGGAGCGCGACCGGCTGGGGTTGAACAGGGCGCAACTGAACTGGCAACTGAGCGAGCTCGACAAACGGAGCATGATCCGCGCGCTGGAAATTCTCGGGGCGGAGGTGGGTGCCGCCGGTATCGGCCGCCTGCAAATCACCCTTCCCGAGGACAACACCTGGCCGGAAACCTTGCGAGGCGGATGGCACCTCATGGGCACCACGCGCATGAGCGACAATCCGCGAAAGGGAGTGGTGGATCGTAACTGCCAGGTCCATGGAGTCCACAATCTGTTCATTGCGGGGAGTTCCGTGTTCCCCACTGCCGGGTCGGGGACACCGACGTTAACGCTCGTCAGCCTGGCGATGAGGCTGGCAGACCACCTGAAGGCGCGGATGACATGAGGGGAGCAGAGGCCATGGATCGCCGAATATTTCTCCTTCTTGGAGGTGTTGGCGCGGTTGGAGGCGCCTTGCTTGGCGCCCCGCATCTAAGCTGGCTGCAATCGGCCGGGCAGAGGGAGGGATCTCTCCAAGGGCGATTGGCCGCACTATTTCGTCACCAGGCCAGCGCCCGGGTGATCGGCGGAACGTACCTGCAACAACATCCCCGCGAAAAGAATGTCCGGCACCTCCTGGCGGGAATTGCCGTGAGCCCGGCGTCGGACCGCGAACTCACGATCGCGCTTCAACAACGAATCCGGCAGGACTATGTCGAGGAAAGAGTTGTGAAGCTGGAGGGATGGATTCTCTCGGTTACCGAAGCCCGTTTGTGTGCTCTCACGGCATTGGCCTGAGTGGGTTTGTCATTTGAAGGGACTGGCGTGATGTTGGGACGAAGCAAGATCAACGCGGACGATGCTGCCAGCAGAACCTGGGTAGGGATTTGGCTTGCGGCGGTGACCAGGCCGACCGTGGCCACCTATCAGGAACTATCCCGCCATCCACAGGTCGGATCGAGGGATGCGTGGATGTGGCTGCTAGGCAGCAGCCTGGTCAGCGGCGTGTTCATGTCCCTGAACTCAGTCTATGTACGCACGGGCATTGCCATGGATTCCAGTCTGGCACTGGCCGTCGCGGTCTTTGCACTGATCGCGGTACTCTCCTGGGCTTTTTTCGCTGCGTGTATTCAAGGGATCGCCCGCCTCATGAAAGGGGGAGGAAATTATCAATCGTTGATCTTCGTCTTTGCCGCCTTCAATGCTCCTCTCCTGCTGTTAGCCAGCGGGCTGTCGCTTGTGCCACGCGGCGGCGCTCTCTTGACGGTTCTGTATCTCTACTGGCTGGGCCTTTATTCGGTCGCCGTCCGGGCGGCGCATCAGTTTTCGTGGATGAAGGCCACCGGCGCGGTGCTGTTTTCGCTGGCGGTGTTCAGCGGCGCCCTGGTCGGGTTGGTGGTCCTGGCATTGTCCCTGAATTTGTAGCTCGCCCTCCCTTCACACAATCTGGAAAGGCCTTGGACACGCGCGCACGGCCGTCGCGGTTATGATCGTGTGTCTTCGCGGCGGTCTGCAGGTGACTGGAGGCAGAGTATGAAGCGACGGAGCGTGCTCAAGGCTGGCGCGGCGTTCGCGGTTGCCGCTGCCACTTCCCGGCTCGAAGTCATGGCGGAACAGCGTCCTCAGGGCAGCGATGATGCAGGCACGTTGGATCGCCTCTGGCGGCAGAGTCAGGCTCCCAACCAGCGGATTCTCCTCAAGGGCGGCACCATTGTCAGCATGGACCCGAAGGTCGGGGACCTCGTGAAGGGCGATGTGCTCATCGAGGGCAAAAAGATAGTGAACGTGGCTGGCGAGATCAAAGCGCCAGCGCAGGCACAGGTCATCGACGCCACCAATACGATTGTCATTCCGGGATTCGTCGACGCGCACCGGCATTCGTGGGAGGGCCAGCTTCGGCGCATCATCCCCGATGGGGCCATTGGGGCGTACATGGCAACGACGCATCAAGGCTTCGCACGGTACTACCGGCCGCACGACATTTACGTTGGCAACCTGATCACCGCGCTCGGGTGCATTGACGCAGGGATCACCTGCATCATCGACAATTCCCACAACTCGCGATCGGCCGCCCATTCGGACGCCGCGGTCCAGGCGCTCATCGATTCCGGCATTCGCGGAGTCCACGCTTCGGGAGCGCCCCAGACAGGCGATTGGGACAAGCAGTGGCCACAGGATCTCGTGCGTCTGCAGAAGCGGTACTTTTCTTCGGACGATCAGCTCGTGACGCTGCGAATGTTCAGCGGCATGAGTCGGGAGAACTGGGCGCTCGCGCGCAAGCTGGGACTACGCATTACCACCGAATCGAACGCCGCCGGCAAGGAGTTCGAGGAGTTCTGGAACGAAAAGCTGCTGGGCCCCGACAACACGTTCAACCACTGCCAGAACTGGCCAGACGTCGTGTGGCAGCGCGTGAAAGACTCCGGCGGGACGGTGAACGTCTGCCCGAGATCCGATGCGCAATACGCGCTCGGCGAGGGCGTTTCAGCATTCCAGAAAGCCATC
>DATBJG010000399.1:0-10007 GCA_036556585.1 Vicinamibacterales bacterium
GACGATCGTCACGGCGACTACGATACTCCGTCCCCCATGTTGAAGGCGCAACGAATGTCCCTGTCGAGTGAGCGCCTGCCAGAGTCCCTCCGCATCGCCGATTCCCGTCGCGTCAACCTGGATGCTGACCGCCCTGATCCGATCGAGTGCGTGGAACGTTGCCTGTTCCACGACGCCATCCCGACACTCGACCACGACGGCCCCTCGACGAGCGTCTCCGTCCGTCTCCACGCTGCGCCCTTGAAGCGCTCCGGAATAAACAATCCATGGCGGCACGCCGGAAATACATTGATAGCCGGGCTGTCCGCCGAGAGCCCAGTAATCAACACCGAACTCGGTAAGGCTCTCTGGTGATTCAGCTGTTTGGTAGCCCTCGGTCCCGTCTGTGATCGGCAGGTACTTCAGGCCAATGCGGAGGCCCTGATTGGCAAGATGGAGAGGATGTCGGCCTACTCCGGGCGCGGGTGCGGCGGGTGGCCTCGTACCGTAAACCGTGGCCACACGCATGCCGCCGACAACAACAGGCGCGGGTTCGCTGCTCGGACGAAATATCCGGCCGCCGCCCGCCTCGACGAGAGCGCTCAACCAGTCGCCATCCGCGGCATCTTCATCCTGCAGGCCGAATACCGGGATATTGTGACCGGCCAGCTGGCGCAGCCCCTCTGCCAGGCGTTGCCGCACGTGAACGTATGGCGTCCCGTAGCCGATTCCGCCGGCCAGGAGCAGGCATGCCGCCTGCCGGTCCACGGCCAGGCGCACCAGGCCATCCCAGGCATCGACCGCGGCGCTCGTCAGCGCTTCGGCAACGCGCGGCGAGGTACGCCCGATGCCTTGCCAGGGGCGATCCAAACGCAAATCGGCTGCATGGACGAAACTGAAAGCCGTCATGCGCGCCCTATTCGACGGTTACACTTTTTGCCAGATTTCTCGGCTGATCGACGTCGCACCCTCGGTACACAGCCACATGATACGCGAGAAGCTGCAATGGCACAGCCATGACGACCGGCAGGAGGAATGGACCGGCGGAAGGCACCTCGATGATGGCATCGCGGGCGGGATCGAGCACGCCGGAAAAGCGGTCCGCACAGGCGTCGGTCACCAGCACGACTGAGGCCCCGCGCGCTTTGACTTCCTGGACGTTGCCGGCAACCTTGTCGAACAGACGGTCATCCGTGAGGAGGGCAACGACCGGAACATCTTCGTTGATGAGGGCAATGGGCCCGTGCTTCATCTCACCTGCGGGATAGCCTTCGGCGTGGATGTAGGAGACTTCCTTCAATTTGAGCGCGCCTTCAAGGGCGATGGGATACGTGCTCCCCCGTCCCAGGTACAGCGCGTTGTCTTTTTGATAGTGGCGTCGTGCGACCTGCTGGACGACTCGATCGCATTCCAGGGTGCGCTCGATCAAACCCGGTAGCCTCTTGAGCGCATCCATGTGCTGGCGTACTTCCTCGCACGACAGCGTCTGACGCGCCTCGGCCAGACGTAGCGCGAGCAGGTACAGTGCAACCAGCTGTGCCGTGAAGGCCTTGGTGGAAGCAACGCCGATTTCTGGTCCGGCGTGTGTGTAGAACGTGCCTTCGGCCTCTCGCGTCGCAAGACTGCCGACGACATTGCAAATGGCGAGTGTTGCCGCTCCCCGACCGCGCGCCTCACGGAGAGCCGCCAGCGTATCGGCGGTTTCACCGGACTGCGTGATGGCCACGGCGAGCGTACCCTTGTCGAGAATCGGGTCACGGTACCGATACTCGGAGGCGTAGTCGACTTCCACGGGGATCCGGGCGAGTTGCTCGATCAGGAATTTCCCAACCAGGCCAGCGTGCCATGACGTGCCGCACGCGACAATCTGCAGGCGCCTCGTGTCCTCGAGGCGTGCCTTTGACAGTCCGATTTCCGCAGACGTGGAGGCGGATGGTTCGTGGCCACCCAGCGTCTGGCGTATGGCCAGCGGCTGCTCGAAGATTTCCTTGAGCATGAAGTGGCGGTAACTGCCCTTCTGAACGCTGGAGGCATCCCACTGCACGCGCTGCGATAGCTTGTTGAGGCACTGCCCATCACGATCGAAGAACTCGACCATCCTTCGTCGAAGCACGGCCATCTCGCCGTCTTCGAGGGCGACAATGTCACGCGTGTATCGAAGAATCGGCGGAATGTCGGAGGCAACGAGGAATTCGCCGTCGCCAATCCCGACGACGATTGGTGGGCCTTCGCGAACAGCGACAATCTTGCCCGGGTCGTCGGCGCAGACGAAGACGAGACCAAACACCCCGCGGATCGATCGCAGCGCCCGGCGAACGGCGCCTTCGAGGCCGTCGCCGTTCCATTCCTGTTCGACGAGGTGCGCGACCACTTCCGTGTCGGTGTCGGTTGTAAAGCGATGGCCCGCCGCCTGGAGCCGTTGCTTCAGCTCGAGGTAGTTCTCGATGATGCCGTTGTGAACGACGACAATCCGCCCCGAACAATCGCGATGCGGGTGCGCGTTGTCGGCGGTTGGTTTACCGTGGGTGGCCCACCGGGTATGGCCAATCCCGTAGTCGCCCTGGAGTGGATGCGCGTTCACCGATTCGACGAGGCACGACAGTTTGCCGGCGCTTCGGCGTACTTCAACCTGGCCGTCACGAACTAGAGCAATGCCTGCAGAATCGTATCCGCGATACTCGAGACGTCGAAGACCGTCGAGGAGCACGGGAACGACTGGCTTGGGACCGAGATATCCGATGATTCCGCACATAGTGTTTTGGGGGAGGGGCGCACTCACTCGCCGGCTACGAAGGTGAACGTCCATTCGCCCACCGGCCCGGCAGTACAGCAAAGCAAACTCCAAGCCATGCCGGTCGAGTCGCTCCGTCGGTCGCCGCCTTGCAGGCTTGCTCGCACCTGCGGGCCGCGATCAGCAGCACGACGTCAGACGACCGCTTCACCTTCCTGCTGGTGCAGCCAACCGTTAGCTTCCAGACGGTTTCCTCCCTCGCGAGCGGCCCGTGCCAACTCGTCGGGACCGGAAAAAACCTGCAGGTGAAGAAGCTCGGCGTTGAGGGTGACGCGCAGCTCGAGGCCAGCCTGGTGGGTCTGGACGGAATACTCGATTGTGTCGCCGTGGGGATGCGTGAACGCCCACCTGATCAAGCGCACTCGGCGAAAGCTATTGCTCACAGTGTAAAAGACTTGAGCAAGAAGAATACCGATCGTTTTTGCGCGCATTTGGGCTCTGCCGCCAGGGTAATCCTGCGAGCTCCCTCGCGGCGGCGACCAAACTCTCTATTTCGCCAAAAGGGGAAACAAAAGTTTCCTTTTCGGCGACATTCGGTACACGCGCACCAGGTGGCCGGATTGACGCAAACGACGGGAACCGGCGTAATTAGGCCAGTTAGTCGCGAACCCTGGAGGGTACGGCGTTTGCCTTAGTCCACCCCCGTGGCGACATTTGCCCGCCACGGAGGTGACTTGTGAAGATCAGACGACCCCTCTCGTACGGCGGCTCAACGCTGGCGCACCAGGAGCTGGCCAGTGCCGTCATTCACCGAGCGCTGCTCGATCTCAACAATCCCCGTCTCTCAGAAGCAGCCCGAGAGAGTGCGCGTCGATTCGTCACGGGATCGCCGGAGTGCGTCGAATGGTGCGCGGTGGCCGGTCTCGATCCGCAACTCGTGATCGAGCGTGCCCGTCGCATTCTCGACCAGATTGACGCTGCGCTCGGCGCTCGGCGCTAGGCTCTCTTTTTCGGCTTTCGGCTTTCGGCTTTCGGCTCTGGGCTTTCGGCTCTCGGCCTTCAGAACCCACCCACAGACCAATCCTCTCTCGGAGACGGATTTCGGGTCTAGGCTCTCGGATTTCACGTCCGGCTAAAGCCGGACGCTACGTCAATCCAGTACTGCGTCAATCCAGTACGCTACTAAAGCCGGACGCTGCGTCAATCCAGTCGCCTGGCAATTGATGTAGCGTCCGGCTTTAGCCGGACGTGAAATCCGAGAGCCAAACTCCGAGAGCCGAACCAGCTAGAGCCGGAAGATGTGCCCGCCCGGAATGCCGCGGAGCGCGTTGCGGGTATCGACTACCAGCGGACTTCGTTCCGCAATCACCTGGTAATCGAAGCATCGATGGTTGGTGGTGATGACCGCGCAGTCGATTCCACGACCGAACGCCGTTTCCGCATCGACCCCTTCCACCGTCGACGAACCCTCTCGAAGCGATCGCACGTACGGATCCGTGTAGGACACGATCGCGCCGCGACGATGGAGCAAGCCGATGACGTCGAGCGCCGGCGATTCGCGCACGTCCCCGACGTCCGGCTTGTAGGCAACGCCGAAGAGATGTACGCGCGATCCTCGGACCGCCAGCCCCTTGCTGTTGAGCGCCTCCGAGACGCGTTCGACCACGTGCTCGGGCATCGCGCCGTTGACGTGACCGGCCAGTTCGATGAACCGGCTCTCGAACCCGCTCTGGCGGGCCTTCCAGCTCAGATAGAACGGATCGACCGGAATGCAGTGCCCGCCGAGTCCTGGACCCGGATAGAACGGCATGAACCCGAACGGCTTGGTTTTCGCCGCGTCGATGACTTCCCACACGTCAATCCCGAGCTTGTGGCTCATCAGGGCCAGCTCGTTGACGAGGCCGATGTTCACCGCGCGGAAGGTATTCTCGAGCAGCTTCACCATCTCGGCGACGGCCGGCGAGCTGACCGGAACGACACGCTCGATGATCTGGCTGTAAAGTGTGACCGCCACGTCGGTGCTCGACTTGTTGATGCCGCCCACGACCTTGGGAATCGTCCGCGTGCTGAAATTCGGGTTGCCCGGATCGATACGCTCGGGCGAAAACGCCACGTAGAAATCAACGCCGGCCTTCAGGCCCGTAGCCTCGAGAATCGGCCGGACGACTTCTTCGGTCGTGCCCGGATAGGTCGTCGACTCGAGAATGATCAGCTGTCCCGGCCGGAGATGGCGGGCGACAGCCTCCACCGCCTGGACGACGAACGA
This sequence comes from Vicinamibacterales bacterium, assembly GCA_036556585.1. Classification (GTDB taxonomy): domain Bacteria; phylum Acidobacteriota; class Vicinamibacteria; order Vicinamibacterales; family JAMQPK01; genus DATBJG01. Next base: position 4,977 of record DATBJG010000399.1, read on the forward strand.
CAGATCCGGGTCGCGGGTCTTGCGAAGCGGTGTCGGCACGCAGATGTCGACGACGTCGACGTCGGCAAGCGCGGCCGCGTTAGCGGTCGCCCGCAACGTGTCGGCCACTTCCTCCAGTTCGCTGTCGGCCACATCCTCTATATAGCTTCGACGCGTGTTGACGCGGTCGACCTTCTTTTCGTCCGAATCCAAACCGGTGACCGAAAATCCGGCGCGGGCGAACTCGAGGGCCAGAGGAAGCCCCACATAACCCAGGCCCACGACGCCAATGCGTGCTTCCCGGGTGAGGATCCGCTCGTGAAGCCGTGTGTCGTGTCCCGGCTCTGTGCCGACGGGTGTTGTCAGGGTCGTTGGTGTCATCCCAGCTATGTCCTCCAGCAAGGCTCGCCTCAGCAAGCCACGTTATTCCGCTACTCGAACTCGATTTCTGCCTTCTGCCTTTGCTATGAGCAGCGCCCGATCGGCGCTGGCCATGAAACTCTGAGCCGTCGCGTGCGCGTTGCGCGAGAGCGAGGCGAGCCCGATGCTTGCTGTGACCAGCACTGAAGATGGAAGCGCGAGCGACCGTTCCGGTCTCCAGCTCTCGATCCGACTCCTCAACCGCTCGGCACTCTGCATCGCGCTGACGCGTCGCCCCTGCATCAGAATCACGAACTCGTCGCCACCCAGCCGGGCAGAGACGTCGAACACTCGGATGGACCGACGGATGACGCTCGCGACACCGCGCAACACGGCATCACCAGCGGCATGGCCAATGGAATCGTTGATGGCCTTGAAGCCGTCCAGGTCGAGCACCATCAGGTTCAGTTCCAGCTCCTGGCGCAGGGCGCGGTTGAGTTCTTCGTCCAACCGGACCTCGAACGACCGACGGTTGAATAGCCCCGTGAGAGGATCCGTCGCAACCAACTGCTCCAGATTCCGCTTCTCGTCCACCAGCCGCTGCGCCATCAGCGCCAGGGCAGCCGGTGCGGCCAGCGCGCGGGCGGTCGTGAGGTCGCTGCGATTGAACGCCTGGCCATCAAGACGATCCGCCAGGCTCACCACCGCGATGACCTTGCCACCTGCCATCAAGGGCAGAAGCAGGCACGACGGCGTTCGATATCGCGGGCGTCGGCGCCCGGCCCGGGATTCCTTGGCTACATCCGTAATGATCCGGGCGTGGGGTGATGCCAGCACGCCCCCAATCAGGCCCTCACCCATCGTCACGACGCGGTCTTTGACGAGTTCGACGGGATAGCCTCGACTGGCTTGAAATTCGAGGTACCCTTCGCGCTCATCGTAAACAGCCAGCGACGCCTGCTCCGCTTTCACGGTTCGTGCCAGTGTCTCAACAATGAACTGCGAAAGACGGTCGCTACCCGCAAGCTGAGCGAGCCGCCGTGAAAACGCGTACGATTGCACCACCAGCTCCTGCGCCTGGTCGCGAAACGGCCCGGTACTCGGGGCACCCGAAGGTGGCAGACCTGGCTCGCCGTTCACGGTTGGGCGCTCACAATCGGGGTTCCCGGTGTAATGACAAACATCCCCTGTCCACAAGACAAACAGCACACGCCCGCCCGGTAAAGCTGACTCGAACCGACACCAGCCGCCATGAGGCCGATCGGCGAAAGCTCACCCGCCAGGGAGATTTCCTCCCCCCCGACCACGCTTGTACGCACGTTCACAAGCACGTTTTTCACATTGCCGCCGACAAGAGTCCGTCGGCTGTACGACTTGCGCCCTCGTCCACGCTGTCCACATCCACATGACACACGGTTGTCACACTCGGTGTCGGCTCGGGTACACAGCTTGCACAAACAGTTGTCAGGGAGACAGCGCTCATGGACATCCACTTTGTGTCGTCACTAACCGACGAGGATGAGCAGCGGGTCGCGGCCGCAATCGTGGCCGCTGCCGAAAAGCTGCTTGGACATTCACCGCTTTCTTACTCGTTGCGGGTTCGCACGGCCGGCGGCAGAGTCTTCGAGACTTGCCGACTGAATCAGCCAGGCACCGGCCACTCGTCTCTTTCGTTCGAGCATCCCGAAAGCTGGCAGTCGACGACGTAGAACTACGCCCCCCCGTTTGAGACCGCGAGCGAGCCCGCTCGTCCGGCGCCCGGGCGAGAGAACATTCCGGCCCGACGCGCCTCGAGTAACACGTCAACGATCCGGCGCGACGCTTCGCCATCCCAGAGCTGCGGTCGACGCGACTCGGGCGGCGCGGCTTTGATCCACTCCCACCCCTCGACAATGCGATCGGTTCTCGTTCCGACGAGCTGATTGGTCCCTTCAGTAATGGTGACGGGCCGTTCGGTGTTGTCGCGCAACGTTAAGCACGGTACTCCGAGGACCGTTGACTCCTCCTGCACACCGCCCGAGTCGGTCAGCACCGCGCGGCTCCCGTCGAGCAATCCGACAAACTGAAGGTAGCCGGTGGGATTGAGCAGATGCAGCCGGCCCGCCTGAATCAGCGCGTTGGCGCGGCTCGACGCCAGAGTCACCCGGCGGGTCCGCGGGTGCACCGGAAAGACCACCGGTACGTCCTGCGCCACGTGATCCACCGCCCGCATGATCTGGTCGAACACCTCGTTCTGGTCCACGTTGCTGGGGCGATGCAGGGTGAGGATGACGTAGTCCCTTGGGGTGAGGCCGAGGCTTTGCGGAACCTGCAGCGCGCGCGCAGGTTCGCGGCACGCCAGCAGCGTGTCGATCATGACGTTGCCGACGAAATGGATTCGCGACGGGTCAACGCCTTCGTGTCGCAGATTCTCGACCGCGGACGGTTCGGTGACGAACAGCCAGTCGGAGATCCGATCGGTAAGCACTCGATTGATCTCCTCCGGCATCGTTCGATCGAAACTTCGCAGCCCCGCCTCGACGTGCGCAACCTGGATGCACTGCTTCGCGGCAACCAGCGCACAGGCGAGCGTCGAATTGACGTCGCCGACCACCAGCACGAGGTCCGGCTGGATTTCGGCCAGGGCCTTCTCGAATCCGACCATGACGGCAGCGGTCTGCTCGGCGTGCGTGCCCGAGCCCACCTGCAGATTGATCTGCGGCCGGGGCATGCCCAGTTGATGAAAGAAGATCTCCGACATCTCCTCGTCGTAGTGCTGACCCGTGTGAAGGATGATCGATGAGAACTCTTGCGGGTGCCGCGCGAGCTCGCGCGCAATGGGAGCCACCTTCATGAAGTTCGGACGGGCGCCCACGATCTGGAGAATCCGCGACGGCTCAGGCACGGGGCGCAACCAATGCAACGATCACGCCGTGGTGACGCTGCGGCCGATTCCGCGGTCGAGAACCGCAAGAGGGCGCGCATTTATTCTGCCCACGTGGGTATTTGCAGGCCTGGATCCCACGCGCCAACCCCGTCAAAAAGACCTCCGTCAGGAAGACAACTTCCCGCACGGCGACTATCTGCTGCCTCACGTGGGTTAATACGGGGGCAATCACGCCCTCGGGCACCGGAAACCAGGCGACTTTCTTCGAAAACATCGCCATTCGGGAGCTGGTATGAGTTTGGCGTAACCGAAGCGCTGTGTCTGACCCATCTCCCAGTAATCCGCGATCCGCACGACGGTACTTCTGGACCATTGCAAGCATCCTGCTCGTTGCTGCAACGGCCATGGCAACACCGTTTCCGTTCGTTTCCGAGTCGGCAACGATGTTTCTGCTCGGGGGCGCACTCATCGGCGTAGGCAGCGGCATGCGCCGGCTGAGATCCGAACGCATCTCCGGAAACGACGCGGGAGCCGGCGAATGATACAGGAGTTGGGACGCGTTGGGAATTGGGCACAGCGGGTGTTTGGCGCTCGCACCGGATCCATTCCCGCGCGTTTCGTGCCGGGAGAGGTGGACACGTCCGTCGAGCAGAAGTACGTGTTTGGCGGGATGTATGCGGATTTGCTGACGTCGTGGCTGTCGGCGAACTGCGATCTGGACCCCGAGTTTCCGCTCGGAACCGTCTTCTCCCTGTACTACGACACGCCCACCCTGGCGTTGTGCGAAGAGAAACGCAACAGCGACTACCTGAAAAGCAAGGTCCGCCTGCGATGGTACGACGCCTTCGATCAAATGCCCTCCGGTGAGGCGTCCGACCTCGTGCAGTGCTTCTTCGAAGTGAAATCCAAGATTGGATCGCTGCGATCGAAAAATCGCGTGGCCCTGTCGATGCCGCGCCGCCACCTCCTCGAGGATCCCTTCCGTCGGGATGAGATCATCGAGCTTCCGCGCCGATCCGGACTCGATATTGCCGATCTGCCGTCCGCGCTGCTGCCGATGCTGCTGGTGCAGTACGAGCGCGCGCGTTTCGTCGATACGGCAACGGGCTGCCGGATTGCGCTGGACACGCGAATCCGGGCCGTTGCGGCACATCCCCATTACGTGCCCGCGCGATGCCCGAACCAACTGTCGGTCGGCGTGCTGGAAGTGAAAGGCCCGGAACGGGATTTTCCGGAGTCGCTCGGTCCCCTCAGCGGCTATGTGACGAAGGCCGCCTTCTCTAAATACGCCACATGCTGGGAGCAGATCCTGCAACCAGCCGGCGTGCGGATGTAAACCATGAACGACTTGTTAGGCAAGATCGCACGGCTCGTTCGAGACCCCAGCGTGAGTGTGGACATGACGTCCTTCATTTTCGCGCTGTGCATCTCGGTCGTCTCCGGCATTGTCGTCTCGCTGCTGTACCAGCGGTTCTATTCGCAGCGCGCGACCGGCTCGCAGGTCCATCGAGCCTTTCTGTTGATGAGTCCGTCAATCACGGCGCTCTTCATCGCCATTCAATTTTCACTGCCCCTGTCGCTCGGCCTGCTCGGCGCGCTGTCGATCATCCGATTCCGGACGCCAATCAAGGAACCGGAGGAGGTTGGCTTCATTTTCCTGCTGATTGCCAGCTCGGTCGTCTGCGCGACGTTCCAGTTCGTGCTGTTGTTCGTCCTGCTCGGCCTGGCCGGGTTCGTGCTGGCCCTCCAGCACTTCGTCCCGCGGCTGGCGCAGTCGGCGCGCGCCGATGGTCTGCTCCAGATCACACTGAACGCCGAAACGGATC
>DATBJG010000400.1:0-5784 GCA_036556585.1 Vicinamibacterales bacterium
TGGGGTCGAGGGCGCTGTCATTGGTGCGGTCATCGGCGCGGGCGGGGCCGGAACCGTCATTCTGGAAGGACGCGACCAACTTGATCTGCCACGTGGCACCGAACTGACCATCATTTCCAGCACACCAAGAGGGCCTGCCGAAGCGACCGGAGCGCAACGAAAACAAATCGCCGGCACATTAACCAAAATGATTAATCAACATATTATACCAAGGCATAAATTGACATAAATAGTAAAGTGACCTATTCTTCTTGCGAAGATTGGGTTGAAGACAACACGCTTACGCTGCGTTGAGAAGAAGCTCGACACGGAAGTCGCAGGTGAGCATTTCCATCGAATCGAGCGCAGTTACGGCTCGTTCGCGCGCACGTTCGCGCTGCCGTCGACCGTCGATGCTGGCAAAGTCACAGCCGAGTACAAGGCCGGTGTGCTGACGGTCCGGCTGCCGCTGCGCGAGGACGCCAAGCCAAAGCAGATCAAGGTCGAAGTCGCCGCATAAGGGGCCCTGCCCCTCATCGCCTTAAACACGCGAGACCAGAAAGAAGTGAGGACCATGCGGATTCCGAATCAATCCGATTTCGGCGTGCCGGGTGTCTTGAACCGGCATCGTCGGCGGCACGCCTCGAATATGAGAGATGACAGTATGGATTCCGAAAGGCCGAGCCAAACCGTCGCACAGACAGTCGATGACGACCGTATCGAACGAAACATGCGGCTGGTTGCGCTCGCGATTGTGCTGACGATCGGGGTGATCTGGGCGTCCACCTCAATGCTCTGAGGATTGGCGCCTGATGATCAACGTGGGTGCGTGATCCGGGGATCGCCACGGAAGGGTTCGAGATATTCGAGCATCGTGGTGCCGTCTTGCAGGAACCATCTTGTTCAGAACAGCACAGACATCCTGGCTACGGCTTGTCAGGATGTTGAAGCTGAAAAAAAGTAGAAACTGAAAAAGGTAGAAAGATGGACGCACAGAGACGACCGATCCACGCTGACGACGTCACCCGCATTATCCGGGAGCAGATCGGCAGCCACGTCATAACGTGCGACGGCGCGGAAGTCGGGACCGTGATGCATCCCTGAACTCAGCTTTCAAACACCACACAGGAGACGACATGGCAACGATGAATGGCACGATCAAACGACTCGTCAGTGACAAGGGATTCGGCTTTATTGCGGCAGGCGACGGGAGCGAGTACTTCTTCCACTCGTCGGCTTGTAGCGAGACGCCGTTCGACAGCCTTCGCGAGGGACAGGCGGTGACGTTCGAACGGGGTCAGGGTCCGAAAGGCCCAAGAGGTGAAAACGTCAAGCTCGTCTGATGCGGTCTCGGGCTGTTGTTGGCTCCGCGAGTTGGCTCGGAGTTGCCGCGTGAGGTGGGTGGGCAGTCGGCTACACCCCTTCCTCAGCCGGCACGCGATGAAAATGAAGTGGGTCTCGCAGGCTTTGCAGTTCCCGGTAAAAGTAGAGCGCGGTCGGACGGTTTCGGGCGAATTGCAGCCTCTTGAGGAACGCGATTTCGTCGACGGTCGCGTCGCCGCTCATGAGCGGATCCTTCAGGAACGCCTGGAGCCCTGGTTCCTCGATCATGACTGAGCTCGGTTGCTGTTCCACGAATTCGAATCTCATCGCGTGCCGGGGGGCCAGCCGCCGGTTCAGGACAATCTCCATTGCGAATGTCGCCAGGTCGATGTCCCAGGAATCAATCAGCGGATCGAGAAAGGTGATGCAGTTGTCGGGCGACACCGTGAAGACATCCGTCTCCAGGAACTCGATGACGATCACCCGCATCTGCTCGAAACTTCGGTCGGTGAGTCGAGCGAGCAGGCGGAGCCAGCTTTCGTCACCCAATTCGTCTTTCACGACTCGCTTCACGACGTCGAGCAGTGTTTGAGTCACCAGGCGTTCGACCGCCCCGAAAGGCTCCTTTTCGAACATCGTACGAATGGCGTGTACCTTGCCAGCTGGGCATTTGCGGAGAATCACTTCTCGAACTTCTTTGAACAGCGGCGCGGGTGGGTCCGCGAGTTTTCTCTTCAAGGCCTCCAGACGCTGGAGGTCTGCCAGGGTGGCCAACTTCCCGGCGGGCAACCTCAGGAACGTCTCCATTTTGTCGTAAATATCCGTGCGTTCCGGGGCAGGCGGCGCTTTCTTTCCGGTCAGCAGCTGAGAGATGTACGACTCTGTCACCTGGGCTGCGGCCGCGAGATCCCGTTGTTCGGTTCCCAGTTCTTTGAGTCGGTGGCGAATGAGAAGCGGGAAATCCATAGATTAATCCGATCTGCTTAAGTCCTGGAGATCATCTCATATTAGCTTGACACGTTAGGTTAATACACCTAGAATGGTTAATAGCTCGCAGCTACTCCACGTAGCTCATGAGATAATTAACCATAGATAGTTACTAATAGACAAGCGCCTTGTGGAGCGACATCCACCACGAGAGGAAACAACGGGTGACCATCATGTCGATATTGTTCCAGCGCAAGGGGATCGTTTCCGCATGGGTTTTCTTCCTCGGACTGGTTGCGTTGGCCGGGTGGCCGATGACGGGGGCCACCGGCGTGCTCTTGCTCTTTGTTGCCGTCGTGCCCCCGGTGATTCTGCTCATGCTGTCGAGGGAGCCCGCTCTTACGATCGCCGAGGTACTGCATCACGCTGAAATGTCGCCGACCGACTGACACTGCCGTCGGGTGCCACCTTGCTGGGAGACACGATCATGATTGAATCCCGAGACGCTGTTGCGGTGAACCAGTTGGCGAGTGGGGCGACCAGCCCCCTGTCGTTTGACGAGCGGTGGGCCCGGTGGGAAGCGAAGGGAGCACGCCATGACGCGCGTGTCGCCCGGCGGATGCGGATGATTCTGGCGGTCATGGCGGCGATCGGAGTCATCTGGGCTTCCGTAGTACTGCTCTGACACGGACGTCCAAACGTCAGGCGTCCGACTTTCGCGGCCGTGTTGAAACTCATGTTCAGACTCATCGTGACCGTGCGCCGGGGGTCCTCGTCGAATCTGGGGCCGGCTTGGGCTTTGTATCCGACCATCGAGGCGGCCCGGACCGGTGCGTCCGCACTCTTTCGCGACGATCAAGTGCTGCGGGTCATGATCGTCCGGAATGACCGTGCGGCGGCGTTCGTCGAGTGGAGCGATCGTTAGTGAGCGTCTACACACCCGTCACCCGCGATTGCATGGGCGCCACTGAGCGAACGGCGCGGTGAGACTGTCACTTAAGAGGAGCTGAACGTCGATGTTATATACGATGGCCGTTATTCTGTTGGTGATGTGGCTACTCAGTTTGGCCAGCGGCTACGCCATGAGCGCTTCGGGGCACATTTTAATGCTGAGTGCGGTCGGGTTATGTTTGACTGGATTTATCCTGGGGCGACGACCAGTTCTCTAAGCCCCACTCCATCTCCGACGCCACGCAGCCCTCGAGCGTTCTCCGGCTTTCGCGTCGCTGGTCTGAAGGAATGACAATGACTTCCCAATACGAGGCAACCGCGACTGAAAAAAGCCAGAGGCGCAAGGAGCTCGTGAAGGAACTGCGCGAACTCATTGAGGCGCTCGATCGACGTGTCCCACAAATCGAACGCGCAGGTGAGCAAGAGATCGCACGAGACTCCGCGTTGCTGAAGAAAAAGGCGCAAGACCGGATCGGTCGACTCGAAAACGAGCCCGCAGCCCCGCATCGTGTGCCTCGAACACCACTTTGGCCGAAGGCCAAATCCATCGATAGCGATCGGCTGGGCTGAAGACGCCCGCAAAGAGAGACAGGCGTGAGTCAGACCGCAGTTCTCATTCAGGCTGACCCGGGTTAGGGCAGAGTGGCCGGGTCAACTCTACGTGGCTACGTCTCGAGCGTGTGGTGGGGCTTCCAAATCCTGCTTGGAGTCATTCTCTCGGTCTTCGCAATCCCCCTGCTGATCATGCTGGTTGGTCTACCACTGGTCCTCGTCGCCAGACTCATGATCGAGATCGTGCAGAGGCTTTGATGAGTCGCCTGTGCAATCTGGGACAGCGCGGGTGGGCCCACGGCTCCTAAGGTTACAAACATCGACATCGGCAGAAACAGTCTGATGGCGTCCCACATATGAGAGAGCGATGAGCAGGGTTCAATGCCCATAGGAGAACGCATGACGCACGAAGAGAACCCGCACAATGCAGCGGGAAACAGCTTTCTGATCGGAGTTCTTGCTGGCGCGGCGATCGGATGTGGGCTCGGGCTGCTCTTGGCGCCGCGAGCCGGCGCGGAGCTGCGCCGCCGCGTGGGTGGCCTGTCGACGAGCCTCCGCGATGGGGCTGCTCGGCGGTACCGTCAGGCCCGCGACGGCGTTGATGAGACGGTCGCTGAGCTGAACAAAAGCGGCCAGGAGGTGCGCGAGACCATATGGAACGCAGTTGCACGCGGCGCACAGGAAGTCGAAGCGTACGCCACTGATGGCAAACGGGAGCGCGATCTAGAGTTCGACAGACCATCCGGCCGTCGATCGTCGACGATGCGGAGTCAGGATTCCAGGGATCCAGCACTCTGATCGAAAGGTGGACAGGTGCGTCGATTCGCAGGCCCTGAGACGGGCTGGGTTCACAGGAAACTAACTCGGATTCTCAGGCGCTCGGCAGCGGTCATCGCACGCGTGATCCGCTTGCCCGGTCGTGGCCGTGGGGACGATCTGGGCACCATTAGCGCGCGATGGCTTCACGACAACCGCCGCGACAACCACTCCGACAACTGATCTGGGACGAGCCAAGTGCGCTCGCCCAGCGGTGGTCACTCGCCGGAAACTGTGAGCTGCGTATCGACACGGGTCCTTTCAGCGCTTCTTTCTGGCAGTCTTCCGGCGGGGGGGGGGCGCCCTGATTCCGCAAAGGGGATACCACCCGCGGCTCACGGGGGATGAGCCGCGGGTGTCTGAGGGAGTCACCAGCGTCTGGCGAGTTGCACGGCGAGCGCGTGCCACGCGGCAGCTTCGCGCGAGCAGAAGGTGCCCAGGAGCCGCCATCGGCGGGTCCTGCCGTTTGGCTTCCAATAAAGGCCATACAACCCTGATGAAAGTTTGCGAATCATGATGGCTTAGCCCCGTGAGACGAGGTCGCAACGTGTCATGCGTGCGGCTTCGCCTTGTGCAAGACCAGTTCCAGACGAGCGATTTTGTGCACGACCAGCACGTGTCGATTGCACAGCTCCTCGGAACGTTTTGCTCGGCAATTTCCCTCGGCGCGTCCGTCGAGTGATTTGTATGTGAGTCGGAACCTTGCCAAACGTGCGCCCGTTGGCACTTCGGGTGAATTGCACGTGAACAGCCACTTTCTTAGAGAGTATCGGCAGGATACACACCGCAATCAGGTGTGTAGCCGTTCAACGGCTGTTGCGAATGGGTTCTTCGAACGAATCAGGCGTGACGCTCCTGTGAGACTCGTCCGGCGTCGCGAGCCGAGGGCAATCGACACTTCCATCAGCTGAATCCGTGTCTTGAGATCCGCTGAGTAGTTGACCGACACCCTCGAGAAGACACCCGACGAGAGAGAGGTGGATGGGATCGTGGAGTCGAACCAATTCCAGAACACTTGCCACCAGCGCATTTCCATGCAAGTCACTCAATTGACGAAGCGTCACGGGTCGCCGCAGTGAAGGCAGCCGATCTCGTACCTATCACGTGGTGTCGGGCCGGCTGTCGAGCGATGAGCTCAAGAAGCAGATGAAGAAGGGCGACGGCACGACCTGGCTGAAGACCGTCAGCGGTGGAACACTGTGGGCCATGATGGACGGAAAGGACATCGTGCTCAAG
>DATBJG010000401.1:0-9854 GCA_036556585.1 Vicinamibacterales bacterium
TGCCCTTGGTGACGTAACATTCAGCCTTCAGCTCTCACGTACGAATTCGAGCTCGAGCCGACGGCTGATGGCTAAACCCCAAGGTCAGAGGGATTCGGGGATCAGAAGGCGTATGCCACCGATGTTCCGACAACCAGGCCGTCATAGCTCCTGTCGTCCAGTTCCGATTGCCTGTTCTGGTAGGACATGCTGGTGGTGACCTGGGTGCGGCGTCCGGGCAGATAGCCAATAGACAACGTCCCGCCAAGAAGTCGGTCGGTGTGGCTGGACGCGGGATTGCCCGGATTCACCCCGCTTTGCCAGTACTGATGCCAGGATCGCTCGCCGCTCACGGTCAAGTCCCACCGCTGCGAGAGCTGACGTCGAAACGCCAGGCTGTACGCTTCGCGCACGTAGTAGGGCTCGTCCTCCAGATAGGAAAACTCAACCATGCGATCGAACCCGAAGGCGAGCGACGACACGGGGGAAAACCGGTACGTCAGGTTTCCGGCTCCCACGATGCCGCTGAAATCGGGTAGGGCGGGATTCAGGGGCCGGAACCTCTGATAGCCGATGCGAGCCGAACCAGAGATGAGCGCGCGCGTGTGGAGCTCCACCCCTCCCTCCAGTTGGCGAGTGTCGGTGTCTCGAAGAGGCTCGTGAATGAAGCGGATTCTCGAGGCTTTTGCGGAAAAGACAACCGCCGTCAATGGCGTCAAGACAAAGCGGGCGCCCGCGGATAGGGCGTGCTCATTGCGATTCAGCTGTTCGGCCAGCCAGTGGTCATCGAATTTGGCGTCGGCGTCGAACCTCATTTGCAGCAGCTCACCACGCGCCCGCGCGGCAATCTTGGGTGTCACAGCCACATCGACTCCGGCAGCTCCACGTCGTTCAACCCGACGAGCGCGAGCGTCGATCTCCTCATTAATCCGCTCCCGCGTGTTCAGGTATCCCACTTCACCGACCGGGACGACCCTTTTGAGCGCCACGCTCCCCGATACCGAAAGCTCTGGGTTGACCGACCGCTCTGACGCCTGCGTCGCGAAGTACACGAACTGCGTGGTCGAGCGAAGCGTCAGATTGGCGCGACGACCTCCAAGTGTCGTGGTGAAATCGGGGATGACCGTAAAAGCGAAGTCCTTGACTGGGTCGGTCCCACTGTCGTGATACACGTTGGTATCAACCCCGATATCGCGCACGCTAATCGTCGGCCAAATCTTCACCTGGCCGAGTCGGACGGGGGCTGTCGCGCCCGAATCGGTCCCCTGTGCCGACGCGACAGACATCACGAGCGTCGTCAGCGCCAGGAGAACGCAGGCGAAGAAGACAGGCCTAGTTGTGCGAGGCGAGATACTCAATCAGGATCCGCCGAGTCATTGGGTCTTCGATTGCTCCCGTTTTCATCGAGGTGCCGGGTGCAAATCTGTCAGGGTTCGCGAGAAATTGGTTGAGCCTCTCCTTGGTCCATGAGCCGCTGCGCAGTCGGAGTCCGACCGAATACTCGAAGCGCGCCGCGGAGGCGATATCGCGGCCAAGAATGCCGCGCAAATCAGGCCCCGTCCCATGGTTCGAGCCGGAGCCGATGAGGTGGCAATCCTGGCACGCGCGAAAGATCTCCTCACCCAGACCCCACTCCGATTTCACCGCCTCGACGTCCGCGTCGGCGGGCGTCGGCACCCGCTCGAGGAAGCCGATCGAACCGTCGTCCTGGAAGAGGACGATCCGTCCGTCTGCGGCTTCGACCACGTCGCGTATCCGCGTATTGGTCGCGTAGATCGGTTCTGCGAACACGATCCGGCCTGGGCCGGCCCTCAGGCGGATAACGTGGCCTTTGAGCGATGTCACCAACAGGTCGCCTTTCCAGATCGGAAAGAGGTCTCGTTGCAGACTGACGATCCCGGACACCGCAATAGACGGTACCCATGCAAACCAGGGTTCCACGTAGCCGTCGTGATACCCGTCCCGTTCGCTTAGCGGCCAGAGAGGCATGTTGTAGGCGGTTCCATACGTGGCCAGCGGCCATCCATAATTGGATCCTTGTTGAACCAGGTTGAGCTCGTCCCCACCGGCGGGTCCGTGTTCGGTGAGCCAGATCCGGCCGTCGGAGCTCTTACAGAGGCCCTGCGGGTTCCGGTGCCCGAGCGTGTAGACTTCGGATGCGCCGGTTTGCAGATTAATGCGGACCGTCTTGCCGTAATCAGAATCGAGGCTTTGCGGCGCGGTGAGATGGCGAGAGCCGCTGTCGACGTGATCCCCAACTGTCAGCAGGAGCGACCGCTCATCCAGTTTGACCATGCGCCCTCCGCTCTGGATGAATCGGAGATCCCCGAGCTTCAAACACGGTTGCGATTCGTAGAGGGTGACCCAAACGATGTCGGCGGTTCCATTCAGGAACGCGGCACGCGGTGCCTCGGTGACCGACACACGAATGCCTACGCAGCGCTCCTCACGCTTCCAGTAATGATGCGACGCGAACAAGCGAAAGCGGTCGCTTCGATCTTCCACGAGGATATCGGTCACGCGAAAAGGGTCACTCCCTGACCGATTGACCGGCTTGTCAGCGCGGTATCTGTCTCGGTTAAGAGGAATGTCATAGCGAAGCCGGCGTACGGCTCCCCCAGCAGCACGCAGTTTGTCGACGTAGTACAAGGCGCCGTCTCCAGACGCCACGAGAACCCCTGTGCCGAATACGTCGAGGGCGCCCCCGTGCACAGCCGAGGGGACGACCAAGCCACTGCTCACGAACCTGACGCGGTAAAACGTTGTGGCCTTCACCCCATCATCGGAAGCCCAGCCCGCATACACGACTCCCGCCATCACGGCAGTCGTGAGCGAAAGCGCAGGAAGGAGCACCTTGTACAGCCGCTGCATCATGTCGATCGAGAGGACTCCAAACACCAGTGACGCGCCAACCGCCATGACAAGAACCGAGCGCGAGTACCACAAGCCAAGGGACTGATGCGCCGCGAACAGGAGGGCATAGGAAACGCCCACCGTGACGAACACAGCAAGCAGGCTGACCGTTGAGCGACCCATGGCCAGCCAGGTTAGTGCGAGAGCCGACGTGAGGTGAGTCAAGGCAAGTCCCACCAGAAAGGATGCCGCGGTGGCGTGGAGTTGCCACAAGGGTGTCTGTAACCGCAGCTCGCTCAAAATGAATGGGATGAAGATGGCCGAAAGCAGATGCCAGGTGGCCCAGACGGCCACTCTGGGGGCGGTTCCGAGCAACGTTGATTGGTGAGCCCCGTTCGGGGCAAGATTCCCACGGCGCATGACGATTGTCTGACCTCTACAGCGTGACCACGCTCTTCGGTTTGGGCGTCCCCGCCGTCAGTTCGTCGTAAATCCACCGATAGGTCCGTTCGAGACCGTCGCGGAGCCTGATGCCGGGCGCCCAGCCGAGACGTTGTTTGATGAGCGTGTTGTCGCTGTTGCGCCCGTTGACGCCCTTGGGGGCGGACAGATCGTAGCTTCGCTTCAGCGTCACGCAAGCGATTGATTCGACGATGTCGACCAGCTGATTGATCGTCACCGACTCGTCGCTGCCAAGATTCAACGGCTCGCCCACACTGCTTGCCATCAACAACTCGGTTCCCTTGACGCAATCATCGATATACATGAAGCTGCGCGTCTGATTGCCAGACCCCCAGATCTGGATCTCGTGCCGTCCCGACACCTTGGCTTCGATTACCTTGCGGCAAATGGCGGCTGGGGCCTTCTCCCGCCCGCCGGTCCACGTGCCGTGTGGCCCATACACGTTGTGATACCGTGCGATACGCACCTCGACACCAAAATCCTCGCGGAAGTGCCGGCACATGCGCTCGCTAAACAGCTTCTCCCAGCCATACCCGTCTTCCGGCATGGCGGGGTAGGCGTCTGTTTCCTTGAGGGGCACGATATGTTCCGACACCTGCTTGTCGGCGGCGTAGACGCAGGCCGACGATGCATAGAAGTAGCGCCGAATGCCGACCGCGCGCGCGGCTAACAGCAGGTGGGTATTGACCAGCACCGAGAGCATGCACAACGCGCGGTTGTGCTCGATGAATCCCATTCCACCCATGTCGGCCGCCAGGTTGTAGACGATCGCGGCCCCTTGGAGCGCCGTCTCGCAATCTTCGCGTCGCTGGAGGTTCAGTCGAAAATTCTCGACCTGCGGGAAGCACTGATACCAGTCGTCGAGCGGCTTGATGTCGACGGCCCGGATACGCCGGTGGCCCTGGCGCACGAGATCGGCCACGAGGTGACCGCCGATAAAGCCTCCCGCGCCACACACGACAATGAGGTCAGTGGGATCTGTTTTCATAGCTTGTCCATCGACTGGATGATGAGGAGGAGACTACATGCTTCGGCCACCGCGAGCCGGCCTGTTCGCGATCCGGGACGAGACTGGCTCTGCAGCCAATGTCATCGAGGCGGCGCCGTACCCAATCCGTCGGTTGACGGCGAAGCAAGCGCGAGAGCACGTACTCACGCGCCGCTGGCGAGCCGGTGCAGACGTGGAGAGCGAGTCGGCCTGCGCGCCGGGCGAAGGAGCAATGTCGACGGCGGGCGGTCTCGCCCATGAACGCGCGCAGTTCTCGAGCCTGTGCCAGCCACCCGGACACCAGATGCCGCCGCAGTGGTAGAGCCAGCCACGGTGCGCAGCGGTTGACCGCATCTTCGATCATGGCGTCGATGGCACCGAGATGCTCCTCCGATTCCAGATCCACGGCCGCTGTGGCCTGCGTGACATGCGCTCGCCATCCTCCCCAGGTAGTGGGGACATGCACAGTGTTGGCGACCAGGCCCGCTCGCATACTCCAGTTGAAATCGCTCACCGATCCCCAGGTCGATTCGAACAGGCCGATCCGATCGAAGAGTGAGCGCCGGATCAGAAGCTGCGTGATCGAGACGTACACGGACCCGCCCAGCAGGTGGAGCAGCCCGTCGAAAGGGGCCAGCCTGATGTGCGGCCGGGCCAGAAGCGGGCCGCTCGCCTGGGCGAACGTGGAAGACTGCGCCCACCATTGCTGCAAGCCCACCAGGTCGCGGCCGTGTTCATCTATGGCTCGGAGCGGGCAATGGGCGAGGTCGCACTCGGGATGTCTATCGAGAGCCTCGACCAACCTCTCGAGACAGTCCGGCGCCATCGTGTCGTCGCTCGTGGCAATGTAGATGTACTCTCCGCGTGCCGTGCGAACGCACGGGCTCCAGCTGCCCGGCGTGCCTTCTTTCGGTCCCTGCCACGCGCGCAGTCTGGGTTCGCGCAGCCCCAAGTCCTGGATATACTCCCACGCCCCATCGGTCGAGTAGCTGTCGTACACGAGTAGTTCCCAGTCCTCGAACGACTGATCGAAGATCGTCTGAAACCTCTCCGGCAGGAACGGCCGAGTGTTCAGGTTGGGTACGCAGATGGACACTCGTGGTGTCGACCCGGGCTCGCAGACCTCGGGACGGGGACGAGCGGTCACTTCAACAGGTAGGGTTCCCAGAAACTGCGGTCGTACCGCGGCCACGCATGGCAGCCGAAGGGGAGCTGACGATGGTTCTGCTCGAAACACCATCGTGGTGCCACTTCGAACGCGAACCTGAGCCCTGTCTCGAACGAGGCGACCTTGAAGTCCGGGTAGTACTTGACGGCTTCGTCCGACCAGAAGTAATCGGAACTTCCCGTGCCCCCGTCCAGATTCGGCCAACGCCGCATCTCCCACCGGACGTTATTGAAGGCATGAAGCCGTTTCAGATATTTCCTTGGGAGATTCAGCCACTGCCGGTGCCGGGGGCTCGTGGCGCAGAATTGCCTCCAGTATTCGTCGGGGTCGATCGATCGCTGGCCCGATCGCATGACGGTGAGGAAGCTTTCGACCTTGATCAGGGCAAATCCGCCATTGCCAACGCGCGGCCTGGTGACCCAGGGGCTGTCGTCACACGGCACCCAGGGGGCGCCGATGTAGTCCAGGTCGGTGCGGCACCATTCCATCAGCCTGTCGGACAGGACCAGGGCATCGAGGTGATACATCAGGATGTAGTCGTACGCGCGAAAACGTGAATAGAACGTCTCAGACAACTGCAATCGGGCATGGGCCCGCGCGCTGCCAAAATAGCGCCTCGGAAACGGGATCACCTCGAAGCCTGCCCGTGCGAAGCGTATGCCTTTGGGCGCGATGAAGTACTTGTCGTAAGCGCCGAGGAAGTGCGTGAGGTGTCGCAGCGAGATTTCCTCGTCTGTCGTGAGCACCGGCCGAAGCGGCAACGGCACCACCATGGCGACCCTTGCGCTGTTCATAGCTCGGGATTCACAAACCTTGGTGGATAGGAGCAGAACGAACTACGGACGCAAGTTGACGATAGCGACGCTTCAAGAACTGTGGGGCGACCCGCGAGGCCACGAGGCGCATTCTCGACGTCGACGGCTCGCGCAACCGTGGCAGGACGACCTCGCGCAGGAACCGCCGGTCCCATTCCCGCGACTGCAGGACCGTGGGTGGATGCTTCAACGGAAACGTCATTTCAGCCGCCGCGACGTTGGCGGTCGGATCGTCGGCTCGCAGCGTGTGCGTGCCCTCGGGGCCGCAGCCGATGTTCGACACCAGATTGACGCGTGGTGCAATCGACAGGCCGCTATTCGCCCAGCACGCAAACGTCCACTGGTGATCCCAGTAACTGACCTCTCCATCACGCGCGTAGGCCGTCTCGTACACGCGGCTCCAATAGCGGACAGCAAAGTCGTCCTCGACAAGATCGGCGAGCCACGTGGTGTCCCGCAGCTGGGTCCATAACCTCACGGACGCATCGAAGTGTCGCCAGGCCCGTCGCCACGTGGCCCACCCCCAGGCCGAATTGAACTGGGAAAATACGTAGCTGTGATTGGTGGGAATCGGCTCGGCGCGGTAAATACTGCCCGCGATGTGCATCACTCGCTCGTCGTAACGATACCGGTCGAGCAGTTCCCCGCAGAACCGGAAGAATGTCGAATGGGGCACACAGTCGTCTTCGAGAATGATCGCCTCGTCCACTTGTTCGAACGCCCAGGTGATACCCGTGCCAGGCCGCCGGCCACACCCCAGGTTGACGTCTGAGTAATGTTTTATGACCCTGCAATCCCAATCGACCCGTTCGATCATGTCGCGTGTCGCCGCGCAGGCCTCGTCATCATCCGGCCGGTTCGGTCTCGGACCATCGGCAACCACGAGTAGCTGAGTCGGCTTGACCTGGCGGATCGCGCCGAGCACGCGGGCGGTCATTGCTGGACGCCTGAAGATCAGGAGGACGACTGGAGTCTCAATCACTTACACGCCCTCGGCGGTCGATGCGTTCGCCCCCATCGGCGGGCGCGACGAACTTGACGTCAGTCCCAGTCGCCTGGCCAATGTAAACGTCCAATGGTCGTCGTACCCCGCAACGCTCAAGTGACCGCATATTTCACCAAGCAGCTCCGCCAGGTCCACCGACAAGAATCGCAGATGCGTTCGCACGGCATTCTGCATGACCACCTTCGACAACTGGATTCCGCATCGAGCGGCGTTCGGAACATTTCGGCGCCATTCGTCGGCCTCGGACGGGAATGATTGCGCCAGGGCCTGACAATAGCTCAGCGCGCAACCAAACATGAGGCGCCGCAAGTACTTGATCGTTGTCCGGCTTCCCGGAATCAAGTGCAGAACTCTCAGATCCGGGTGCAGTCCAGCCGCCAGGCCCATGTTGATGGCCTGCCAGACGATCTGGTTGTCGCCCGCGCTGGCGAGGCTGCCGCCTGCCCGGTCAGTCACGCTCAATTTCCCGGATTCGACCGCGCTGCGGAAGCTCTCGGCGACGTCCCGGCGGATCACCTGCCCGATGCCGTGGGGGTAGAACGTGTGCCAGGACCCGGGGACGCACCCGTACTGCACGTGCCGATTGCTCTTCTGCCCGTGATGTGCCTTGGCCCTTTGCTCGAGCCACGGCTGCACTGCGTCGAGCAGCTCGACGTCGACGTTGCCCGGGCCCCATACCCCGACAAACGGATACTCCTCTATCAACCGGGTGACAACCTCGACGTAGGACGGTGACGGAACGTTGTCATCGTCCAGCACCACGATCGTGCCGCCGGAGGTGGCGCGAATGCCTGCAATCCGTGCAAAGGTCAGCCCCTGCCGATTCTCTGGAACCACGCGGGCACCGGGCACGTCCGCGAGAAATTCCTGGACCTCGCGACGTTCGTGCAACGGCGGAGTCGATCGATTGTCGATGACGACGCACTCGACCGACGGGCTGCCGTGGCGGGACAGTCCGGCGACCGCCTTCAGGACACGCGTGAAGATCCGTTCCTGCGGGTTGTACGCGGGGATGACGATGGAGACGTCAGGACGCACGTACGGACTCTTCACCGGCTGGGTCGCTCGGCGCGGCCGGCAGAAATTGACGCCGGACTTTTGCGGCGAGCGCTTTGTATACCGACGCCGCGTACCAGCCAACCGGCAGGACGCCGTCCTGCAGGCTCTGCAGGTTCTCGACGACGGCACGCGACGCTCTGGCATAGACGAGATGCTCGAGGAAATCGGGGTGGACGACCGCCTTCAGTCGCGTTTCCTGGCCGGCCCGAGTGGTATCGCGTGTGGCCACGAACATGTTCTGGCGATACCAGACATCGACGTCCGACTCGGTCCAGATCCTCCACCGAATCGCGTCCGAGCAGACAAACCCGCGCGCGTTGAATTGTGTTTGCCAGTAGTCGGGCCATTGGCAGTTGATGTGGTGCTGTCCAGGTTGTCCCGGACAGGCGGCCGAGAAGACGATCTCGTCTGTATGGCTCGTCAGCGTCTCAACGAGCAGTCGGCCGGCGGGCTCGTCGAGGTGTTCGGCCACTTCCAGACACAAGACCACATCGAATCTCCGGTTCAGGCTCCACGGCGTTGTCAAGTCAACCTGACGAACCAGTTCGGCCGGGATCTGAAGCGCGGTCGCCGGGATGTCCGCACCGTCGACGCCGCAGAGATCCTCGATGCCATACTCCCGGGCGGCCCTCAGCCAGGTTCCGATGCCGCACCCCACGTCCAGCAAACTTCGGCGCCTTCGACCGTCGAACAGAAAGGGGACGACAATCCGAGGACTGACCAGCGCGTGTCGATTGGCCGCGTGATCGTAGTCGATGCTCACAGACACACACCGAGGATTAGATGCCGGTTCGTGCTGGGACGGCCGCGTGGAGAGTCGGAACTCCGTCGGCTCGTCCCTCGAGGTGCCAAAACGCCGTGACGTTCAGGGGGCCGATGGCGGCCACGGGAGGAATTTCGGGCCGAAATTGGGGCGACGCGAAATGAAACCACAGGATCCCCTGCTCGGCGTCGTAGTCCTGATGCATGTCGCCCAGCCACGCAGATATTCCGTATTCCCCGCTGTGCAGGGGGAGTCGAGGGATGCGGCAGACGAGCACACCACTGCGGGCGCGATGCCGCTCGAACCCTTCGGGATGCATTCGTGCGTTGGTGCCAAGGATTGGTGTGCCATGCGCATCCGTAATGACCACCCCGCCGATCGGTGGATCCAGATCGAACGGGGAAACAAAGGAAATCCGGACCTCGATTGTGCCATTCTGAAGTGCGGCATCGTCGATCGTGACCCGGTCAATCGTCGGCTTTTTCAACTTGTCGTATCGCGACATTCTCTTGTGCGACGAGCTCTTCACGTAGAGCGAAAGCGCGGTGTGAATGTCCGTGTCCGCCTCGACCGACCCCGCTTCGAGCACGATGCCGCGAGTACAGAGACTTGCCAAAGCTCCGGTGTTGTGGCTGACAAACAGCACCGTCCGGCCTTCCTCGCTGGACACGTCACGCATTTTGCCGAGGCATTTCTTCTGAAACCCCATATCTCCGACAGCCAGTACCTCGTCGACCACGAGAATATCGGGCTCGAGGTGC
>DATBJG010000402.1:0-4565 GCA_036556585.1 Vicinamibacterales bacterium
TGAGGGACTGGAGAAATTCACGAGGTTGGCAATCGCACCGACCGACCATTGCCCCGTTCAGAAACAGAGGCTGACCTTCGGTGCCGACCGGCTCGGTCTCGACGAAGCCTGAAACGCGAGGGTCCTGCAGCAGCGCCTGCAGTCGAGAGACCGCGTACTCCAGGTGAGCCCGCCTGTCTCCGAGGTTGCTGCCGAGAGCAACGGCTACGACGGTGGCCACTGACCACTGTCCTCACTCGATCCAGCGATTCGGCAGAACCGCTCCGCGCTCTCCAGCGCCGGTATCGCTGCGACCAAGCAGATCCTTCCGACCGGCTTGTGCGTCGGCAAACAGCTGGGCATGTTCGAGCGCCTCGCCGAGGATGACCTCGAGCATTTTGCGGTCGCGCGCGTTCGTCAAGCCGGCCACGCGCGTCCGCCACCGTTCGACGAAGGCCCGCTGGCGCTCGAGGTCGCGCCCGATGGCCTGTGCCCCAGGGAGAGTCCCGGGCTCCGTGGGGGCTGGCGGCGGGAGGGATCCGCCCAGCCTGGTGATGGCATTCGCCACCCACTGCAAGTGCGTTTCCTCGCGGGCAATGATGTATTGGTAGGTGTTGTTGAACTGGTAGTCCTCAACGTGGCGGGCAGACGTCAGGTGATCCTGAGCCAGGCGCTGCCGGTCTTCGTAGAACTCCTGAAGCAGGCTCAACCGGTGCGCTGCCGTCACGTGCTCTGCTTTTCCTTGCACGTAATGCAGACGCGGGTCCAGGGGATGGCATTCAGACGGGCTTCGGCAATCGGCTCACCACAGTCGCGACACACGCCGTAGGTGCCCTTCTCGATCCGCCAGAGCGCTTCGTCTATGGCCTGGAGGATTTTCGCGTCAGTCTGCTTCAGCTTGAGCTGAATGTGCACCTCGTTGTTGCCGCTGGCCTGGTCGGCGAGGTCACCCTGGCGGGTATTGGTCTCCATCGAGGCCTGCAACGGTTTGATCCCACCTGTTCCGAGGATCTCCCCTCGCTTGCGGAGCAACGCCTCTTTGTAATGCCCAAGGTCCATCGACAGTCTCTTACCGCGCTTCTTGCGCGGGATTTACAACTCTCGATCATATCACGAAGGGTCGTGGCCGTGGGTGTCCCTACTCGCCACCGAGGATGTTCGCCATCTTCCCGAGTGCGCCGCCAAAATCGCGCCCCAGCCGCAGGACGACGGCCTGCATGTCATCGCCGACAATCTCGTGGTTGACCATGGGCCCTCTATCGCTCGTCAGCCTTCAGCCGTCAGCTATCAGCCTTCAGCTTGCATGTCGACGTAACCACTGCCGCCTGATGCGCTCCAGCTGGAAAGCTAAAGGCTGAGGGCTGAAAGCTGGTGGCTCGTCTATTCCGCCCTCAGCGTTGCCAATGGCTTTCGCCGCAGCACGTCGAGGCTGGCTACGACCCCCACGGCGGCCACGAGGAGGGTCGTAACGGCCATACCTCCCGCGTTTTCCTCCAACGTCAGCCGCCACGGGATCTCTAATGCCCACCGACTGATTCCCCAGCTGAGTGCAATCGCACACACCGATCCGACGGCCCCGGCCAATGCGCCAAGCAGCCCATACTCGATCACCAGCATTGCGGCAATGTCACGCGCGCTGGCCCCGAGCGTCTTGAACACCGCCGCTTCGTAGACGCGCTGGAACTTCGTCATGGCAACGGCGCCAATCAGAATGAGGATCCCGCTCGCAAGGACGAGACCGCCCACGACGGTGATGGCGAGCGTCACCATATCCATGACGGATCGGATGGTTTCGAGCACCTCCCGAAAATCAATGACCGACACATTCGGGAATTTCGCCACCAGATCGTGCTGCAGCTGCGCTCGTTGTCCCGTGTCCTGCAGACCGCGCATGGGCGCAATAAACGTATGGGGTGCCTGTTCGAACGTTTCCGGGCTGAAGACGAACATGAATCCGCCGGCCCGCGCATCTTCCCAGTGGACTTCGCGGATGCTGGTGACACGGGCCTGGACGACACGGCCGAGCACATCGAACCGCAGCAAATCTCCGATATTGACGTCAAAACGCTCGTGGATGCTCGTCTCGACCGAGACCTCGGGCTCGCCTCCCCGAACGCGGCCGGGATCATCGAAAAAACGACCAACCTGTAACGTCTCGTTCGATTCGAGACGATCTCGATAGGTAATGACGTACTCGCGGGCAAGTTCTCCCTGCCCTCGCACGTCCTCCACCGAATCGAGATTCTGCTGCGAACCCTTCAGACCGGTCACCCTGGCCCTGAGGACCGGGATGAGCAATGGACGCCGCCCATCCATCCGTGACGCGAGAAAGGCGCTCAGATCGTTCGCCTGATCCTTCTGGACGTCGAGCAGAAACATGTCCGGCGCATTCGGCCCAGCCTGCAGCGAAAATTCCTCCAACAGGCTTGCTTGCAGGCTGCGAACACCAATGATGAAAAACGACCCCAAGCCGACCGCGAGCAGCACGACACGCGTCTGGTTGCCGGGCCGACTCAAGTGCAGGACAGCCTGTTTGAGCGGGAACCATCGCGCGCGTGCGAGTGGTGCGGTAAGCCGCGTCAAGAGATAGCCGACAAGCAGCAGTACCAGTGCAACACCCACGAACCCGGCGCTCACGCCCAGTCCAACCAGGAGCGACGCGGCCTGCCACGACGCGAGCGCGACAAGGGCGGCGCTGACAAAACCGATTGCACCAATCCGCAACCAGTCCCAACCTCCGCGTCGAGGCGCTTGCCGCAGAAGCAACGAGGGACGCACGTGTCGCACTTCCAAAAGTGGGACCAGCGCAAACAACAGGGCCACGAGCACCCCGATGCCCACGCCCTGCAGGATCGCGCTCGTGGTCAAGCCAATGGTGATTTGAATGCCGGCATACTGCGCGAGATCCGGCGGAATCATGCGCACGGCAATCGCGGCGACCGCAACACCCAGCAGGCTCCCAAGCACTCCCAGCGTCAGCGCCTGGAGCAGATAGATGGCGAGAATCTGGCGCGTGGTGGCGCCTACGCATTTGGCAATCGCAATCGTCTTGATCTTCTGCTGGACGAACACCCGCATGACGCTCGAGACCGAAATCCCCCCGAGAATGACAATCACGAGGCCCACGAGACTCAGGTAGTTCTCGGCTCTCGCCAGATTCTCTCCAATCCGATCTTCGGTGTTCCGGTACGAGCGGACCCGTACGAATTGTCCGGTCAGGTCGAGCTGCATGCGTTCGACGAGCGCGTCCATGTCCGGCTCATCGACATTGATCAGGATCTGGCGCCTCGCACGGCTGCCAAACGTCAACAGCCCGGTCTGCTCCAGCGCCGCCCTATCGATGATCACACGCGATCCGAGACTGAACGCGCCGGGACGTCGTCCTGCTTCTTTTGAGATGAGTCCTCTAATCGTGAACAACTGTCGCCCGATGACAATCTGGTCGCCGACGGCCACACCCAGCTGCGGGAGCAATTCCGGCCGGACGAGCACCCCGTTGTTGGCGAGGAGCGCGTGATCATAGGGACGACCGTCGGTGAGCGTGATGTCGCCTCGGAGTGGGAACGTTGGTTCGATTGCACGCAACTCCGCCATCTTGGCCACCTGACGCCCGCCTGGCCCCGGCCGGACCATCGTGGCCATTTCGATGGCATCGGTTCGGGCATTGACGGCCGCTCCCGCAAGGTGTCGTTCGATGGTTGCCTCAACGGCCTCGGCCCAAGGTCGATCGGTCGAGATCATCACGTCGGCACCAAGGAGGGTTCGGGCCTCACCACCGATGATCAGGCGAACGCTCTGAATCACCGAGCGTAGCGCGACTATTGCGCCCACCCCGATGGCAATGCAGACGAAGAAGAAGAGCAGCCGTTTCCAGGCCGCGCGAGCCTCCCGGAGTCCCATGTTGAGGACGAAGCGCATTCAGCCCTCCACTGCCTGTTGCGCGCGGTTCGGGTCGGACGACCGCTGGTTGACGTCGCGTGAGACAACGGCACCGTCGCGAAGCACCAGACGCGCATCCGCCAGCGCTGCCAACTCGGCGTCATGCGTCACAAGCACGACCGTCGTGCCACGCGTACGGTTAATCGAGAGCAACAGGTCCACGATATGCCGCCCGTTGGCCGAATCCAGATTCCCCGTCGGCTCATCGGCCAGGACGATGACCGGATCGTTCGACAGGGCGCGGGCGATTGCCACTCGTTGCTGTTCGCCACCGGAGAGCTGCGACGGGTAGTGATGTCCCCGCCCCTGCAGGCCCACTTCATCGAGCAGGGTCTGGGCGCGCGCCGCGGCGTCTCGACGGCCTGCAATTTCCATGGGCACGAGAATGTTTTCGAGCGCCGTGAGCGAGGGAATGAGGTGGAACGACTGGAACACAAATCCGATCTTCTGGCCACGGAGCCTTGCCAGGGCATCT
Source organism: Vicinamibacterales bacterium (assembly GCA_036556585.1). Lineage (GTDB taxonomy): Bacteria > Acidobacteriota > Vicinamibacteria > Vicinamibacterales > JAMQPK01 > DATBJG01. Next base: position 4,394 of record DATBJG010000402.1, read on the forward strand.
TCTCCCAGGCCAGTGATGTCTGCTCCGTCAATGAGAATTCGACCGCTCGACGGGTCGTCGAGCCCCGCGATGAGTCCGAGCAGCGTCGACTTTCCGCTGCCGGATGGGCCAACGACGGCCACGAACTGGCCTGACGGTACGATCAAATCCAGGGGATGAAGAATCGTGAGTG
>DATBJG010000403.1:0-6730 GCA_036556585.1 Vicinamibacterales bacterium
GCGCCGAGCTCGGTACGCTCGAGACGGGCAAGCTCGGGGATCTGGTCATTCTCGAGGGAAATCCGCTCGAGGGCTATTGGCACCTGTTGAACGCTAAGATTGTCGTCAAAGGGGGCGTGGTCGTGGTCGACAAGCGATAGACAGCCTTGACAGGTGCGCACGCATTTCCTAAGTTTGGCGAGGCGGCATGGCAGCCATGAGGCATCAGCCATGAGCCATCAGCCATCAGCCATCAGCTATCAGCTATCAGCTACAAACATTAGGACGCGGAGGGTTTCCAGATGGAAAAAAGGCTTTGTGCGGCGCTGCTGACTTCCGCGGTGATCCTTCTGCTGTCGCTGTCGGCGGGTGCCCATCACGGCGCAGCCAGCTTCGATAACGAGAAGGTGCTCACCTTGAAGGGAACGGTGACGGAATGGTTGTGGGCGAACCCGCATTGCTTCCTCAAGCTCAACGCCAAGGACGAGACGGGGAGCGTGCGAAATTGGAACCTCGAGTTGGGCAATCCCACCGACATTACCGGCGCCGGGTACAGACGGACCACGTTCAAGCCTGGCGATGAAGTGACGGTGACCATCACGCCTGTTAAGAGCGGTGCCCCCGTTGGACGCCTCAGGACCGTGGAACTGGCAAACGGCCAGAAGCTCCCGCAGTAACCGCTTGGAGGACTGTAACCATGCGCAAGCTTCTTCTCGTCGTCTGCGCGACGATCGCTTTGCTTCTCGTGTCGGTGCTGATTCGCGCACAGGCCCCGGCCGGTCAAGGTGGGCCACCACCCGGAGCGCCTGGCCGCGGTGGTCCACCTCCGCCACCACTCTCGCAGGTGAAATGGGAGACCTGGAGCAACCCGGGACTGCGAGGGATTCCGACCAACGTCGATCCTGATGGTCCGGCGCCCCGCCGTGATCTCACCGGGATCTGGGATCCCGCACGTGGCGGCATCGGCCCGCGTGGTGCACGAGGGACGCCCTCGCCGCTCACCGAGTGGGGTCGAAAGAAAGGTGACACGCACAAGGCAGGCGACGGTATCCGGCAGGTGGATGCCCATTTGATCAACGATCCGCTCTCGACGTTGGGGGATCCCGGTGGCTATCCACGGCAATTGCTGTTTGAGCTCCGGCAGGTCCAGTTTCTGCCCACGCCTCAATCGGTGGTGGCCCTTTTCATGTGGGAGAGGCGCTGGCGCGTGATTTGGACTGATGGGCGCCAGCTGCCGAAGGATCCAGACCCGCGGTGGTACGGCTACCACATTGGGCGCTGGGAAGACGACTACACGTTCGTCGTCAACTCGAACGGGACCGACGAGCGCACATGGCTCGACAATGCAGGTAACCCGCACAGCAATCAGCTGCGGGTGGAGGAACGTTGGCATCGCCTCAGCGAAAAGCGTTTGGAGTTGACGGTCACACTTGACGACCCGGTGGCCTACACGAAGCCGTGGGTTGCGCTGGACAAACTGCCGTTTGTGCAGATTCCACCAACTACAGATTTGATGGAAATGATGAACTCGGCTTCGGAGGCGCAAGCCGTTGCGGCTCAGTACAAAGCGGAGAAATAGATGTCAGGTAGGAGAGGACTGGAGGTCCCTATGACGCTCAGAACCCTACTGGTTGGCGCGCTCCTTGTGACCTTCCTGTCACTGGGCGCGACCGCACAAAACGTCAACCCTGTTGTTGCCGCCGCCGTCAAGGCGATGGGCATCGATAATCTGAATTCCATTACCTATTCGGGAAATGCACGAAACGGAGCCTTCGGGCAGAGCAAAGCCATTGGTGAGCCAATGGGAGCGGTGAATCTGACACAAATCACCACGTACACGCGCACGATCAACTTTGGACAGGCCTCCGATCCGGCATCGCTCGTCTCGCGAGCGACGGGGCCGACGCAACCTCCGACCGTGCCGGGTGTGCCACCGCAAAAACCTGGCGTGTTCAACCAGAACATCACCGGGATGCAGGCCGGCAGCAACTGGGCGCAGGCGCTCAACATCTGGACAACCCCCTGGGGTTTCCTGAAAGGCGCGGCGGCCAATAATGCGACCGTTCGCCAGGCTGGTGGCCAGCAAGTCATCTCATTCTCACCAGCGCTCAAGTCGCCCTCCGGACAGATGTACACGGTGACCGGCTATCTCAACGGCCAGAACCAGGTGACCAAGGTCGAGACGCGAGTCGACCACGCCGTTGTCGGCGATCTGCTGGTGGAATTCGAGTACTCGAACTACCAGAACATGAACGGTGTGCAGGTGCCGAACCGCATTGTTCAACGACAGGCCGGCATGCAGACGTTTGACGCAACCATCACGACCGCCACCCCGAATCCCCCGAACCTTGCCGAGCTGCTGACGCCACCGCCGCCACCAGCCGGTGCTCCGGGTGGCCCTCCGCCACAGGCGGCGGGGGCACCGCCCGTCGAAAAACTTGGTGAGGGCGTGTTCAAAATTGGCGGGAACTACACGTCACTCGCCGTCGACATGGGGGACCACATCCTCGTTGTCGAGAGCGGCCAGAGCGACGCGCGTGGCATGGCAGTGATGGCGGCAGCCAAGCAGGCCATTCCGAACAAGCCAATCCGCTTTGTCGTCAACTCGCATCCGCACTTCGACCATGCGAGCGGACTCGCAGCGGCCGTCGCCGAGGGTGCCACGATCCTGACGCACCGCAACAATGAGGTCGTCCTCGAGCGTCTTCTCTCAGGTCCGCGCACGCTTGGCGGCGACAGCCTCTCGAAGGTCTCGAACCGCCGTACGAACGTCGTCGAGGGGATTGGCGATCGAGACGTGCGAAAAGGGACGACCGGCAAAGTCGTGGAGATCCATCGCGTCCCGAACGAACACAGCGACGGCATGATTGTGGTGTATCTACCGGCCGAAAAGGTGCTGTATTCCGCCGATATTACGGTGGTCAATCCGAACCCGAATCAGCTGGGGGTGGTGAAGTCAGCGGTCGATGCGCTCAACAAGCTCAAGCTGGACTTCAACGCGTGGATTCCGGCACATCCGCCGAACCCCGATAAGCCGCTGACTCGAGCGGACGTGATGGCCGCAGCGGCGACGAGCAACTAGACGGACGTACATGGGGGGGACCCTTTGGGTCCGCCGAGAACGGCGGGCCCAACACCCCGCCCTCCGTACATCTGTAACTTCATCCGCGACTGTTCGTGACGGCAATCGCGCTGATTTCGATTTTGCACCGTGGATGGGTTGCGAGTCGGCTGACCTCGACAGTGGTTGTGGTCGGCAGATGGCTCCCGAGGTAGTCAGCCCAGACCCGGTTGAGATCGTCCTGTTCGTTCACGTCGGTAAGAAACCTGGTGGCGGCAACGAGATCTGCAAACGTCGCGCCGGCGGACTCGAGCGTCTTTTTCAGATTCTCCATGCACAGCACGGCTTGCTCCCGCATCGTTGGTGGCAGATTGAACTCCTCCTCGCGGTGCGGGTGGCTGTGATAGACGGCAGCAGCGGTCACACCCGAGAGAAACACGAGATCGCCACGGCGCACGACAATCGCGGGTGCATACGGCATGAACACATCGCGTCGCCTATCGGCGTGGTGGACGATCGCAATTTCCTTCGCCATTTGATCAGGCTCCCATTCACAGTTGTGTCAGGTTTCCGCCGCCGGGAGGAACGGGGTGATTATATCGGCGGGTTGGCGACGATGCCTTTGGTCCTGAAGGTTCTGGCTGGACTGGCGGTTCTTTGGTTGGTGGTCGGTACGCCTGCCTTCGCACAACGCGCCGGCAAGGCCCGCCAAATAGCGCTCATCGGCGGTACGATCTACACCAGTCCGGATAGAGACCCCATCCGTGACGGCGTCGTGCTGGTTCGGGACGGCGCGATCGCTGCGGTCGATCGTCGGGCGTCCGCGACGTTACCATCCGACGTTCAGACCATCGACTGCTCCGGCCTCACAATCATGGCCGGGTTCTGGAACAGCCACGCTCATTTCTTTGAAAGAAAGTGGACGAATGCGGACGCTCTTCCGGCGATGGAGCTCGAGCGGCAGCTGGTCGAGATGCTGACGCGCTACGGGTTTACCTCTGTGTTCGACATCGGATCCGTCGGGTCGAACACGCGACGGCTTCGCGCGCGGGTGGAGTCTGGAGAAGTCTCGGGTCCTCGAATCCGCTCGACCGGAGAGGTTCTGGTGGCCGCCGGGGCGGTGCCGTCAGATGCAGTCATTGCCGCCTTGGGCTACATGGCAGTTCGAAACTTCGACGTTTCGTCGGAAGCTCAGGCCAGCTCAGCGGTGCAGAGGCTCGTCGATGACGGTACGGACGGCATCAAAGTTCACCTTCAGCCGCCTCCGTCGCCGCATCCTCCGTTTCCGGCGAGCGGCATTCAAGCGGTTGTTGACGAGGCGCACCGTGCCGGCAAACCGGTATTCGTGCATCCAGCCACCGGCGCCGACGTCCTGGCCGCTATCCGGGCAGGTGTCGATGTCATCGCCCACACCACTCCCTCCTCGGGACCATGGGATGCCACGATCCTGAAGGCAATGAAGGAGCATCGCGTTGCGCTCACGCCAACGCTCACCGTGTGGAAGGATCTGCTGCGCCACGACCGGATTTCACTGCAAGAGCAAACGACGCGCGTGGCAATCGGACAATTGCAGGCATGGGTTGCTGCGGGTGGGACCGTTCTGTTTGGAACCGACCTTGGCGCCGTCGGCTATGACCCGACTGAGGAGTACACTCTGATGGCGGACGCGGGAATGAACTTCCGCCAGATTCTGGCTTCGCTGACGACTGCGCCTGCCGCGACGTTTGGCGTCTCTGCCAATCTCGGGCGGATCGCGTCTGGCACCGCTGCGGATCTCACCATTGTCAGAGGCGACCCTTCCAGGGACCTCCGCGCGCTCTCGAGCGTTCGATACACATTGCGCGATGGGAACATCATCTATCGGGCTTCGCGGTAACAGGCCATTCATGCGAGGAGGATATATGCGGGGTGCAATGCTGTTCGCAGCCGGACTTCTCGTCGGACTGACGGTGCACGTGGCAGTGGCACAGAATGCCAATGACGGTGTCGTGATGATGAATCACGTGGGCATCAACGTGCCCAATATCGACGAAGCGGTGACGTACTACACCCAGAAGATGGGGTATCGCGAGGCGTTTCGTGTCCACGACGACAAAGGGCAACCGAGGCTCGTCTACATGTACATCAGCAGGAACACGTTTCTCGAGTTGAACCCGGCCAACGCCCAGCGGCCTGCGGGGTTTACGCACTACGGTTTGCACGTTGAGAATGTGGCAGAGGCCGTCGAGCGGTTTAGAAAGAGCGGCCTGAAGGTCAGCGACACGAACACCAGTGACACCAAAGCCATCCTCGCCAACATTACCGATCCGTACATGGGCCGGATCGAGCTCGCGCAGCTTCCGCCCGAGTCGTTGCACTACAAAGCGATTCAGAGTTGGAAATGATCACGAGGGCCCGGCGGGTCTAAAGACCGGCCGCTGCGAGAGGGTCTGACTGAGAGAGGATCTGACAAATGCGCGCTTCATCTTATGTAAAAGTCCCGTTGACGATCATGATCGTCGTCTGGGGAGCGTTGCAGGGCACCACCGTTCAGTCGCAGCAACAGCGCGGCGGCACTTCACAAACGGACAAAGTGCAACCGGTGAACAGCGGCAACAATCCCTATCGTGTGATTCGGGATTGGGCGCAACTGGGGTCAGAGGCCCGGCCGTGGGGTGGCTCCAACGGTGTGGCCATTGATCGGGATGGCAGGTCTGTCTGGGCGGTGGATCGATGCTCACCTGGCACGGTTCCGGGTTGTCTCGGCAGCAAAGCGAACCCAGTGCACTACTTCGATGAGTCGGGCAAGGAAGTTAGGAGCTTTGGCGGAGGGATGTTCGTGTGGCCGCACGGGATCCATGTCGATCGCGATGGCAATGTGTGGGTGGCCGACGCACGTGGAGCCAGCCGCGAAGATCTCGACAAGTTTCCCGGCGAGCAAAGCAAGGGAAGCGTTGTCGTCAAATTCAATCCCCAGGGCAAAGTCCTGCTGACGCTGGGAAAACCGGGTGTGAGGGGGAATCCACCTGAAGCTCTGACAGACCCGACCGACGTTGTCACAGATCCGACCAATGGTGACGTTTACGTGGCCGAAAGCCACACTGACGTGTCGGATCAAAATTTGGTTGGCCGAGTCTCGGTGTTCGACAGGAGCGGGAAGTTCCTGAGAGTGATTGGCAGGACGGGAACAGGACCAGGTGAGTTCCGCACGCCGCATGCGCTCGAGTTCGATTCCCAGGGTCGGCTGATCGTGGCCGATCGCCACAATCATCGCATTCAAATCCTGACGAAGGAAGGGAAGTTCATTGCCGAATATGGCGAGTTCGGGCGGACGAGCGGGCTTGCCATCGACAAAAACGACGTGATTTACACTGCCGACTCGGAGTCGAACGAAAAGGTTCACCCGGCCTGGCGGCGGGGAATCCGGATCGGAAGCCTGAAGGACGGGAAAGTCACGGTGTTCATCCCGCCCCACATGACGCCAAACTCCCCGGATGGTGCCATGGGCGAAGGCATTGCCATTGACGCGGCCGGCAATGTCTACACGGCGGAAGCGCAACTGAGGGGTGTGACGAAATACGTCAGAAATTAGGGATTTCTGCTATTCTTGGCCTATCTACGAAAGTCGATCACTCCGTCCTGACTCGGTCGGCCGGTAACGTTCGCGGGACGCGCGGGTCCGTAACCTCGAGGAGTGCCGCAATGCGTACG
>DATBJG010000404.1:0-11176 GCA_036556585.1 Vicinamibacterales bacterium
TCCATTCGATCCGGGCGATCGCGTCTGGGTGGCATGCCCAGGTCGGACACTGAAGGACGGCGTTCTGGAGTCGTCAGCGCCCGGTGGATTTCCACGCGCCCTCGAATGTTTCCGGTGGGATCAGTCCCCGTTCTTTGAGCGACCGCCGGGCGTACGATCGAGACGTTGGCAGTTGCCAGGAGTACCAAAAGCGCGGCCAGCGGGCGAAGAAGACCCTGTGACATCTTCAGAACCAGAATTGAAGCTGTCCTGCCCAGACACCAAGCTCGGAAAAGAGGCCCGTATCACGCCAATCATGCTGATATGTGACCTTGGCGATGAGGTTGCGGAGAAGATAGTAACCACCGCCGGCTTCGATGCGCGTCACGGGAGCATCCCACGTGCGCCGGACGAGCGATCCTCGAATTCTGCTGAATCCCAGATAGTCGTACCGAGCCCCAACAAAAATGCCTGGCCGCACCGCGTACCGACCTTCGATCAGCACCGACCGAGCCTGGACGGGCTCGCTAATCGCCGGAGCGCTGATCTCCGGGAGCGACCAGTCGCTGTAAACGGCCTCACCTCGGATGAGCCAATAGTCGCGCGAGTACTCGACGTCTACGCCAAGAGCGCGCTGGTAGAAATCGCGTTGTTCGACGTGGGCGGGGAGGTCGTTCGTGAGGCTGTCTGTGAGATACGGTCCGCGAGCCGCCGACAACCCCGCCGTGAGCCCAACGACTGGACGCCATGCGATTCTGCCAGCGATCTGTTTGCCGCCGTTGTCGTCGGTGAATCGCGGTTTTGACAGAGTGCCAGCCGTAACCGAGGCGCTCACCTCCAGAGGTTCCAATCCCAGCCGTACTTCAACGCCTGTATCCCACTGAAAGGCAGTGATCAGGGGCAGACCGGTTGACAATGCTTCGCTTCCAACCGGATAGCTTGGCTGCCAGCCCCGTCCGCGCATCCGGAGCAGATCATCAGCCGAGGCCGGTACCGCATCCGAACGCAGCGATGTCAGGTACTGATAAGCGAGCGGATAACCAATGACCGGGTTGTCGGTTCCCGCGTAGTCGCGTCGCGCGAATGCTCCAAACGTTGGTGGAATTCGTCCGACCTGAATGTCGAATTCCCGATCGACCCAGGGACGGATCCTGGCGTACAGCGCGTACGGCCCAAAGTCGTCCCAGTTGTCGGTCCGAAACTCTCCAAGCACCGACACGCGTGATCCAAGCCGCACGTCTGCGCTGAATCCGATGCGGAACATCCGGAGCGCGTTGTGCTCGTAGTCGGTGTAGTTGAACCAGCCAGGATCGTCGGGATCGGTCGAAGCCGAGGCCGATGCCTCCCCGCCAATCGTGATGCGGCCGCCGGCCAGGGTGAACGGCTCAGATGGAAGAACTTGCGCGGCGGCAGGATCCGGGGCCAGCGCCGACGTGAGCAAGAGAATCACCGGCCACGCGCGCGAGCGCGTATTCATGAATGTCCGATTATAATCCCGACATGAATCAGCACCCGACCGAGCGCCGGATCTTCACTCTTGCAGACGCACGCACGTTGTTGCCCACCGTGAAGGCACTGACCGCCGACGCGGTTCAAACCGCTGAAGAGCTGGCGGCTGAACTCGAGGCTCTGAGCACCGATGTAGACAACGAGTCGGGAATCGAAGAACGAGAGCGGCTTAACGAAGAGCTCAATCACATCGTGGCTCGTTGGGCGTTGCGAATACAAGAGCTGGGACTCGAAGCCAAAGGCCTTTGGCTGGTCGATTTCGACAACGGGCATGGGTACTACTGCTGGAAACATCCCGAAGAAGCGCTGTTGCATTTCCACGGCTACGACGAGGGTTTTGCCGGCCGCATGAAGATAGTGTGATAACATTTGAGATAGCGGAACGATATTCCATATGTTGGAATCTCGACCATCCTCCACGTCGCTCGACAAGGCCCTGGAGATCTGCGAAACGCTCAGCCGCGGACCGCGTGGGATGAGCCTTGCCGAGGTCGCTCGAGCGGTGAAACAGCCGGCTCCGACGGTGCACCGGCTTCTCGGTGTGCTTCGCCGGCGAGGCTACGTGCGACAAGACGAGGAGAGCCTGCGCTACAGCCTGTCGCTCAAGATGCTCGACCTCAGCTTCGTGGCGCTCGGTCGATCTGAGCTGCGGCTGCATGCGTACCCGGTACTGCGTGAGTACGTGCTTCGGACCGGCGAACGCTGCTTTATTGCAATTCCAGCGGCCGGGGAAGTGACGTACATCTGGAGTGCCGGCACCGACGAAGTGACCATGCGGACGGTCTATGGGAAGAAGATTGGACCGCCGTCAACGGAGGGCGATGGCCTTCAACGCCTTCTGTCGACCGGCGCGCCAGTCTACGACTACAGTGCTCGCGAAGTCGCACGTGTCGGGGTTTTTCGTCACCACGGAACCCACGATGCAGCGCTGGCTCACGAGCATGCGCGTTCGGGCCGGGAACTGGCCCGACTCATCTCGATGCGCCTGGGACATTTGACGCCCTTGGGTGTGACGGCATAGTTGCCGACTAGGGAGCCCGACGTGGAGATCAAGATCCGGAGCGTAAGCGACCCTTCGACGGGCTCAGGGTCGCCCTGAGCGGAGTCGAAGGGCGACGGCAGCGCGTGGGGCGAATCAAATAAATGACGTACATCATTTGCGAGCCGTGCATCGGGACGAAAGACACTGCGTGCGTCGATGTGTGTCCCGTCGACTGTATTCATCCCCGCAAGGATGAATCGGATTTCGAGTCGGCCGATATGCTGTACATTCATCCGGACGAGTGCATCGATTGTGGCGCCTGCGTTCCGGCATGCCCGGTCGAAGCGATCTTCGCGCTCGACGAGACACCGCGGCACTGGGAAGCGTTTATCGGGAAGAATTCTGAGTATTACAAGTCTCAAAGCTGAAGGCTGAAGGCTGAAGGCTGAGGTAAACCCCATGGGCCTCATTGAACATAAGTTCGAAGACAACTTCATCACGACAAACCTGGACAACATTTTGAACTGGGCCCGACAGTCGTCCCTGTGGCCGATGGGGTTCGGGCTGGCGTGTTGTGCCATTGAGATGATGGCCGCGTCCGCTTCGCGGTTCGACATCTCGCGCTTTGGTGCAGAAGTGTTCCGGGCGTCGCCGCGCCAGGCGGACCTGCTGATCGTTGCGGGAACCGTCACCAAGAAAATGGCACCGGTGCTGCGTCGGCTGTACGACCAGATGCCCGAGCCCAAATGGGTGATCTCGATGGGGAGTTGCTCGAACGCTGGCGGTCCGTTTCCGACTTACAGCGTTCTGCAAGGTGTGGACAAGATCGTCCCGGTTGATGTGTATGTCTCGGGCTGTCCGCCACGTCCCGAGGCGCTGCTGTATGGATTGATGCGTCTCCAGGACAAGATTCGCAAGGAAAACACGGTCCTTCGTAAAGAGCGCGTTATTCGTGTCGGCGAGTCTGAACCGATACTGGTAGGGTGACGTCCGGCCAAAGCCGGCCGCTACGTGACTCATAACTGAACAGATCACGACCCCCATGCTAACCAAACTGCTGCGTCGAATATTCCTCCTCGATATCCTCAAGGGCTTGTGGGTGACGCTCAAGTACACACCCCAGCCTGCCTTCACCTTTCAATATCCGGCAGAGCGCCGGCCGGTGGCGCCCCGGTTCCGGGGTGTGCTGCGGCTCCAGGTGGAGCCCGAAACCGGTGCGCAGGTCTGCATCGTGTGCGATCAGTGTGCAAAGGCCTGCCCCGACGACCTGATTGCGCTCGGCGGCCATCGCGAGGCTGGCCAGAAAATCAAGATTCTGGACTACTTCGATTTCAATCTGTCGCGCTGCAGCTTCTGCGGGCTCTGTGCCGAGGTCTGTCCCACCAAGCCGGTCAAGGCCCTCATCATGAGCGAAGATTACGAACTTGGTACCTACAGCCGGGAAACCCAGATTTTGCGCGTCGATGAGATGTACGACGGGGTCCCCATCCAGCAATACACGCATTAAGCGGGGACCGAAGCTCGACAATACGAGGAAGTTTGCTTGCCTCGTTCCGGCGGCACCCTTTAGAATCGAAAACGCCTTCTTTCTACACGTCCATCGTCAGTTCGCGGTTTCCGGAGGATTCTCATGCGTCTGTCCTTACGGGCCGTCACCACTCTTGCCGCGCTCCTGGTGGCGCTGCCCTCTTACGTCGCTCGAACCTCTACCCAGACCGTCTCGTCCGAGGCGGCCGAAGTTCAGTTGCAGCTCGCGGATATGCTGTACGAGCAGGGGCGGTTCATCGAAGCGTTCGACGCGTTTGAAGTGTCTGGAAACGTCACTGACACGCGGCTCAAGCGCCGGGCGTTCAGCGGGAAAGTCCGGACGCGTCTGCGCATGGCTGAGTTTGCCGGCGCCTACGACGATGCCCAGGTGCTGATTGATCTTTCCCCTCGTGATCCTGAAGCCGTCACGCTCTATGGCGATGCCCTGTGGGCGCTGGGGCGATTCCAGGATTCGGAGCAGCGCTTCGAAGAAGCGTTGTCATTGAATCCCGAGTCGTCGCGCGCCCGGCATGGCCGCGCGCGCAGTCTCGCGTCGCGGAGCCAGCTGGATGAGGCACTGGACGAAGCGCAGGCCGCGTTGCGGCTGGCGCCGCGGGACGGCGAGATTCATCACACCGTCGGGACGATCTACGAGCGCATGCGCCGCTACGAGGAGGCCGCAAACGCGTTTGGCAGTTACGTCAACCTGCTGCCGAACAAGGATCGCAGTGTCAAGGCCGCGTGGTCGCGGGCCGAGGTCGAGTTCCTTCGCGCATTCAAGAGTCGCGTACCCTTCGAAGCCGATCCGTCCGTCTGGAAGCAGCTCCACATCGTGCCGTTCCGGACGGTGAACGAGAAGGTGATGGTCAAGGCCAAGGTCAACAAGGGCGCGCCGATGGACTTCGTCCTCGATACCGGCTCCGAGTTGACCGTCATTACGCGCGACGTGGCCTCGCGATTGGGCGTCAAGGCCATCAGCGAAACGCTCAGCGCAGGTGTCGGGGATTTCGGTCTGCGCGGGCTGCAGGTGGGACGGATTGACACGTTGACGATCGGCACGCTCGAACTGCGCAACGTCCCCTGTCTCATCAAGAATCCGCCGCTGCGCGGCCTGCCGACGCGCGAGGCGGAAAGCTTCTCGCCGATCTCGCTCGGGCTCTCGATGGTGATCGACTACGGCCGGCAGGAACTTGTGGTTGGAAGTGATCTCCCGCAGGAACCGTACGACTACAAGCTGCCGCTGCGCGTGCACCGCCTCGCGATGGTGCAGGGGATGGTCAACGACGATCCGGCCAACTTCGTGGTCGATACCGGCGGTCAGGTCATTTCCATCAGCACGGATACGGCCAGCGGCCTCGAACTAGACCAGTCGATCCGGCAGATTCCGCTCAAGGTGTACGGGACGTCGGGGTGGGACAAGGACGCGTTCCTGCTACCCGGTGTGCACCTCGCGTTTCACGGAATTCAGTACTCCAATTTTCCCGTGGTGGTGCTGAATCTTCGCGCGCCGAGCATCCTGCTCGGATTCCAGCTTGGCGGCATCGTCGGCCACAAGTTTCTGAGCCCGTACCGCGCAGCCATCGATCTGAAGACGAGTGAAGTTCGTCTGAAGCGGTTGCCCGGTGGGGCTCAAGCGTCGGACTGATTCCGTCTCTTGAGTCGTTCCGCCCTCCGCCCCTGGGCGGCTTCGGCCTTCTGCCGCTCGACGTTCGTTTCGAGCTGGAGAGGCGGGACCCTCACCCGGCGTCCATCCTTGAGAATTGCCGCGAACGTCAGATAGGCACGGCTGGTGAGCTGTCGCCGACCGGTCAGCGTCTCCTCAGAAAAGACTTCCACTTCAACCTCGAGCGACGTCGTGAACACGGCGGTCACGCATGCTCGAAGGATGATCAGATCCCCAACGCGAATGGGATGCAGGAACTGGAGTCCGTCTACGGCGGCAGTCACCACCAGGCTGCGTGTGTGCCGGTGTGCGGCAATGGCGCCGGCAATGTCAATGAGATGCATGACCGTACCGCCAAGGATGTAGCCAAGGGGATTGGCGTCGTTTGGCAGAACGACCTGGACCATTTCCGTGGCGGAGTCGGCGGGAGATTTGGGGGGAAGCGACATCGAGTGGGAGGGTCACCAATGGCAATCTGTGATTGGTGATTGGTGATTCGTTGGCGAGTGGTGAATGGCGATGGTTGATTTATTGACGAATCATTGAATCATCAATAAATCGCCAATCACCACTTGCCAATCACCCTCGATTCACGAATCACCAATCAGGAATCGCTAATCCTAGAAGTCGTACCCAATCCAGACATCGAACTTGACGCTGCGGAACGCGTCGCTTCCACCCTGAACTGAATAGAGCGCGTCCTCCCATCCTTTGTTGAACAGCGTGCGCCAGGACCAGTCGAAGTGGATCGGGAAGCCGAGGGCAAAGGTCTCGAGACCAATGCCGTAGGACGCGCGGCTGTCTCGGAGGCGGAAGCCGTCGATCAGCGTCGGGGGACCTTCTGGAATGATCTGATTCGATCCCGGGTCGATGAAGGACGGACGTCTGTAGATCTCGGGGTCGCTGGTCATGAAGGTAAACGGCAGGTCGTCGAACCAGCCACCACCCACGTTGAAGAACATCACGCCCCGGATACCGCCGAAGATACCGATTGGCGTGAGCATCGCCTCGATGAAGGGAAATCGGAGCTCGGCGTTGCCGAAAAAGACGTTCTGTCCGAGGAACTCGAGGTAGTCGTACCCGCGCATCTCCGAGTTGCCACCAAAATACATGAAGTCCGGGGATTCGCCCCAGCTTCGGAACCCGCGGGCGCGCAAGGCCAGGAGGCCAGTGCTGCCGATCCGCAGGTAGTACCGCGCATCAACGTCGGCAGTCTGCCGCGAGAGGAAGTTGCCGATGTTGGGCGCATAGCTGTACCCCAGGCGCATCGTACTGCCCGCGAGTGGTCCAAATTCGCGGAAGACCGTCGTCTCCTGCACCAGCTCGATCGACAGAGGTGCGAAGGTGCCGTTGCGGAAGAGCAGGCGTCCGTAGTTGTCCTGTTGATACTCGTCGGCAATCTGCTGTAACTCGGGATTGTTGTACTGTTCGCTGAAGTTCGAAATGCCCGCCGACATCTGGAGGCGGGTGTACTTGTTCAGTGGGTAGATGCCGAAGAACGTGCCGCCGCGGGATGTACGCGTCGCCAGGGCAAGGTCGCGGTCAATGAGCCCCGAGTAGATGGGATCGTAGAGGAGGCTGGAGATCCCACCGTAGAAGAACTCGGTCTGCGAATATCCCTGCGCCGCGTACTGGAACCGGCTTGAAAGATCCGCGTACGAGAACGCCAGTGTGCGGTACTGCGATACGGACGCGGCCACCATCGAGAACTGCCGGTCGCCCAGCACGTCGGTAAACGAGATTGCGGTGCCCCCGAACAAGTCGCCGCCACTCGTCATCCCCACGTTGACCGGGGGGACGCCGTCCAGGAACATCTTCTCGTATCTGCCCTTCCGCCGCGCATTGGCGCCAATGAAGGTGTGAGACAACGGTGCCTGGAAGTCGATGATCGGCCCAGGCGAACCAAAGTCCGTCGAGGCGACTGTCTTGAGCGGCTCTTTGGGTTCGAGAATGTGGAGGCCGTAGTCGCCCTTGTAGTACGACACGAACGCCACACGCGGAATCTGGGTATCGGTCAGCACGACCGGTGAGAGATTGCCGCCGAGCGTGTCGGTGTACTGTCGAAGCTCGCCCGTCGTCAGGCTGAGTGCCCACAAGTTATAGATGTTGCCGTTGCGCGCCACTTCGGGCTCGATGGGCTGCGCCGGATCGGTGGCTGTGGACGCGAACATGATCGTATCCGCGTTGTAGAACTTCGCCGACCCATCGTCGTGCGTGCCGAACGTCAGCTGCGTCTTCTTCCCCGTGGCGAGATCGACACGGAAGAGCTTGTAGTTGCCGCTCACCCGCGCCCGATAGATGAGGAATTTGCCGTCGGGCGAGAAGCTCGGACCAAGGTCGCCGAACTCGTCGTTCGTGACGTTCGTGATCTCGCTCGTATCGAGGTTGACGGTAAAGATGTCTCCGATCGCGCCACGCAGCCCTGCGAAGGCGACCGTCCGGCCATCCGGCGAGATGCTCGGGGATTCCGGTTCGTCAACCGTGTTCATCTCAATCCGCTGCTCGATCTTTCGGGAGATGACGTTCTGGAGGATCAGCGACTTGGATTTTTCGGTCCTGACGAAAAAGGCGAGCCGATCGCCCTTCGGGCTCCACGACATCCACGGAACCGTGTTGAACTGGGACGGATAGGGGATGTATTCGAATCCCATGTCTTTGTCGAACCCTGACGTGAGGTTGCGGACGATCGACCCGTCCTTCGCCGAAACCAGAAGGATGTCGATTTCCCCGTCTCGGCGATTTCCCGTGATGACCGCGAGCAAATCGCCGGATGGCGACGGCTCGACCGACAGGACGTTGGAGAACGGACCTCTCTCAGGATCTGGGGCAAGGTTCCGGCCGTAGTCCACCGGACGTTCCTTGTCGCGGAAGGGCTTGAAGCGGTCCTTCAGGTACTTGTCGAACTGCTGGTCGAATTCCTCCGGCGAGAGTTGAAGCGCTTCCTGATAGGCATCCTCACCGCCGCCAATCACGCTCTTCCGGAGTGAAAACAGGAACTGGCGGATGCCTTCCTTGCCCCAGCGCGACTCGATGAACTCGAAGACGGCATGGCCGAGGTTGTAGACGAGTCGGGGACTGCTCGCGTTGCCATACCCTTCCATCTTGCTCATTTTCGGCACGATGTCGGCCACGGCTGCGTCACGAACCATCATCAAATCGAGCGGATCCCAGAGACCGCGTTCGTACTCTGACAACCCTTCATTGACCCAGAGGGGTACGCTGCGGCGAATCAGGGACTGCGGGATGATGTCAAATTCGAAAATGTGGGTCAGCTCGTGGACGATGAGGCCGTAGAGCCGGTCGGGCGGCTCATCGAGCGGCAACAGCATCCGGTCTCGATAGGGTTCGGCAAACGCCAGGACGCCTTCCTGCGATGCCCCGGGAATGACGTTCTGCTGTTCGAATTCGCTGTGAGTCTTAAAAATAATGAGGGGCACCTGGATGGCCAGGTCGTGCTTGAGATCGGCGCTGACCTGCTGATAGGCGCTCTCCGCGTACGAGGCAATGCGTTCGACATGCTGCGGTTCGACGCCCTTGGTCGAATCTTTTTCGTCACGGCAGACCCACCCGTCCCCTTGAGGCGGTGCGGCTTTTTCAGGTCTGGTCGAGCAGTAGTAATAGATCTCGAAGTGGTCCGTCTTGTAGATGTGCCACTCGAAGTTGTTGTAGTGGATCTGGTTCTTGCCGAAGTAGGGGACGAACGGTGTCTGCGCGGAAAGCTCGCGAGCGGCACCGACGATAAACAGCATCGCCAGGGCGGGCGCGGCTGCACGCGCGAAGGCACCGCGCAACAACCGCGTGCGCATGACTTCACCTCGCAACAGTATGGCTGTCATCTTACTGGAACATGTGGGGCACCGCAACGACGGCGAACGAGCAAGACACGTACCACTCATCATTGCTGTACTGGCCCTGTTTAGCGAAGTAGCTCAACAGGCGACGACTGGTTCGGCCTGGAAAAAGGGGACAATCCTCCGACCGGCAAAGGCGGGACTGTCCCCTTTTGGCTCTATACTTCGATGACGGCGGGTCCTTAGACCCGCTGTGGAATAACCGCTGGCACTTCGGTGTTGTTCATAGAGCCACTGTTCAGCTGATGTTCCGACGCCCTCGCACGGGCTCCGGGCCGGCCACTGGCGAACGACGGGCCTTTGAGACCGAAGCCCTGAGCTATCTGAACGGCTTGTACTCGACAGCATGGCGATTGACGCGTAATCCAATTGAGGCCGAGGACCTGGTGCAGGAAACGTATCTCAAGGCGTTCCGATCGGCCGAACACTTCGAACCGGGGACCAACCTTCGGGCCTGGCTCTTTACCATCCTTCACAATACCCACCGCAACCGCCGACGCGATGCCGGTCGCGACCCGGTGACGCTCGACGGCGATGCGGTTGACCGGGCAGCCGAGCTCCCGGCCCGTGCGGAGACGCCCGAACAGCTCCTGTTGCGGCAGACCCTCGATGCCGACCTTCAGGCAGCGTTCGATTCGTTGCCCGACGCGTTCCGCGAAGCCGTGTGGCTTCGTGACGTCGAGGAGTTCTCTTACGCGGAGATTGCTGAAATGCAAGAGATCCCCATCGGCACGGTCATGTCAAGAATTGCGCGCGGGAGACGTCTCCTGCACGACCGGTTGATGGATGCGCGCGAGACTTCGATACGGTCGGGCGAGGTGTCGGATGCTCCCGAATCGGAGCGCAAAATTCGGACATCCTAAGAATATGCCTTTTCGGAATTGGGCTCTCGGCTCTCGATTCGTATTAGAGCCTCAGCTAACAGCCATCAGCCAGGAGCTGACGGCTGACGGCTGAAGGCTGAAGGCTGAAGGCTGCTATGTCCCTCTGCAACCAACTCGAGGCGCTGGTCACCGCGTGCATTGACGGTGTGGCGACGGCGGATGAGCGTCAAACGGTCGATGCCCATCTCGAGAAATGTGCGCCGTGTCGCCAGCGCGCCGATCGAGAAGGCGCGGTACGCACGCTCATGCAAACGCGGTCCCAGTTGTTCCGTGCCGAGGCGCCACCGGGGCTCACCGAACGCTGTCGGGCGCTTTCGACAGCTATCCCGGTTGCGATCGAAAGGACGACCAAATGGCCGTTGGTAATTGGTCGCCTTCCCGTGGCAGCCGGGATCGTCCTTGCAATTGGTGCGGCCATTTACGCTCTCACCGCTTCTTCCACGACAACCCTTGCCGCACAACTCACACTCGATCACGTCAAGTGCTTTACGTTGACCGGCGATCCCAGCGCTCCGGTTCAACCGGCGGTCGTCGAAGCCGAGCTGCAGGATCGGTATGGGTGGACCGTCGATGTGCCGGGCGATTCCGACGCGAATCACCTGAGGCTCGTAGGCGGCCGTCGCTGCCTCTATGGTGAAGGCACGATTGCACACGTGCTCTATCGCCACAATGGCGCCCCGCTTTCACTCTTCATGCTGCCCGAGGACGTCCGTCAAGCCGAGATCGTCGAGGTCATGGGGCATGCCGCGATCATCTGGTCGCAGAACCGGCGCACGTTTGT
>DATBJG010000405.1:0-4076 GCA_036556585.1 Vicinamibacterales bacterium
AATCTCCCGGAAGATACCGCGGGGGTGTTCGCCGAATGGACGCAGGAAGGGTGCAACTGGCAAACGTACGAAGAGGTCTCGCCGTTTGGTTCTGAAGAGCGCCGCCTGTTGTTCGCGGGACGTGGACTCTGCCGGTCGGACGGCCGCAGTGCCGGGGCCATCGTCATTCGAGCCATGCTCGATTACGACGCGCTCGGATTCATCTCGGGGCGCAGCCTGCCGTACGAGCTGCTCCTCTCGAACCAGTCACGACAGCAGGAGGGCTTTTCCGGGCGTGACGTCGAATTCGTCATCTACGGATGGAGTCAGCGGCCCATCTACACCTCCACCGGAAGCGCCTGGACGCTGGACGATGAGACGTTTGCACGACTGACACGGTCGCGGGATCCGTTCTGGGTGACCGCGGCAAGCGGCGACCGGCAGTATCAGGTCTACCTGCTCAGCGATCGGGCTGGCATCTATGCCGTCGGCTATCCACGCGTGACGTTGCTCGGGCACATCATCAATCTCGCCGAAGCGGCTGTCCTTGCTGCCATCGTGTACGTCTTGATTCTGGCGGGCGCCACGCTCTTCTCGATGGCCACGGGATTCGGCCCGGCATCCGGACGCGCGTTGCTGCGCGAGATCCGGGCGAGCTTCTACCGCAAGCTCTTTCTGGCGTTCGTGCTTGCCTCGGTTATCCCGGTCGTCACGCTGGCCTTCGTCACCCGCACGTTCATTGCCGCGCAGGCGCGAAGCACGCTCGAGGCTGCCGCGGTCCGCACGGCCGCTACCGCGCAACGGGTCATCGAAGACTACTCGACCCTGAGTCAGCGCGACGCGACGGCACTTCCGAATCTGGACGACCTCGACACGTTGATGGTGGGGATCAGTCGCACAATCGATCAGGACCTCAACATCTTCGAAGGACCCGCGCTGAGGGCCACCAGCGAACGATTCCTTTTCGAGTCGCGGCTGCTCCCGGAGCGCACACCGAGCGATGTCTACCGGGCCATAGTCCTCGATCGGCGATCGACGTTCGTGGATCAGGAATCACTGGGCGGTTTTCCGTACATGCTCGCGGCCGCGCGGGTTCGCCTGGGCACACGCAATGCCATCCTGACGATTCCGCTGACGCTTCGGCAGCAGCAAACCCAGCAGGAGGTTGACGCCCTCGACCGGCGGATCCTGCTCGCGGCCGTCCTCTTCATCCTGCTTGGGGCGGCCATCGGTTACTCGATGGCTGAGCGGATTGCGGACCCCGTGAACCGGCTGACGCGCGCCACACGCCGCATCACGCGGGGCGACCTCGAAGCACGGGTTCTCGAAACTTCATCGGACGAGCTTCGCACCCTCATCGGCGCCTTCAACCGCATGGCGTCGGAGCTGCGCCACCAGCGTGCGGAGCTCGAGCGCACCAACCGAATCGCTGCGTGGGCCGAAATGGCCAGGCAGGTCGCACATGAAATCAAGAACCCGCTGACTCCCATTCAACTCTCGGCCGAACATCTGATGCGAATCCACCAGGACCGCGGCAAGCCCCTGACTCCGGTCCTCGAAGAATGCCTGACGGCCATCCTGTCGCAGGTGCGACTGCTGCGGCAGATTTCGTCGGAATTTTCCGCATTTGCGTCGTCCCCCACTCCTCATCCGGCGTTGACCTCTCTTGGAGACTTGATCCACGAAGTGGTCGGTCCTTATCGCACGGGGTTGTCCGAGCGCATCCACATCATCGAGAATGTCTCTCCCGATCTGCCGCCGCTGAGCCTGGACCGCACCCTCCTCGCCCGGGCACTGACCAACGTGATCGAGAACGCGCTTCATGCCATGCCCGGTCGGGGTTCGCTCGCGCTCACCGCCGCACGAGCGGACGGCCGCGTGCGCTTGTCGATCAGCGATACCGGCGAAGGGATGGATACCGACGCTTTGCGACGCGTGTTCGAGCCGTACTTTTCGACCAAGACCCGGGGCACGGGGCTTGGGCTGCCTATCGCCAAGCGCAACGTGGAACTGAACGGCGGAACGATTGCGGTGGACAGTCAGAAGGGCGTGGGCACGACGGTTACGATCGAACTACCAATTCTCAAGTCCGAGGCCTCCACTTGAGACTTCAAACTTGAGACTTGAGACTTTCCGAAGGTACCTCCGGACTCCGGTGGCGCAGTCGCTGGATTGCGAGCTCGACGAAAGCGGACGCTGCGTAGGTGTAGGCAAGAATCAGCAGGGCACCCTGGGGATGCGCGAAAATGGCCGCGATCACCACGGCAATGACCATCAGCACCGTGTATGAGCGAGGCGCCTGCAGGTCGATGGCCTTGAAGCTCCGGAACCGGATTGTGCTGACCATCAGGAACGCTGGAATGAGGACGAGCGCCATGACCGGAGCGGCACCCGACGTTTCGCGGAAACCAGCCGGATAGGCAAAGATCGTCGCGGCCACTACGCCCGCAGCCGTCGGGCTTGGCATGCCGACGAAATACCGTTTGTCCACCGAGCCGGCCTGAACATTGAACCGTGCCAGGCGCATTGCCGCAGCGGTCACGTAGATGAAGCCGGCGGCCCAGCCCCAGCGGCCAAACGACGTCAGTCCCCACGAATACGCCAGGACCGCAGGTGCCAGACCAAACGACACCATGTCGGCCAGCGAGTCGAACTCCACACCAAACGCGCCTTCTGCACCGAGCACGCGGGCGATGCGACCGTCGAGCCCGTCGAGAATGAACGCAAAACCGACGAACGGGGCTGCCGTCGCATACTCACCGCGCATTGCATAAACAATGCAGGCGTATCCGCAGAAAAGATTCCCAAGCGTCATCAGCCCGGGAATCAGGTAGACGCCACGCCGGAAACGGCGCGACGCAATATCGGTCTGCCGGCGCCGCGGGGTCAGCATCGCCATATCCCGATCTTACATCTCCTCAGTCCCAAAGCGAGCGCCCTACGCCTGACCGCCTACGCCTCCGACTTCGCTCTTCGAGCTTCGTCGCGGTCTCGCCGACGCGCTCGGCGAAGGCGGGCCAGGCTACGGCGAGTCCGCCAAAGCTTTATGCGAAGGCGGAAGTCGAGCGATGACCGTCTCTCCCCCTCTGACTTGGTCGCCAATTGCGACACACACGACCGCTGTCGGCGGAAGGAATACGTCCATTCTGGACCCAAACTTCATGACACCGAACCGGTCGCCGGCCGACACGTCGCGTCCTGGCGTGAGCCGGCACACGACACGACGTGCCAATACGCCAACAATCTGCCTGAAGACGATGGGCTGCCCTCCGTGATCGACCCAGACTTCGCTGCAAACATTGGAGCCGGCGGCTTCCGGCTTGTAGGCTGCCAGATAACGGCCGGGCCGATACGTGACGCTGGTCACGCGGCCTGACGCCGGGATTCGGTTGACGTGCACGTC
This sequence comes from Vicinamibacterales bacterium, assembly GCA_036556585.1. Classification (GTDB taxonomy): domain Bacteria; phylum Acidobacteriota; class Vicinamibacteria; order Vicinamibacterales; family JAMQPK01; genus DATBJG01. The sequence goes on from DATBJG010000405.1 coordinate 3,383, forward strand.
GAGGGGAGACAGGAAGACGCTAATCTGCAGCCACGCGCCCGGCGGCGACACACCAGCCTGTGCCGGACCAGCGACGAGCACACGTCCGTCTGCGGGCGACACGATCGCGTGCGGATCGGCCGGCGGATGGCGTTCGGGGTCGCGGAAGAACAACAACAACGCCACGGCCAGTACCAGCAAGGGGCCTGCGGCCAGTGGGCCCAACAGCCACGCGGCAAGTCCTGCCAGAATCAGTGCTGCGCCGACGAACGGCCAGCCTGCGGGATCGAACTTCATGACTGACCACTGGCCGCTGAGATGTTGCGGTTGAGAGTTCCTGGAAAGTGCATTTCCACGTCCGGCTAAAGCCGGACGCACTGAGGTCACGGAGGTCGCAGAAACTCTGTTCTCTGTGTACTCCGTGTCCTCAGTGGTGGAACCGGCGATCGAGCTCCTCTAGTGCGTGCTCGGCACTTGCGACGCAGATTCCTGATCGCGGGTGCGGGTCCGACGGAGAATATTCTCCATGCGGTCCTTCAGCGCCAGCTTGCGCTTCTTCAGCGTGACTTGTTCGAGTTGTTCGGGCTCTGACAGGTAATGCTTGGTGGCGAGATCGTGGAGGCGACTTTCAAGTTCGGAGTGCTTGATCGCGAGTTGACGGAACTCATCATCAGTGCGCAGCAGGAGCTCCTTCAACTCTTCGGAGTGTGTGGGC
>DATBJG010000406.1:0-33165 GCA_036556585.1 Vicinamibacterales bacterium
CCGCGGCACTGTCTTTGCCAATTTCGCGGGTGATGGTTGGGACTCGAACAACCTGAGCAGCAAGCTGCAAGGGGACCTGACGTACAACCCCAACAACCGTCTGAGCAACGTGAGCCGGATTCAGAAAATCTACGATTTCAATCCATCGGTTGGTGGACCGATCTTCCGCGACAAGCTCTGGTTCTACTTCACGTTCCGCCATTGGGGCGTCGAAAAAACCGTTCCCGACACCTACTTCGACGCGGATTCGTCGCCATATCGGTATCGCGCCGATTTGTCTCGACCCGGAATCGATGACGGGCACATCGTCAGTCGCGCCGGTCGCTTGACCTGGCAGATCAGCTCGAAGGACAAGTTCGCGTACTACCATGACGATCAGAGTAAGTATCGCGACCACTGGGGGATCAGTACCCTGATCGCACCCGAAGCGACGGGTGTGCAGGTAACGCCGACCAGTTTCGTGTCAGTTTCGAAGTGGACACGGACACAGACGTCCAGATTACTGTTCGAGGCGGGCTTTGCGGTCTACAACCAGGAGTACACGGAGCTTTATCAGCCCGAAGTCACGAACTTGACGGAAAAGGTTTGGGATTCTGCGGCCATCTCCGCTTCTAATATCTATGCCATTCAGGAGCAGACGACCGGCCGATGGATAGCAGCCTGGAACAACCCGGCTGATCACTTTTCGGTGCTGCGGACCTACTCTGGGTCAGGCACGTACGTAACGGGCGCGCATGCGTTCAAGTTCGGGGCGACGCTTAGTGAGGGACCACGCCGGACGGTCGAGCAGTTCACGGGCGATTTGACGATGAGGTTCAGCGCGGCGGACGTCACGTGTGGCGTGCCACCCTGCCCGAATCAGGTGACGCTGCGAACCAGGCGCGATCAACGGGAGGGAATCAAGGCTGACCTGGGTTTCTTCGCCCAGGATAAGTGGACGTTCAGACGCGCGACGATCAGTGCTGGCGTCCGATTCGACTGGTACCAGGGTGAGGTCCATGATTCGGACCTTCCGGCCGGCCTCTGGAACCAGGGTGCGCACTTCAACGGCTTCGACACCAACAACTGGAAGGATATCAACCCGCGACTGGGCGTTTCCTATGACCTGTTCGGCACCGGCAAGACGGCAGTGAAAGCAAGCGTCGCTCGCTACGTGAACGGCGAGAACGTGGCATTGACGCAACTGATGAGTCAACAGAACTCAATGGGCCGGACGGACGCGCGGACGTGGACCGATCTCAACCGCGATTTCACGATTTTCAATGGTGATGGCTCAGTGCAGTCCGCGGAGCTGGGCCCAACGACGAGCTCGAATTTTGGCCGTGCGATAACCGTGAATGACTACGACCCCGCGTTGCTCGAAGGCTGGCATGTTCGTCCCTATAACTGGGAGTACTCACTGAGCGTTCAGCACGAGCTGGCGCCACGTATCGCGCTCAACGCCAGCTGGGGCCGGCGCTCATTCGGGAACCATACGACGATCGACAATCAATTGACCAACAATGCCAGCTACGACGGACCGTTTTGCGTCAATGCGCCGTTGAATCCAAATCTGCCCGGTGGCGGCGGATATCCGCTCTGCGGGTTATACGACATCAAGCCGACGTTCCAGGGTCGGGTCCAGAATTTGGTCACACACGCCAAGAACTTCGGTGGTGTCGACGACGTGTTCACCGGTTTCGACGTTACCGTGAATGCGCGCCTGGCCACGGGTACCGTCATTCAAGGTGGGATTGCCGCTGGACGCCGCTCGTATAACACTTGCAACACGCCGCTGCAGGCGGCGACCCCTGGATTTGTATCGGGGGTTTTTGCCGGGCAGGCGGGTTCGAACCCTGGGACCAGCAATGTCGACAACCCCGAGGGTCAATGGTGCGACCAGACGTTCCCGTTCCGACCCGACATCAAGCTCCTGGGCTCGCACGAGCTACCCTGGGACATCATGTTCAGTGCAACGTATCAGTACAGCCGCGGCGTACAGAATCCGGTGCAGCCAAGCATCGTCGCCGACTGGGACGTGCCCAACGCGCTCATCTCCCCGGCCCTGGGTCGGAACCTGGCCGCAGGCGCCACGGCCACCAAGCGCGTGCGATTGATCGAGCCAGGTACGGTCTACGGAGACGAGAACCTGCACCAGCTCGACATTCGGTTGTCCAAGCGGTTCCGAATGAATCGATATACGGTCAGAGCCGACCTGGACCTGTACAATGCATTCAACAGCAGCTGGCCGTTTACGTTGAACACCACGTTCAGCACTGCGGCGACGAGTCAGTGGCTTCGGCCGACGAACGTCCTGCAGGGGCGCTTCGTCAAGATTGGCGGCCAGTTTACGTTCTAGCGGGTGCCGGCCTGAAGGTCCGGCCTACCTACAGTACGGCAGGTAGGGCGGACCTTTAGGTCCGCCGGGTGCCACGTCGAGGGTGAATCATGCAACGAACCACATGGGCCATGGCCGTCGTCATGTCGATTTTGCTCGGGGTCTCGGCCGTGGTGGCGGTCCAGAAAGGTTCCAAGATTAACGTCACCGGGAAGTGGCTGTTTCAGGTTGAGACCAGCGCAGGGTCTGGCACGCCAACGGTCACGTTGAAACAAGACGATGAAAAGCTCACTGGACATTACTCGTCGACGAACCTCGGCGAAGCCGAGCTCAACGGAACTGTCAAGGCCAACACGATTCAGTTTTCGTTCGTGGCCAATGTGCAAGACATGCAGATTGACGTGGCGTACTCGGGAACGGTAGAAAGCAACGATGCGATGAAGGGAACTGTGACGCTCGGAGGTGTAGGCCAGGGCACGTTCACGGCAAAGCGTCAATGAAGACACGCTTCGAAGGGATCGGTCGTATGGGGAACAGGGTCCGAAGTCTCTTGACCATCCTGGCAGCGGCTGCAGCCGGCGCTGTGCTCGCGGTCGCCGCGATGCCGGTCGCGAGCCAGGCTCCTGCGATTCGACCGCCGCGGATGAGCGATGGCAAGCCCGATCTCAACGGAATCTGGCAGGCGCTCAACGAAGCGCACTACGACGTTCAAGCGCACATGGCGCGGCCGGCGATGGCCCTCCGGGCAGGACCACATGGTCCCGTTCCGGCTCCGTCGGTTCTTGCCCTGGGTGCCGTTGGTTCGGTCCCACCTGGTCTTGGCGTGGTGGAGGGCGACGACATTCCTTATCAGCCCTGGGCGCTTGCGAAGAAGAAGGAACATCAGGAGAAGTGGCTGACGTCGGATCCTGAAATCAAATGCTATCTCCCGGGTGTCCCACGCGCCACGTACATGCCGTATCCGTTTCAGATCATGCAGAGCGCCAGCGCGATCTTTATCGCCTACGAGTACGCCGGCGCGGTTCGAAACATCTATCTCCAAGACCCTGGCCCGCCACCAGCCGATTCCTGGATGGGCCAGTCGGTTGGCCGGTGGGAGGGTGAGACGCTCGTCGTGGACGTGACGGGACAGAACGATCAAACGTGGTTCGATCGATCGGGAAATTTTCACAGTGACGCGCTTCGCGTGGTCGAGCGCTATACCCGGACGAGCCCGGACCTGATCGTGTACGAGGCAACGATCGAAGATCCGAAGGTGTTCACACGACCCTGGAAGATGAGCATGCCGCTCTACAGGCGTCAGGAAAAGAACGCACAGCTGATGGATTTCAAGTGCGTCGAGTTCGTGGAGGAGCTTTTGTACGGCCAGTGGCGCAAGCAGCCGCTGGGCCGGTAAGCAGGAAAAGGGGAGACTGCCATGCGGTGTTGCGGTGTCATTCTGGCAGCCATGTTGATAGTGGCGACCTCTGTAATCGCCGTACCCACCACCACGATCTCCGCACAGGTTGGCACGACACCGTATTCACCTCCTCGAACGCCCGACGGTCGCCCCGACCTTCAGGGAACGTACGACCTGGCAACGCTCACGCCGCTCGAACGTCCTGTGGGTCTGAAAGCCGTGCTCACGGAGGAAGAGGCCGCAAAGCTCGAGAAGTCGGTTGCGGCCCGCCTCGAGCAAGGCGATCGACCGATCAAGGGTGATCGGGCGGCGCCGCCAAAGGGTGGCGATGGGTCCGTCGGCCCGGCGGGGAACGTCGGGGGCTACAACACGTTCTGGCTCGACCCCGGTTCCTCGTACACCATCGTTAACGGAGAGCGTCGCACGTCGCTTATCGTCGATCCGCCTGACGGCAAGGTTCCAGCAATGACGCCCACGGGCAAGCAGCGCGTGGCCACCCTTCTTGCCAGGCCGACGTCCGACGCGACCGAGCGCAACGATCCGGGACTCGAGCCTTCGGGTTCGTACGACGACCCCGAACGGCGGCCGCTTGGTGAACGCTGCCTGCTTGGGTTTGGTTCGACGTCAGGTCCACCCGTGCTGCCGAATTACTTCTACAACAATCTGCATCAGATCGTGCAGACGCCCGATGCCGTGATGATTCTCACCGAGATGGTTCACGATGCGCGCATCGTGCGGATGAACGCTCAGCATCTTCCCAAGACCATCCGCAAGTGGATGGGCGATTCGGTCGGTCGCTGGGAAGGCGACACGCTGGTCGTCGATACCACGAATTTCACCGACAAGACGCGGTTCCGTGGATCGAGCGAGAATCTGCACGTCATCGAGCGGTTCACGCGCGTCGACGCCAGAACGCTGCTCTATCGCTTCACCATTGACGATCCGTCGACCTGGGAAAAGCCGTGGACCGGCGAGTACGTCTGGCCGGCAACCGACGAGCATATTTACGAGTACGCCTGCCACGAAGCCAACTACGCGCTCGAGAATATTCTGCGTGGAGCACGGTTGCGCGAGAAGGAGGCGGGGCGTTAGCGGGATCGGCGCGGCTGGCTTTTGCCAGCCGAATCAGAGGCTTATCGATGCGAATCAGAGTATCGGTTGCGATGATCGGGATCTCGATGATGGCGCTGTCAACGGCAGTGCCGCTTCTGGCGCACCACGCCTTCGGAGGGGAGTTCGATCCGAACCGGCCGGTGCTGCTGAAGGGCCGGATTGTGAAGGTCGAGTGGGTCAACCCGCACGCGTGGATACATGTCGAGGTCCCAAAATCCAACGGCGCGAAAGAAGTCTGGATGGTCGAAGGCGGCAGCCCGAATTCGCTCTTCAGGCGTGGCGTCACGAAGGATTCGTTGAAGATTGGGACCGAAATCGTCGTCGACGGTTACCAGACCCGGGATCACACGCTGCTCAGAGCCAACGGCCGTAATGTGACTTTTCCAGACGGCCGGATCCTTTTCCTTGGGTCATCGGGGACGGGAGCGCCGAAGGACGGCGCGGATCCCAGCGAACGCACGGGGGCGCCGCCAACTCCAACCAGCCGGTAGGGGACCGACCATTCGTGAGGCTCCTTGCCGGCATACTTCTCGCCCTGGCACTAGAGGCATCCGTTCGTGCTCAAGCCCCGGATGGCGCAGAGCTCTTTCGCCGCGTCTGCGCCACTTGTCATTCGGGCGCGACCGATTCGCGCGCGCCCTCTCCTGACGCGCTGCGTGCGCGCACCCCTCAGGCTGTGATCGAGAGCCTCGTCAATGGGGCAATGCGCGTACAAGGGGCTCAGATGAGCGGACCCGAACGGCGCGCCGTAGCCGAGTACGTGACCGGCAAGACCGTGGGGGTCGATGTCTCGGGCGTGGGCACCGGTCGGTGTCAGACAGACACCAGGCCCTCCGACTTCACTCGCGCACCCTCATGGGGCGGCTGGAGTCCGACAATCACCAACACTCGATTCCAGCGCGGTGACCAGGCCGGGCTGACGATCTCGGATCTTCCGCGGCTGAAGTTGAAATGGGCGTTCGGATTTCCCGATGCATCGTCGGCTTGGGCCCAACCAACCGTCGGACTTGGCCGGGTGTTCGTGGGCAGCCAGAACGGAACCGTGTACTCGCTCGACGCACGAACAGGCTGCATCTACTGGACGTACAGTGCGAAGGGAGGAGTTCGAACAGCCATCACGATCGGTCCGCCCTTGCCGGCTGACGTCGCAGAAGCAGGATTGGTTGGTGGTGGCGGCACGACAACGATCCAGCGTCCATCGAATCGCGGCTACAGCGTTTACTTCGGTGACACAGCCGCCAACGCGTACGCGCTCGACGCCGCGACGGGCCAGTTGCTGTGGGTGCGAAAAGTTGACACGCATCCACTCGCGCGCGTGACGGGCACACCCACCGTACACGAGGGGCGGTTGTTCGTGCCGGTCTCGTCGTACGAAGAAGCCCAGGGTGCGGATCCGCAGTACGGCTGCTGTTCTTTCAGAGGCAGCGTCGTTGCGCTCGACCGCATGAGCGGGACAATTCTGTGGAAGACCTACATGATTGCCGAGGAGCCGCAACCGCGTGGCAAGAGCAGTGCAGGCGTCACCTTGTGGGGACCATCTGGTTCAGGAATCTGGTCGGCGCCTACGGTGGACACCCGGCGAGGACTGCTCTATGTAGGAACCGGCAACAGCTACAGCGGGCCGCCGCAGCTTTCGAGCGACGCGGTCGTAGCGCTTGAACTTTCGACCGGCCGTATCCGCTGGATGCAGCAGGTGACGCCAAACGACATCTATGTGAGCAACTGCCGACCCGGATCGGCAAATCCCAATTGTCCCGAGCCCAACGGTCCTGACTACGATTTCGGGAGCCCGCCAATGCTCGCTGCACTTCCCGACGGCAAAGAGATCATCGTCATCGGTCAGAAGTCAGGTGTGGGCTTCGCGATGGACCCCGACCGCGAGGGCGCGATGATCTGGCAGTACCGCGCAGGTCTCGGCGGCGTGCTCGGCGGCATCGAGTGGGGATCGGCGGTTGATGGGGAGCATGCGTATTTCGCCGTCTCAGACATCACGCGGCCGCAACCCGGGGGTCTCCACGCCGTGAAACTGGCAACAGGCGAGCGAGCCTGGTTCGCGGCTCCGCCACCGGTGAAGTGCAGCGCCGGACGGGGATGCAGCGCCGCGCAATCGGCGGCCGTCACCGCGATTCCGGGTGCGATCCTGTCTGGCTCCAACGATGGGGCCTTGCGCGGATACTCCGCTCGAGACGGCACGATCGTGTGGGAGTTCGACACCAATCGCGACTTTCCCACGGTCAACGGGGTCGCTGCCAAAGGTGCGTCAATGCTGGGCCCGGGTCCGGCCGTGGCGGACGGGATGCTCTATGTCAATTCCGGATATGGTGCATTCGGAGGCCGTCCCGGCAACGTGTTGCTGGCATTCGGCATTGACTAGCAGCCAGTTTAAGTAGAGGCGGGTCTTTAGACCCGCCGACCGATCCACCGACACTCAAAGCCGTTGTCGGGCGGCGGAGGTGAGCGTAAACTGGATGCACCAACCGACCGGTTGGTCGGGACGAAATCCGAGAGCGGAATCCGAGAGCCGAAAGCCGGGAGTGGAGCCATCATGAGACTCACGAGATTGACTGTGGTTCGTGGGGTGGTGTTGTTCGCTGGCGTCGCAATCTTCGCGGCGTCGGGCACGGTGGTTCTGACCGGCGGTCAGGACGTTCGAGTTCCGCCTGCCGAAAACGCGCCAACATTCAGCAAGGATGTGGCGCCAATCATGTACCAGAAATGCGTGAGCTGCCATCGGCCGGGTGAGATTGCGCCGATGTCGTTTATTACGTACCAGAATGTCCGGCCGTGGGCTCGGTCGATTCGCGAGAAAGTTCTCGCGCGCGAGATGCCGCCGTGGGACGCGGACCCTCAGCACGGGAAGTTCCGCAACGATCGCAGTCTCTCCGACCAGGAAATCGACACCATCGTGCGCTGGGCCAATGCCGGCGCACGGCAAGGGAATCCCGCCGACATGCCAGCGCTCCCGAAGTACGCCGCCGGATGGCAGATCGGGACGCCCGACGTCGTTTTCGAAATGCCGGTCGAGTACCAGATTCCTGCTGACGGTGCGATCGACTACCAGTACTTCGAGGTCCCAACGAATTTCAAAGAGGACCGTTGGATGCAGGCAGGTGAGGTACGCGCCGGCGATCCAGAGCACGTGCATCACATTATCGTTTCGGTGATCGAACCGGAAAAAAACACGCGTCCGAACGTCGTGAGCATCAGGCCGATTTTCCCTGAAGGACAGACACCCGGACCGCGTCCACAGCGCGCAGAAGGGGAACGCGCGGTGTCCCCGCAGGTCTCACGACGCGCGAGCGCCATCACCCTGGTGAACTGGGCGGTCGGTGAGGATGCGCCTGTCTACGAGCCAGGTACGGCAAAGCGAATCCCGGCAGGTTCCGTACTCCAGTTCCAGGTTCACTACACAACCAATGGTGCCCCCAGCAAGGATCGGTCGCGAATCGGACTGATTTTCGCAAAGGAGCCACCGACTCGAGAGATCCGGACAGGGACGATTGCCAACCCGCTGTTTGCGCTCCCGCCTGGTGCGCCAAACCATCAGGTAGAAGCGGAAGCCACCTTCGCGGATGACGTGAAGGTGTGGACGATGCACCCGCATATGCACTTGCGCGGCAAAGACATGACCTATACGGCGATCTATCCTGATGGGCGACGCGAGGTTCTGCTCAGCGTGCCGAAGTACGATTTCGGTTGGCAGACCGACTACTGGCTATCGCAGCCGCTCACTCTGCCGAAGGGCTCGAAGATCCACGTGGTCGCACACTTCGACAACTCAGCGGGGAATCCCAACAATCCTGATCCAGCGGCGACCGTGCGGTGGGGTGATCAGACCTGGGAAGAGATGATGATTGGGTTCTTCACGTACACAGTCGAAGGACGTGGACCCGCGACGACAGCCGGAAATTAGTGGACGGCAGGTCTGAAGACCTGCGCGACGTCAGAAAAACGGGCAGGTCCGGAGACCTGCGCGACGTCAGAAAAACGGGCAGGTCTGGAGACCTGCGCGACGTCAGTAGAGGCGGGTCTTTAGACCCGCCTGGGGGCAGCACATGCTCAAGGCTCCTCTCGCGCTCGTAACGGGCTGTCTGGTGGCATCCCTGACGCTCTCGGCGCAGCATTCCAGCACATCCCGCACGTCGTGGGGTGACCCGGACCTGCAGGGGATCTGGACGAGCGAGGGGGATTTGAGCGTCCCATTCGAACGGCCCGCGATCTTTGGAACTCGTCAGCTGCTCACCGATCAGGAGTTTTCGGAGCGAGAGTCGCGTACCCAGGGACAACTGCGCTCGGACAATTCCGACTTCGACCTCGAGACTGCCGATCGATCCACGGCAGGGCAGGTGGGGTCGGCCACGTCACCTCCACCGCACTGGCTCGAAAGGAGCAAGACATCACGGCGAACGTCGATAGTCATTGATCCGCCCGACGGCCGGATTCCCGCCATGACGTCTGAGGCACTCCGCCGTCTCGCGGCGGCTCCCAGGGGCAGTGGGGGAGGAGGACCGTTCAACGGGCCCGAAGATCTGGCGACGTGGGACCGGTGCATCACGCGGGGTCTTCCGAATGTGGTTTTTCCTACGGTCTACAACGCAAATATCCGGATCGTTCAAAGCCCGGGCTTCGTGGCCGTTACGTACGAAATGATTCACGAAACGCGTGTGATCCCGCTGGCCGGGCCGCAGGATCAGGGCCGTCCACCTCTCTCGCCAGCCATCCGGCAGTATTTTGGCGACTCGCGCGCCCGCTGGGAAGGCGAGACGCTGGTGGTCGACGTGACGAACTTCTCCGAGAAAAGCAACTACCGCGGATCTGGCAGCACGCTTCACTTGACCGAACGCTTTACGCGCGTCGATTCACAGACCATCCGCTACGAAGTGACCGCGGACGATCCGCATACCTGGGCCAAGCCGTGGACCGCGGCCGTTGACCTGAAGTCGCAGGATCAGGGGATGTTCGAGTACGCCTGTCACGAAGGCAACTATGCCATGCGGAACATTCTCACGGCCGCCCGTGCGGCCGACCACAGTAAACCGTAGGGGCGGGTCTGTAAAACCCGCCCGCGCGAACGTCATCGATCTTTCAACTTCAGCCGTCACGGCGCCTCGGTCGGCAGGCGCTCGAATTCGTACGTTCCACCATTTTCGCTAAGCTCCAAATATAGTCGCCCGTCTTTGAGGGCGAACGCCGCTACGTGTTCCAGGTCCTGGACCAGCCGGTCGAAGTGCGAACCCGGGGGACACAGAGCTCGCGTGGTGCCCAGCGGACCGAACTGGAGACGGCCCGGCCCTGACGACTTCCATGTGCCGGTCCCACGGTTGCAATCGAGACGCAGGGCCGCCTGACCGTCTTTCGCGAACGCAATGGTGTATTTCGGGCGATCGCCCGGCGCGAGAGTCCGGTCATCCTCGCCGGATTTGAACCTCACGAGCTGCCACGAGGTCCCCTGCAGGGTGGTCGCAGCTGCGGGTGCCGGAGGTTTCTGAGCCTGGATACTTGCGACGGCAGTCGCCAGGCCGACGGCAAGGATGCTGGGTACGCGTAATGCACACGAACGCCGAAATCTCATGCGCCCTCCGGCGCACATTATTGCGGTGACGGCGGAGAGTGTCTACGTCTTCGTCAGTTATCAGTTATCAGTTATCAGTTATCAGTTGTCAGTTATCAGTTGTTTGGGTCAGTCCGAATTGAGAACTGACGACTGACACCGGACGTCACGCTGCAGGAGTTGCGAATTGAAACACTCTTCCCGGCCGATGCGGAGTCGGAACGGCGGCTTAGGAGTCTTGCATGAGTTTTTGGCGCGACATCCCGCTTGACGTGAGGCTCTTGCGGCGCGAAGATTCCCGGTCTCTGAACTCGAAAGGAGCCCATCATGTCTGTCATTACTGCCCATGCTGCCGGCACATTCTGCTGGCCAGAGTTGAGTACCACTGATGTCTCTAGTGCGAAGAAGTTCTACACGGCGCTCCTCGGCTGGCAACCAGACGACATGCCCATGCCGGAGGGTGGGGCGTACACGATGCTCAAGGTCGGCGGAAACGACGTCGGGGCCATGGCCAGCATGCAGGAGGCGCAGAAGAAGGCTGGAGTGCCGGCCCATTGGATGTCGTTTGTTGCGGTCACCGATGCCGACCAGACCGTTCAAAAAGCCGTCGCCCTCGATGGGATCTTACTCGTGGGTCCGTTCGACGTGATGGAGGCCGGGCGCATGGCCGTCATCAAGGACCCCACCGGCGCGATCTTTTCGATCTGGCAGGCAAAGGCGCATCCTGGTGCGACGCGCATCGATGAGGTCGGTGCGCTGTGCTGGACCGAGCTCTACACGGGCGACATGCAGAAGGCCATCGCGTTCTATACGGGACTCTTCGACTGGACCGCGAAGCCTATGGAAAACAGCCCGACACCGTACACGCTGTTCCATTTCAAAGGTCAGGACAAGATGGCCGGGGGAGCGATGGAGATCACAAAGGAAATGCAGGGGATGCCCCCGCACTGGCTCCCGTACTTTCAAGTAGATGACACGGACATCATCGTCGCCCGTGCGAAGGAACTCGGCGGCAACGTTGTGGTACCCGCGATGGATATTCCAAACGTGGGTCGGATGGCGACACTCGCCGACCCCCAGGGCGCCGCGTTCGCGGTGGTCCAGTTGACGGGCGCCCAAGGCACCTAGATCATAGTCCGTAGCGCGGGGGCTTCAGCCCCCGCGCTCGTTGACGAATGAGCGAGACCGCATTCGATCTCGACGCATATTTTGCCCGCATCGGTTATACGGGCCAACGGACGCCCACCCTCCAGACGCTCCGGGAGATTCATCGTTGCCACGCCGGGTCGATTCCGTTTGAGAATCTGAATCCGTTTCTCGGTTGGCCAGTTCGTCTCGATATGACGTCGCTCGAGGACAAGCTCGTTCGCGGCGGTCGCGGGGGGTACTGTTTCGAACACAACCTGCTGTTGATGCATGCGCTCAGAGCGATGGATTTCTCGGTGTCTGGCCTCGGCGCCCGCGTGCTCTACAACGTTGCACCCGGCGTCGTTGGTCCACGCACTCACATGCTGCTCCATATCGTGCTCGATGGCACGTCGTACGTGGCTGATGCTGGCTTTGGTGGTCAGACGCTGACCGATCCGCTGCAGCTCAAAGCCGGCTTCGAACAGACGACCTCACTCGAGCCGTTTCGACTCGAGGCCGCAGGCGATCAGTTCGTGCTGGAGGCGCGCCTTGGCGACCAGTGGAGAGCGCTCTATCGATTTGGTCTCGAGGAGCAGCTGCAGGTGGACTACGAGGTCACCAGCTGGTACCTTTCGAATCACCCTCAATCGCAGTTTGTCAATAATCTGATTGCCGCGCGGCCAGACGTCGATCGGCGCTACGCACTCCGCAACAAAGAATTCACCGTCCACTATCTCGATGGACGGACGGAACGTCGGGTATTGGCCAGTCCGCCCGAAGTCCGAACCATTCTGGAAAGCGCGTTCCGGATTGCACTTCCCAAATCGCCCGACGTCGATACGGCGTTTGAGCGCCTGATGGGGACGCCGGTGTACCATCAGGAACCGCGGACGCCCTGATACACACACTTGCAGGACGGAGAGAACGCGACATGCGCCACCAGACATCGATTACGTCCATTGGACTAACCACCCTTGCCGTGCTGTGCGGCTGCTTGAGTTTCGCCTGGGCCCAGCGCGGGCCATCCGTGCCCCCGCTTGTCAAAGAAGGCATCACGGAAAAAGTCTCGGAACACGTCTATGTGATCCCCGATCAGAGCGTGCCGGTCGTTCCCAATGTCGGGATCATCGTCGGCAGCCGCGGAACTTTCATGATCGACACCGGGCTGGGTGCACGCAACGGACAGACGATCATGAGGGAAGTTGCCAAGGTGTCCAGGAACACCGAGCTGTATCTTGCGACCACCCACTTCCATCCCGAACACGATTTGGGCGCCCAGGGATTTCCGCCCAATACGAAAATGCTCCGTTCCCGCGATCAACAGGCGGACATCGACGAGTTCGGTCTCGAGATGGCCAAGACGTTCAGCGGCTTTTCGCCGCTCAACGCGGAGCTGCTCCAAGGAGCAGAATTCCGGAAGGCAGACACGCATTTCGACAAGGAGCACACCGTCGATCTGGGCGGCGTCCGTGTCAGGTTGATGGCCATGGGAGGCAATCACACACGAGGAGATACGGCCTTTTTCGTCGAGCCCGACGGCGTACTTTTTTCAGGCGACGTCGTGATGACCGCGTTGCCAGGGTTTGGCAGCCCGTATTCACGCTTGAGCAACTGGCTGCAGAGTCTCGACCGCTTCGAGAAGCTCCAGCCCAAGCGCATCGTGCCGAGTCATGGGCCCATGGGTGATGCCTCGCTGATTGGGAACTACCGCAAGTTTCTGACCACGGTGCAGGCGCGGGCATCGGCGTTGAAGAAAGAAGGCAAGAGCCTCGATGAGACCACCAAGACCATCCAGACCGAACTGCAGGCGACGTATTCGCCGCCGAACCGGATGGTGAGCGCGATTCGTGCGGCATATAATGAGGCTCCGTAGGTTGTCAGTCGTGTCAGCCGCACGCGAGGAAAAGCTATGAAGGCAGAAAGATTCGTGGTGGTCGCCGGTGTTTGCCTGGCGGTCGGGGTTGCGTTCAGCATCACGGTCGTTGCGCAGGGGCTGGTGCCGACTCGAAGCGAAGTCGTTGTGCCGGCCCCCAGGTTTCCGTCGGCCGAAGCGCATTTCAACGCGCTCCGCGAGCAAGCCAAGGGAGGGACCAAACACACCGTCACCTCGCTACCCGACTGGTCCGGGATCTGGCAGTCGGGAATCTCGACAATGAGCATGCGCCACCCGGTCGATGCGCCGCTCTCGAAAGAGTACCGGGCGCGGTACGACGAGAAACAACGGCAGGAGCGCGAACTTGGTGAGGTGTACTACGATCGTCTCACTCACTGCGAGCCGTCAGCCTACCCGCGGTGGCTCGTGGAGCCCTACCACAAAGATTTCGCCCTGAGCCCGGGGCAATCCTGGCTCATGCAGGAGTTCATGAACGAGACGCGGCGGGTCTATACGGATGGCCGGCCTCACGCGACGCCCGAAGGGAATACATGGCTTGGCGACTCTATCGGCTTCTGGAATGGCGATAAGCTCGTCATCTGGACGTCCGCCGTCAAGGCCGCAGACTACCTTCGCGGGTACCCGGACAATAGCTCCGAGCTCGAGGGCATCGAGGTCTGGCAGCGCGTGAAGGGCACCGACGGCCGTCCCGATCGCATTGTCGTGCAGGCAACGATGTACGATCCGGTCGGGCTGACGGCGCCGTGGAACATCGCGACGTCGTACGTGAAGGCAGACTACGAGCACAGGATTCGCTACTGGGACTGCGCGCTCTCGAGCAACGACGTGCTCAGCGGCGATGGTCGGACGACATCGATTCTCCCAGGCGAGAAGGGCTACAAGGCGCCGCGCAATGACGTGACACGCCCGCAGCAGGACGCGCCACCCCGATAGGAGGAGCAACCGCGAGCGGGGGTGGGGCCCCGCGAGCATTAAGAAAAGAAAAGAATGCTTATGAAGACGTTCTACGCTGCCTTTGCAGTCGTTCTTGTCAGTGCGGCGATCTCGGACGATCCCGCCTTCGCTCACCACTCGTTCAACATGTTTGACGTCAAACCCGAGTCGGAGATCGTTCTCGAAGGGGTCGTCAAGCAGTGGGATTTCACCAACCCGCATTCCTGGCTCACCGTTACCGTGACCAATCCGGACGGGACCAAGACGGACTGGTCGCTCGAGGGAGCGGCCGTGGCGGCGCTCGTGCCCAAAGGCATCACCATCAAAACCTACAAGGTTGGCGATAAGGTCACAGTCGTCGCCGGCCCGCTCAAGGATGGACGCAAGGGTGGCATCCTGAAATTCGTCCAGCATGCCGACGGCTCGTACACGCTGCCGAACGATGCCGGCAACATCGGACAGGAAGCGCTCGATCGCTGGAAAACCCAAAAGAAGAAGTAGCACCCTGGTCGCGGGTAATCAAGATCCGGAGCGTCGGCGACGCCTGCGTGTGGGGTGGGGCCCCACGCGGTCCAAGAAATAGAAGGGTTGGGACATGCCGAGATTCCTGCCAATCGTGATCCTGGGCGCAATGGTTTTTGGTGCACGAGGAGCCCAGGCGCAGGAGCCACCATCTCAGCCGCCGGCCGACTGGGGCCCGATGAGCATCAATCTCGAGGACGTGCCCTATCCGCATCCCGTCCGGTATTTCTCGTTCAAGCTCGAAGGCGAAGACGTCCGGATGGCCTACATGGATGTTCCGCCAGTCGGGACGCCAAACAGCAGGAGCGTGGTGCTCCTGCACGGTATGAACTTCTTTGGCGAAGCCTGGACTTCCACCATTGAGATCCTGCGCAAGGAAGGGTATCGAGTGGTCGTCCCCGACCAAATCGGCTACGGCCGGTCGTCGAAGCCAATCCTGCACTACTCGATCAGCACCCACGCATCGAATACCAAGCGCCTCCTCGATCAGCTCGGCATCAAGACTACGGATATCGTTACGCATTCGATGGGTGGGATGGTCGCGAGCCGCTTTGCCTCGTCTTATCCGGATGCTGTCGGCAATCTCGCCATGATCAACCAAATCGGGTTGGCCGATGCGCGTAGCCAACGTCCCTGGCGCGACACGTCAGAGGTGTACAAAGCCTCCTTGGCGCGTGACTACGCGGAGATTGTCAAGGGCATGCGCGCGTACTACGTCAACTGGAAACCCGAGTACATGAAGTACGTGAAGATTCACTACGGCTGGACGAGGAGCGGCGACTGGCCGCGCATGGCCATGGTCAGGGCGCTGCAACAACAGGCTATCTACGCGGACCCGGTGGTGTTTGATTGGCCGCGCATCAAGGCACGGACGCTCGTGATTGGTGGCGAGAAGGACGGCGCCGACTATCCGGGTGGGGCGAAACGCGTGGCCGACACAGTACAGAACGGACAGCTGTACATCATTCCGAATGTCGGCCACAATCCGCAGTTTGAAGCGCCAGAACTCTTGTACCCGCCGCTTATCCGGTTTTTGAAGGGCGAGGACGTCGGGCTCAAGAAGAGTTTGGGCACCAGGCACTAAGTCACGCTACTTCCGCACGATCTGCCCCAGCCCCTTCTTCAGGTCGTCGGCGTTCATCACCGGCGTGAAGTCAACGGCTGCGTCGAGTTGTGTGAAGAACGGCTCGGCGATGACCGGAATCTCTGATGGATCTTTGACGTCAATCACAAACAGGCACGTCCGGACGCCGCGGTCCGGGAAAAAATAGGCCGCCTCAGGTCGCAGGCGTTCGAGAGCATCGGAGATGACTTTGGGCAGCGACCCGTCCCGAATTGCCCGGTTACCTGCTTCGACCGGGACTGTAACTTTGATCATCGTACGCATGTGGTCCTCCTTTAGGCTCTGGCAGTATAGACTCTGGCAGTAAGAAGTCGAGGTTAATCGAAAGTTGGCGCGGCGAAAAAGATCCCACCAAACAAGAGATACGCGAGGATCAGCGTCCAGATCACATTAAAGGCCTGTCCCCCCAGGAATGCTGCGGCTGGTCGGCCACTTCCCGTTGCCAAGAGATCCGCAAACCGCGTTTCGAGACCAATCGACACAAACGCGAGCGCGAACCATACCGTACGGAGCCCCGCCAGCACTCCTTTGGTCTCGCCCACGAGCGAAGGGTCGATCAGGAAAGAAACAACCAATGAGGCCACCAGGAATCCCAACACGAATTTTGGAAATCGTTCCCAGATGACGCCGGCCCCGAGGCGATCCTTCGAGCGAGACGGGTTTCTGAGCGCCCACCAGATGGTCAGGATGAATGCGGCGACGCCTATCAGTACGTTCTGAGATAGCTTGACGACCACGCCGGCATTGCGCGCGGGTTCGCTGATCACCTCGCCGGCCGCCACCACTGACGCGCTCGTATCGAGCGTGCCGCCGAGCCAGGCCCCGCCAACGACGTCCGGAATGCCGAACGCATTCACCATCTGAGGCATGGCCACAATCATTGGCGCCGCCACCAGTAGTACCAGCGATGTCACGTAGGAGAGCTTCTTGCGATCACCCTGAATCGCGCCGCACGCCGCAATGGCCGCAGAAACCCCGCAGATCGACACCGCCGTGGCCAGCATCGTCGCGAGCTCGTCGTCAACCTGCAGCCGTCGCGCCAGCCAGAAACATACGAACCATACCGGCACGACAACGAGCACTGCCTGCACGATGCCCAGCAGACCGCCTCGGGCGAGGTCAGAAAACAGCATCCCCGCCCCAAGGATCACCAGACCGGTTTTGATGTAGTACTCGGTTCGCGCGGCTTCTTTGAGCCACGCAGGCACGCCAATCGTGTTGCTGACGAGCAGGCCGAGCCCGAGGGCGAAGATGACGTATTCGAAGCCCAGGCTTGAAATTCCGGCGTGACCGGCGAACAGTTGAGAGAGCCACGCGAGGCCAAGTACGATCGGAAACCCCAGCACGAAACGCGGGATCGAGCCATTCATGAAGAAGACACCGACACCCGCCAGAACTCCAATGCCCGCGCCCGAAATCAGAGCCTTTGTCAGGTTCTGTGACGTCAAGACGGCGCCGGACAGGTCGCCAATCGTCGCCCATCCAAACTCGGGCAGGGCTGGTCGCACTCCTGCCAGGACGAGCAGTAACGACAGGAATCCAACCAGGACCGCCAGCCAGTCTTCGCTCTCCAGAACGGGCAGCCGGGATGGGGCCGTGGCTGTAATGGGCAGGTCGCCGGTGCGGGTTGCGGTAGTCACGGGCAGATTCAAGCCGATCGCGGGACCGGGGTCAACAGCGGACTGTTTGACATTCGTTGGCCTGGCCGGGACAAACCCTGCGGGAGTGCTTGCTCTGGAGGGCATTGAACGGCATAGTGCGCATGGCGGGATACACAGGAGAGGACGATGAAACAGCGGTTCTGGACAACTGCGCTCATCTGCACGGGATTGGGGATGGTCGTTCTTGGGGCAGGGCAGCAGAAGCCGCCACGAGAATCGGCGACAGAGGACCCTCCCGAGCAGCCGGCGACCAGTCCTGCGCCCGGAACGACGAAATTCCCGCTCGCTGCGACCGCAGGTTCCGATAGCAAGTCGCTGACGGTGGCACCGCCCGGGGCTGTCAATCAGGGGCCGTTCGATCCTGCGACCTGGAAGTACGGGCCGGCGTTCAATGCCCCACCCGGTACGTCAATCTGGAACCCGGTAAAGCTCAAATTGATGCAGGGCGCCAAGGTGACGGGCGGAACGCTCTTCTCTGCGACCGATCCGGCAACCTACTGTGCGATGGCCGATGCGGGCTACGACTTCATCTGGACCGAAATGCAACACGATCAGCGCGACTGGCAGGCTGTCGCTCGCATGTGGCGTACCTGCCCCCATGCCGGGGCGGTGCCAGGGGTCCGCGTTGCCGGCACCGACGAACGCGAAATCCAGCACGCCGTCGATGGCGGCGCGCTCGTGATTGTCGTGCCAACGGTCGATACCGTCGAGGAAGCCATTGAGGCGCGAAACTGGACGTACTTTCCGCCACTTGGGCGTCGTAGCGCCGGTGGTGGTCAGGCATTCGAGGCGGGGATGTGGGGCGACGTCCCTGGAGGTTATCGCGCCACGATCAACGACAATATCGTCCTCATTCTGATGATTGAAACACTCGAGGGGCTCAAGAACGCGCACGCGATTGCCAAGGTCCCCGGGGTGACCGCGATCTTTGCAGCCAGTGGTGACCTGGGCAACTTCTCCGGCTTCAAGCAAGGAACCCCCGACTACGAACGCGTCATCAACATCGTGCACGATGCGGCCGTTGCTGCCGGTGTGCGGCTGTGTGGTCCGCTGGCATGGCGCGATCGACCAGACTTCACGTGTTTTCAGGCGGGAACCGAAATGGCGGCAATCCGCCGGGGCGTGGCCGCGGAACTTGGGCCGCTCGCCAACACGCAAGGCAAACCCCAGGCAGGACCATTTGCCCGTAAGCCGTGAGTCGCGCTAGTCGTACCGCGGAACCCAAGTCGGTCGCGGTACGCTTCGTGAGTTTGGACCACGCCACCGAATTTTCGGACGGCCGCCAGTCGGGCATCCGGCCCGGGACATTCCCAATGCCTTGTTGTCGGCTTCGGCGAAATCGAGATGCGCAGCAATTTCCTTGGCCAGCTCCTTCTCGGCCTGCCGGCGGCCAAACATTCCGATCAGGCAATTGACCACGCCGTTCTTTTTTACTACTATGTTGGACAAATGGCAAAACGAGAGACACCTGGCCACTTCGAACAGCTGGTCCTCACTGCCATCCTCAGCCTGGCAGACGATGCCTACGGCGTTTCGATCTACAAGAAGGTGAAAGAGCTGGCGCGTCCGCGCTCGGTCTCGCTGGGCGCGATTTACGTCACCCTCGACCGCATGGAGGACAAAGGCTACGTCAAATCGTGGCTGTCCGATCCGACGCCCGCCCGCGGTGGGCGCTCGAAGCGACAGTACCGACTGCGGTCAGCGGGCGAAAGGGCGCTCCAGGAGTCCGCGGTTGCGGCGCGGCGTATTTGGGACGTGATCTCCGACGCCTGGGGGCCGGATTGGTCTCAAGCGTGGGGCCGGAAACTCAAAAAGGAGCCGGGCTAACGTGGGATTCCAGCCTGAATGGTGGCTCGAACGGTTCACGACCGCCCTGATTCCGCCGGGCAGCCGCGAGCACGTGCTGGGTGACCTTGCCGAGTGTTCCGAGACGCGCGGCGAATATCTCGAGAATCTGGCGTCGGCCCTTCCATGCGTGATCGTCTGCCACATCCGCCGCAGGGTTAGCAAGGGTACTGTCGTCATCAATGCCATCGCAAGCGCGATCGCGCTTACTGCAGCAACCACGCCGCCGGTTTCGGACTCGGGAACATGGATCCGTTTGCTGCTGCCCTGGGCGATTTGGAATGCAGGATGCGTTCTGGCCGCGGCGTATGGACCGCCCGACAAACTGGGCCGCCTGAACCCCAGCGTATTGGGAGCGACATTTCTCGTCGTCGTCATTGCAGCTGTCCTTGCCGGCTTCTCCATCGCGGCCGTGGCCACCGGGCTGGGTGCGCTGATTGTCCTTCTTCTTCTCTTGAACATGCCGTGGGTACCAACCGAGAAGCTGCTCCAACCGCTATCGGTTGACACTCTGCCCGATCAGGCCCGCGCGTTCCAGAGGACCATCTGGTGGCGCAATGCCCGCGAAATAGGCGCCGCACTGATTGTCCTGACCGCAAACGTGCCGGACATGTGGCGCGGAGAAACCGCCGTGGATCGATTGAGCCACGGATTGCTGGTCGCCGGAACGCTCTTCGTCATGGGCTACCTTCGCTTTCGCGCTGGGTCACGCCCGCTGCCCGCAGGTGGGGACTCTCGATGCCTGCTCCAGTTCCACCGGGACGAACTGGTTCGGCAGCGCGACATTCTTCGCGACGTGCCCCGCTGGTACTTGCTGCCGTTCATTCCGGGTCTGTTGGTCGGGATGCTCAGCAAGTTGAGCAGCGCTTCGGCTAACCCCGTGGCCGTGGTGCTCGCGTTGCCCATCGTCCTTGGAGTCTTCTACCTGATCTGGCGTGTGAATGTCTGGGCCGCCGCCTGGCTCGACAAGCAGGTGCAACAGGCCATAGCTCTGGAAGAGCGGATGCCATGACTTGGGGAACTGTCCGAAGTCTTCTGCTTGTCATCATCATCGCTGTTTCCATAGTCGGCGCCCAATCCCAACCGGACCTGAGCGGACGGTGGGAAGGCACGCTCCGCGCTGGTCCCGCAAGCCTGAGACTCGTATTCGATATTCAGCGGACGACGGACGGAGTGTTTCTGGGCATGCTGACCAGCGTAGACCAGGGCAACGCCAAAATCCCAATCGACGTGATTCGGGTGAACGGCAATTCAGTACAAATGGAAGCCCGAGGTGTGCGTGGGACGTACGAAGGGATGTTCGGTGGCGACGGCTCGGTCCTCTCTGGCACGTGGACTCAGATTCAATCCCTTCCCCTCGAGCTCAAGCGGACGGCGGCGGCTGCTGAGCCGGCACGCGAGGTACAAGCGACAAAGAAGCCAAGCCCCTTTGGCGTTCCACTGGAGCTTGAAGTGCCGGTGGTACCCGTACCTTTCGTGGGCAACGGTCAGACACACCTGGTCTACGAGATTCATCTGACCAACTTCGGCCCGTTCGAAGTTGGATTGCGGCGAATCGACGTGCTGAGCGCGGGGAAATCAATTGCGACCTTCGAGGGAGGCGAAATGAATTCCGCGCTGCTCCCGGTCGGAATGGCGGCCGCGCCACAGCCGTCCGGCACTGCGCTCGATGTCCGCACGATTGCGTCAGGTCGTCGAGTGCTGGCCTTTGTGTGGGTGACCCTCGACAAAGGCGCCGCGATCCCCACCGAACTTCGTCATCGCGTGACGGCGGGAGACGAGTCGGTCGAGAGTGCACCGCTGACGGTCAGCCGCGCGAAACCTGTCTCTATTGGACCACCTTTGCGCGGTGGGATGTGGGTCGCGGTGAATGGGCCTGCTAATACTTCCATCCATCGCCGTGCGCTGCTGGCGGTGGGGGGAGGCGCGCGGATTGCCCAACGCTTTGCGATTGACTGGGTCAAGGTGGACATGCAGGGGCGCGGCTTCGACGGCGACGCCAAGGACAACAAAACCTACTTCGCGTACGGTGAAGAAGCAGTTGCAGTGGCTGACGCCACAGTCGTGGCAATCAAGGACGGCATTCCCGAAAACGTGCCCGGCCTCACGTCACGGGCCGTCCCCATCACGCTCGAAACAGTGACGGGGAACCTCGTCACGCTCGATCTCGGGTCCGGGCTGTATGCCTTTTACGCGCACTTTCAACCCGGCAGCCTGCGTGTCAAACCTGGCGACCGCGTGCGACGCGGTCAGGTACTCGGATTGGTGGGAAACTCCGGCAACAGCACCCAAGCGCATCTGCACTTTCACGTGAGCGACAGTGCCGAACCTCTCGGATCCGAGGGTGTGCCGTACGTGCTCGATGCCTTCGAGGTCTTCAACCCGGCTGGTACGAGCGAACGACGCGAACACGAGCTGCCAATGCAGAACGCCGTCGTCCGCTTCCCGTAATCACCGATCTCCCAAATCCCGAACCCCGAATCCCGAATCCCGAACCCCGAATCCCGAGCCCCTACATTCCCTTAGCTCGGATCGTTTCCAGTCCGTGCGCCTGCGGCCCTGTCTCGCGCGCACGGAGCATTGCGGAAAATACCAGCCCCGCGAGGCTGAGGATGGCAAACATCCATAACATGCCACGATAGCCGTCCGGATTGGTTGCCCCCGCATTGCCAAGGTCGTTCAGCGCACCGGCCCCAAGATTGAAAGCTGTCAGACCGATGTTCTGGATCATCGTCATCAATCCGTAGGCCGTGCCGAGTCGATGTTCCTCGACGAGATAGGCCACTGCAGGCCAGATCACCGCAGGAACCAGCGAAAACGCAACCCCGATGAGAGCCGTCGAAATCCACAGACTCCATTGCGTGTACATCAGTGTGGGAAAGACCGCAAACAGCAACAGTGAGCCCGCAAACATGAAGAAGCTGCGCCGCGCAACCCGATCGACCAGCAAGCCAAAGGCCGGCGTGGCAAAGATTGCGGCCAGGAACACGTAGCTGTTCATTTCACTGGCGCGTTCCAGTGACAAGCCGTGCGCGTTTTGAAAGTATTCAATCGCAAATGTACTGCGGAACGGAAAGATGACCGAGTAGAACGTCAAACACAACCCAACGAGGTACCAATAGGAGCGGTCGAAGCGCCATAAGTCGGACCAGATGATTCGCTCCGAGGGTTCCGGTCTTCCGAGCGTGTATCTGGACTCGGCCCGCCGTTCGAGAATCCAGTAAGCAGCCGCACCAAGAAGGGCGACCGCTCCAAAGCCGACGGCAATGAAGAGAGGCTCGCGGACGCCCGATGCATAGGCCGAGCTCGCCCACGAAGGCGACAGGTCGGCTGCATAAGATCCTGCGCGGGCAATGCTCAAGTTGAGCCCGAATGCCAGGCCCAGCTGCTTTCCTTTGAACCAAAGGCCCAGTGCGGCGGTGACGGCAACAATCATCGACTCCGCACCCAGCCCGAACAGCAAACGACCGAGCGCCATCGTCCCGAAGGTAACCGACACCGCGGTCAACACGGCCCCGGCAAGACACACGGCCGTGAAGACGAGGGTCGCAATCCGGGCCCCTATCCGGTCTACGATCACACCTCCGATGAGAACCATGATGATGTTCGGAAAGTGGTAAATCGCGTTGAGGCTGCCGACCTGCGTGGCGGTAAATCCATGCTGTGTTTGCAGCATGTCGTTGAGTGGCGCGATCGAATCGTAGACGTAGTAGTTTCCGAACATCGCGAAACTGACAAAGACCAGCATGGCCCACCGGATCGCAGGCGGCATTGGGGACGTGGGATTAGAGGGCATCGGGACGTTTCACCAGAATGCCGGACGTTTCGTCCGTGGTTGCGATTGTTGCGGCGAAGACTAGAATATCCTCATCATGCCACGAGTGCCGTTCGAGGAGTTGCCACCGGACGCCAGGCTGTGGATCTTTCCCGCCGGTCGCCGATTGTCGTTGGAAGAAAAGCAGGTCGTCCTGGCGGAAACCGACGCGTTCATCGCGCAATGGTCCGCGCACGGCGTGCCGCTGCGAGGGGCTCGTGAAGTGCGCCACGACCAGTTCGTCCTGGTCGGCGTTGACGAGCGCGCCGCCGGTGTTTCCGGGTGCTCGATTGACGCGCTCGTGCGGAGGATGCAGCACGTCGAGGTGGCGTTAGGCGTCGAACTGACCAATAACGCGCCGGTTCTCTATCGCGACGGCGACGTCATCGCCCGGGTCGCCCGCGAAGACTTTGGCGCCCTCGTTGCCGCGGGCCGGGTTGGCCTCGACACCATGGTGTTCGACAATACCCTCACCACGGTTGGCGACATCCGCGACGGGCGATGGGAAATCCAGGCAGCCCAGTCCTGGCATGCCCGAGCTTTTTGGTAGCCATCAGCCTTCAGCTGTCAGCCTTCAGCTGCGGGGGCTAAAGCCCCCGCGTCACTTCTTCCCGATCGTATCCTTCTCGTTCTCCAGACAGATGAACTCCATCAGCTGGGTGTTGGGTAGCAGCGTCACGTCAATGGTGTTACCCCAAGGCTTCGAGTACGCCTTCGGATCGTCAATCGTGACCTGAATGCTCATGTGTCCAAAGTCTTTCCGCAGAAAGCGCGTCGTGACATGGAGGGCTTCGGTTGAAGGTTTGCCCAACTGATCCAGCCAGACGCTGCCGTTGAACCCGCGGCTGTCGACGACCAGCGTGTCACCTTCCCATTTGGCTGTCGAGTACCCGTGCCACGTCGGGCTGACGTCGTCGTGCGCAGCAAACTGACGCCCATCCGTGAACGCCTGCCACCAGAGGTTGAACGCTTCATGGACAAAGAAAATGATCCCGGGCGTCTGGATGATCCGCCAAGGGGCCGGCGCGAAGAGTACCTTGGGCACGCCCTGGGGCAGGCAGTTCGCGTCGGGTTCCTCTCGCCAGAACTTTCCGGCCGCGCGTTCGTCGTAGAGGGCCTTGGCCCACGGCAGAAACGGAACGTCTTCTTTCACGTTGAGCGCGAGGTTGCGAAGATATCCCGTTGGTGCCATCCAGATTCCTGACAGGTCGGGCTTGCCGTCGGGCAGCCGTGGTACAGGGGCCGAGAGATTAGGTTTGCCGTCTGCCGTCCGCGGAACCGGAGTGGGAGGGACGTTCACCCACTGAGCCAATACGGGGGTCGTCATCAGGACCACGATCGCAAGGTGCAGCAGCGGTCTCATCTCAGCCTCCTCGGCGTCTCCAACTCAACTTCTGACGGGCACCATCATAGCAACCCGGCGCATGATCTGGCCCAACGAACCGCACACCACTATATTCCGAAATTTCGGGCACTTTGCGGCCGGTCTGCAGCTCGAGCCGCAATGGTAGACTTCCTGAGGGGCGGTGTGCTGCGCTTGAGACGGACGATTCCTCGTGTTCTCGAAACCTACATCAGCACGGCGCTGTGTGCCTGTCTCGTCGTGTTCTCGGCCGGTTCGGCGCTGGCCCAAAGCGATCCAAAGACTGCGCTCCTTGAGCAGACCGGCTGGGACGCTCTGCGTGCTGGCCAAACACAGGCCGCTGCGGCAGCATTTGCCGAGGCTCTTTCCCGCGAGCCCAGGAATGCCCGGTTTCTCCTCGGCGCCGGCACCGCAGCGTACCTCGAGCGCCGCGATTCGGATGCGCAGCAGGTCCTCGAACGGGCGTTGCAACTCGATGCCAAGCTCGCACCGGCCCGATTGTTGCTCGGACTCGTGCTGTACCGCCGGGGCGATCTGGCAGGCGCCATCAGGCTCTATGAAGGACTTGCCAGTGACATCCCGGGCGACGAGCAAGTCCGGACGACGCTCGATCGCTGGCGTCGCGAGTGGGAACTTCACGTGCGCATGCGGCAGACGGTCGAAACGCATTTTACCGTTTCGTTCGAGGGACCAGCCGAAACGGAACTGGCGACCAGAGCCATCGAATCACTCGAGCGCGCATACTGGCGACTCGGCGAGATGTTTGGTGCGTACCCGTCAAACTGGATTCCGGTCGTCTTGTACACCGAAGAGCAGTTTCGCGACATCACTCGATCGCCGTCCTGGGCGGCGGGGTCGTACGATGGCATTATTCGCATTCCGGTCCGAGGCGCGCTCGAAAACCCGGCGGAACTGGACCGCGTTCTGACGCACGAGTTTGCGCATGCGCTCGTCCACAGTCTCGGCCCGCGCGGCATCCCGACCTGGTTGCACGAGGGTGTCGCAACTGCTCTCGAAACTGACGACCTTTCCTGGGCCACCGATCGCGTACGTGAGGCAGGGTCTCTTGCATCTCTCGACTCACTCCAAACGTCGTTTGCACGGTTGACAGGTGATCAGGCGCGACTCGCCTACGCCACGAGCGCCCTCGTCGTACGGCGCCTGCTGGACGAAGTCGGGGGACCGGCCATTGCGGCCCTCCTGCGCGAGCTTGGCGAGGGCGTCGATTTCGAAACCGCGTTCGAGCGTCACGCTCGCCAGTCGTGGCGGAGCCTTCAGGCAAACCTGAGCGTGCCCTAGACCATCCCCAGTCGTCAGGATCTTGCTTTTTCCATCGGCTGTGCAAGAATGGCGGTCCGTTCCCACGTTTCTCAACCAGCCGAAGGCTGTCCCCCGCAAGGGTTGCGGTGGCTCCCGGTTCGTGCGAGTCGATCCTTCATCGGTAGAGGCGGGTCTCCAGACCCGCCCGAGAGGAACAGGAGGAGTCATGACACGCAGACTACTCATCGTCCTTGCTCTGCTGGCACTCGCCGTTGCCCCAACGCCCGCCCAGGATGCTCGTACGGTCCTGCAGACTGCGGCGAAGAATCTCGGCGTCGACGGGCTGAAGACCCTTCAGATTTCCGGGACCGGGTGGAATGCGGCCATTGGCCAGAGCTTCAGCCCAACCGAAGATTGGCCGCGGTTTGAAATCACGAGCTACACCAAGGCCATCGACTACGATGCCAAATCGTCGCGTGAGCAGATCACGCGCAGGCAGGGGACCAATCCGCCGCGTGGCGGCGGTGGAACACCAATTCAAGGGGAACAACGGCAGGACTTCGTGCTGAGTGGCGACTACGCGTGGAACATTCAGGCAGAAAAGCCGGTGGCCATCGTCAGAGGGTATCTCGACGGCGTCTCTGTCGCAGAACTGCGGCAACTCGATCTTTGGCTCACCCCTCACGGGTTCCTCAAGGCCGCGCTTGCACCGGGTGCCAACCCGACAGTTGTGTCGTGGACGCCGCGCGGCCGGAAAGTGACGGATGTCACAGTCACCCTGTTGGGGAAATACAAGGTCGTCGGCACGATCAATGAGGACAATCTCGTCGAGTTCGTTCAGACGCGCGTTGCCAATCCCTTCTTTGGCGACATGCTGTACGAGACGCGCTATTCAGCTTACAAGGACTTCGGAGGCGTGAAATTCCCGACCGTGATTCACCACCACCAAGGGGACGACCGGTTGAATCCGGGCCACAATGCGCTTGAAATCCGCGTGAGCGCTGTTCAACCGAATGCGCCTTTCGCAGCGCTCGCAGTGCCCGACGTCGCCAAGGCGCCGGTTCCGCCGGTTCGTGTGGAATCGCAGAAGCTAGCCGATGGCGTGTGGCTGGTCGGCGGTGGATCTCACAACAGCGTCGCTGTTGATTTTCGCGATTTTGCTGCGGTCATCGAAGCCCCACTGAACGAAGAGCGATCGCTTGCGGTGATCGCAGAGGTTCACAGACTCATTCCCAACAAGCCAATCCGGTACCTCGTCAACACTCACCACCACTTCGATCATTCAGGTGGGACGCGTACCTATGTGGCCGAAGGCGCAACCATCGTGACGCACCAGGGGAACCGGGAGTTTTACGAAAAGGTGCTGTTCTCCCCGGCGCCCCGAACCCTGCAGCCAGACCGGTTGTATGCTCTGAATCCGGACGTCGTGCGCGATGCGGTCTTCGAAACGGTGAATCAGAAATATGTGTTGAGTGATGGGACGCGGACGATTGACATCTATCCCGTGCAGGGTCTTCTTCACAATGCGGGGATGCTGGTTGCGTATTTCCCCAAGGAGAAGATCCTGATCAACGCGGACCTCTACTCACCGCCGGCGCAGGGGGCCCCGCCGCCCGCCACGCCGACGCCAAGCATGGTGACACTCAACCAGAACATTCAGCGACTCAAGCTCGACGTGGCTCAGCATGTGCCCATCCACGGGCGCGCGGGGACAATGGAGGAATTTGCGAAGATCGTGGGAAAACCAACGACGAATTGAGAATTGACCGGGGCAGCGACGAAAAAGGGGTCGGGAGTCTTTTTTCGGGACAGCACTAAAAAGACTCCTGACCCCTTTTTCACTTCAGCAAAGGAATGTTCGCGACCGGCGGCGCGGGCGGACGCGCTGCCACGAACGCATAGATGTCAGCGAGGTCCGCGTCCGAAGCAACTTTCATCGTGTATGGGGGCATCTGACCGGTTGGCTGCCTCACGTACCGAGCAAAGGACGCAAAAGCAAGCGGCCGCGGACCAAGCCTGGGACCCGTCGCGCTCGATCCCTGTGCTTCGTATCCGTGACACTGGTAGCACCCATAGCTGCCGTACAGCTTCTTACCTTGCTCCGCATTGCCGGCCGGCGGGGCTTGCGGCGTGTTCGGCTGATTCTCCGAGACTGCTGTTCCGCTGCCTGCAACCCCCGCGACAATGACAGCACATAGGACGACACAACAGCGCTTCATGACGATGCCTTCTATTTCTTAGACCGCGTGGGGCCCCACCCCCACGCGCTGCCGTCGCTTACGCTCCGGATCTTGGTTATCAGCGCCGATCCGCTTCCTTAGCGATTTCGCCCATCCCCGAATCCCCAATCCCGAATCCCCGATTGTCCTACCGCGGTTGAGTCACGACATCCACCAGCGACGGTTCTCCCCGCTTGACCACTTCAATCGCTCGTTTCAATGCCGGTCCGAGGTCGTGCGGGTTGGTGATGGGACCCTGCGCGTGAACGCCCATGCCCTGCGCGATCTTTGCGAAGTCCACGTTCGGGTTGTCGATCGTGGTTCCAATGTGCGCTCGAGTGATGCCGCGATTGTGCCGGCTGGCCATGCGCTGCAGGTGCATGACTTCCTGGTGGTAAGCGCGGTTGTTGTGCATCACAGCCAACAACGGAATCCGGTGATGGGCTGCCGTCCACCAGACACCCGGGGCATAAAGAAAATCGCCGTCACCCTGGATCGTGACCGACAGACGACCGTGCTTCTTGTTGGCAAGCGCGGCGCCGACGGCAGCGGGCGCGCCGTAGCCGACCCCGGCACCGCCGGAGCCACCCAGCGACTGATAGTGCTTGTCAAAGTTCCACAGGAGTCCGGTCCAATCGCTCATGATGCCGCTCTCGGCAACCAGGGCCCAGTCTTCGTTCTTAATCTGTGCCCACAGTTCCATCGTCATGCGAGCGGTGCTGATTGGCGAGGCGTCCCAGGCATATGCCGCTTCCGCTCGCGTCCGGTCCAGCGCGGCGGCATGCGCCGCAGCCAGTTTCTTGCCGCGTTCTTCCAGGACCCGGCGTCTGTCGCCGCTGAGCAACCGTTTGCACGACTCGACCAACGCCGGCAGTGTTGCTTCCGCATCGGCCGCAATCGCCAGATCCACCTCCGGATAGCGCTGAAAATCCTGGTAGTTTCCCTTGGTGGCCAGATCGAGGGAGTTGATGCTGACGAGCTTCGTTCCCGGCCTGACGATCGAACGCGAGGTCCGAACGACGGCATCGCGCACTGTGTTGACCGTGCCCCAGAAGTCCGTCAATTCGAGACCAAGGATGACATCCGCGTCCGCCACGAGCTGTCGCGCCGTGCCGCTATGGTTGAGCGGATGCAGCGACGGAAAATTCATACGTCCGCCCTGATTGATCACAGGTGCCTGCAACGTTTCGGCAAGCTCTATCAAGCGAGCGAGACCAGCCGGAGTCCGCGCCGCCCGGTCTGCGACGATGACCGGATTCTGGGCGTTGACGAGAAGCGACGCGGCCTCGGAGACTGCACCTGAGTCGCCTTGTGGCGGCGACGTCAACGTGAGCCTGGGAATGCGCAGTCGTGGCGTCACTTCCGGCGAGATCGGATCCTCCTGCAGTTGGTGATCGAGGACGAGCAGGACCGGCATCATTGGCGGCGTCATCGCAATCTTGTACGCGCGCACAGCAGATTCGGCGAAATGCGGCAGCGAGACCGGCTGGTCGTCCCACTTGATGTAGTCGCGAACCATAGCGGCAGCGTCCTGCACGCTGTGCGCCCACTCGACGCCGGGACGCCGTAGAGTCGCGTCGAGCGAATTCCCGGCAAGGATATACACGGGCACCCGGTCGCAATACGCGTTGTAAATGGCCATGGCCGCGTGCTGAATGCCAACGGTCCCGTGGCACAGCACGGCCATCGGCTTGCCCTCCGCCTTGAAATAGCCATGGGCCATTGCCACTGAAGACTCTTCGTGACAGCACGTCAGGAACTCGGGGGACTGGTTGTTCCCGTCGTTGATGATCGATTCGTGGATGCCGCGGAAGCTCGAGCCGGGATTTGATGCGACATAGTCGAAGTTGAACGTCTTGAGAACGTCCACCATGAAATCGCCGCCCGGCCGCTCGACGGTTTCGATTTCAACCCGACGTGGCGGATCGACCTCACGCGGCGGCGGGGGGGCAGTGGCTCGAGTTGGTGCAACCACCTGCTGCGAAGAGGCGGCATGGCTGGCCCCGGGGACAAGCGCGGCCGCCGCACCCGTGACCGCCGCCTGTTTCAGGAAGTTCCGACGATTGACAGAAGGCTTCTTGAACATAGCGCAAATGCTACACCCTGCGCCGTCGGAAGTTCAAAGCGCATCTTGCTTGGTGCCGACGTATACTTGCCCCGGCGTACCGTCCCAGGACGCCATATAAGCCATCACCCGTTTTGCCAGCAGAAGGGAGTGAGCGCGATGACACGAACAGTGCGGCGATTCGTGCCGGCGTCCCTGTTGCTTGCCCTCGGTATCATCTGGATCTCGGTCGATGTCGGAGGACAGTCCGGCCAGCCGTCCACCAAGACCGGTGAATGGCCGCATTACTCCGCGGATCTGAAAGGAACCCGCTACTCCCCCCTGGACCAAATCAACGCGACAAACTTCAGCAAGCTCGAAGTCGCGTGGCGCTTCAAGACCGACAATCTGGGTCCGTTCCCGGAATACAAGCTGGAAGGCACCCCGCTCATGGTCAAGGGCGTGCTGTACACGACTGGCGGGACCAGGCGGTCGGTGATTGCGCTCGATGCCAGGACAGGTGAGCTGATCTGGGCGCACAGTCTTCGCGAAGGCAAGCGCGCTGCGGTATCGCCACGGCAATTGTCAGGCCGCGGGCTGGCGTACTGGACCGACGGCAAAGGCAACGAACGCATTCTGTATGTCACGACGGGGTATCGACTCGTCGCCCTCAATGCCAAGACAGGCGCGCCTATCCCAACCTTTGGCTCGAACGGCATCGTCGATCTAAAGGTGGGAGTGGTGAAGGGACTGAACCAGCAGATTGATCTTGAAACGGGCGAGATTGGCATCCATTCAACGCCCACCGTGGCTCGAGACTACGTCATTGTCGGCGCGGCGATGCGCGAAGGCGCGACCGTCGAAACCCATAACAACACCAAAGGCCTCATCCGCGCCTTCGACGTGCGAACCGGCAAGAAAATCTGGCAGTTCGACACGATTCCAAGGCCCGGCGAATTTGGCAGCGAGAGCTGGGAAAACGAGTCGTGGGCCGTTAATGGGAACGTCGGTGTCTGGAACCAGATCACCGTGGATGAAGAACTCGGGCTTGTCTATCTTCCCGTCGAGACTCCCTCTTCTGACTATTACGGAGGTCATCGGCCGGGGAACAACCTGTTTGCAGAAAGTCTCGTGTGCGTCGATCTGAAAACCGGGCAGCGGAAGTGGCACTTCCAGCTCGTTCATCATCCTCTCTGGAATTACGACATGCCGGCCGCGCCAATCCTGGCTGACATCACCGTGGACGGACGCGCAATCAAGGCGGTCGCCATGCCGACCAAACAGGCGTGGCTCTACGTCTTTGATCGGGTCACCGGGCAGCCGGTTTGGCCAATCGAGGAACGTCCTGTTCCGCAGTCAGATGTACCCGGCGAGAAGACGTCACCAACCCAGCCGCATCCGACGAAGCCGCCGGCCTACGCGCGAAACTTCTTCAACCTGCCAGACGATTTGATTGACTTCACCCCCGAATTGCGCGCTCAGGCCGTTGAGGCCATCAAACGGTACAAGTGGGCGCCCACGCCGTTCAACCCACCGATCCTGGGTAACGTCAACGGGCTGCTGGGGGCGTTGGTACCGGGAACGGCAACGAACTGGCCAGGCGGCGCCTACGATCCGGAGACGCATATCGCGTACGCGCCGGCAGGCAACCTGCCCGGATCGCGCACCATTGTCGAACCGCCGAAAGGCTTTTCAGACATCCGATACGTCTCCGGTGTTGGCGGCCGTCCTTTTACCCCGGTCTTCGGACCTGGTGACTGCTGCGCCGCCGACTCGGGACGAAAGACGCGCGACGATTTGCCTCAAGCTCCCGCAGCCCCCGCTCCGGCCCCCGCAGCTGGAGCACAACCTGCGGCACCGGCTGCACCTGCCGGCGAAGGTGGTGGGTTGAATGTTCAGGGTTTACCGATCGTGAAGCCGCCGTACGGCATCCTGGCAGCCGTCAACCTTGATCGCGGGGAGCTTGCCTGGCAAGCACCGCACGGTGACACGCCCGACAACATTCGCAACCATCCGTTGCTGAAGGGCAAGAACATTCCAAAGACCGGCCAGGCTGGAACACAGGGCGTGGGGATGGTCGTCACCAAAACGCTCGTCATCATGGGTGACGCGCAAGTGACGGCACCGCCCGGAAGGCCCCGGGGGGCGATGTTGCGGGCGTACGACAAGGCAACGGGACAGGAAGTTGGAGCCGTGTGGATGCCGGCTCCTCAGAGCGGATCGCCCATGACGTACATGGTCGACGGGAAGCAGTACATCGTCGTAGCGATTAGCGGCGGCGTCTACTCGGGCGAATACCTTGCCTTCAAGCTCCCGGAGTAGAGGCATTCGAATGATCAAGAGCGCGATGACCTTGTTCCTGGTCACGAGTGCCATGGTGCTCTCCGCACAGCAGCCGCAGTCGGTGTGGGACGGTACCTTTACAGAAGCACAGGCCAAGCGGGGGGACCAACTTTACGCACAGTATTGCGCGCATTGTCACGCAGCTGATTTGACGGGCGGCGAGATGGCGCCGCCCTTGACGGGCGGCCAATTCAAGTACAACTGGAACGGCCTCACGTTAGGCGACCTGTTCGAGCGGATGCGTATTTCGATGCCTCAGGACAATCCCGGAGGCCTGAGCCGTCAGCAAAATGCCGACGTCCTTGCGTTCATGCTGGCCAGGTCGGATTTTCCGACTGGTGGCACAGAGCTCGCCTCTCAGACCGAGGTGCTCAAAGAAATCAAGTTCGAGGCAGACAGACCTTGAATAGTGGTTAGTGGCCAGTGGTCAGTGGCAGTCCCGTTGCGGAGGAAGAAGATGCTGAATCGCAGACACTTTCTCAGAAACATGGTGGGCGCGACGGCCGGAATGATCGTCGGAGCTCGCGACCTGGCCGATGCCGAGCTCACAGCGTTTCAAGCGGCTCAGACGACGAGGCGCCAGGTCATGCTTGGCGGCCGTCGTGTGACCGTCGTGGACGTTCACGCGCACACGTT
>DATBJG010000407.1:0-8029 GCA_036556585.1 Vicinamibacterales bacterium
AGTCATCCATCTTCTGCGGTGTTCGAGAGACCGTTCCGCAGCCGTTGTGCATTTTCTACGCAACCGCGGTGACACGACTGCTTGGACTATGCGAAATTGATGGCAGCGCCCGCACGTCGCAGTGCCGGGGTGCCGGCGACAGCGGATGTCGTCTGGCCGTGTCGATTCGAAAGCCTGTCGCTCCCCCCACCCAAGAGTGACGAAAACGTCAGAGCCGTAACGTTTTCGACATACAGCTAAAGGTTCCACGGGCCCTACCGAAAGAGCCGTAGACTAGACACATCGGACCCGCTCCGCGGGTGCAGGTTGCATGCACATGTTCAGGCTGCTCGGTCCACTCGTCGCGTGCGGAGCGATCGTCGCGTCGTCGCCGGCCTTTGCTCAGGCGCCGCCAGCGTTGGATTCGTCGCGAGTCCTCGTGCTGCCGTTCGACAATCCATCGCGTGAGCCACGACTGTACTGGCTCTCTGAGGGTGCGTCGCTGCTCCTGACGCAGGAACTGGCTGCACGAGGGACCACCGCGATCAGCCGGGACGAGCGGCTGGCGGCATTCCAAAGACTTCAGGTGCCGCCTGTTGCAACGCTCAGCCGCGCGAGCGTGATTCGACTTGGAGAGCTCGTCGGTGCCGCTGAGGTTGTCACCGGATCGGTCGCACTCTCGGGCAACACCTTCGAAGTCCGTGCCCGCCGGATACAACTAGATTCCGGACGGATGGATCAAATGCACATCGAGGCTGGGCCTCTGACAGACCTCTATCCAATTTTCGAGCGGCTCGCACCCCGAGTGCTTCCTGATGCCGGTCGCGGGCAGGAGTCGGCGCATCAGCATCCGATGCCTGCTGCGTTCGAGAATTTCGTGAAAGGTCTGGTAGCCGAGAGTTCGGCCACGCAGCACGCGTACCTGCAAGCGGCCCTCAAGGCTGAGCCGACGTTCGACCAGGCGCGCCTGGCTCTCTGGAGTCTCCACACGGAGGAGGGCGATCATGTTCGGGCGCTCGCTGTGAGCAGCGAGGTGGCGACCTTGTCGCCGGATTGGCGAGCCGCGCAGTTCCGCGCTGCACTGTCAGAAATCCGGCTCACTCGATACGACGCGGCGTTCAACCGCTTGAAGGCGCTGCAGAGCCAGGCCCCGTCGGCGGCCGTGCTGAACAATCTCGGGATCGTACAACTTCGAAGGGGTAGCCCGCCGGCCTCCGGTCGCGCGACGTACTTCTTCGACCAGGCCATGAAGCTGGTCCCCGATGATGCGGATCATGCCTTCAACCTCGGCTACGCGTACTGGCTCGAGCGCGATCCGAAGTCGTCGGCCTACTGGCTGCGTCAGGCCGTTCGTCTGAATCCGGCGGATGGGGAAGCGCACGCGGTCCTTGCGGCAGCCCTCCAGGCCTCGGGGGCCGCCACCGAATCTGCTCGCGAACGGGAACTCGCCCGGCAGTTGTCGTCGGAGTTCGCGGATTGGGACAAGCGTCCTACTGCTGCGACCGAACCGGTGCCGCGAGGCCTCGAACGAATCAGCTTCTACGCGGATCGACCACTGGCCGACGCTATCGATGTGGCGCTTCTCGCAAGCGAACAACGGGAACAGCGTGAAGTGGCTCAGTTCCACCTCGAGCGCGGCCGCCGCTTTACAGAACAAGGGCAGGATCGTGACGCAATTGCCGAATTGCGCCGGTCGTTGTATCTCGCGCCTTATCAGACCGAGGCGCACTTGCTGCTTGGTCGCCTGTACCTGCGCAACGGCCGCACCGCGGAAGCGATCGATGCGCTCACGATTTCCCTGTGGAGCCAGGACACGGCACCCGCTCGTGTCACCCTGGCCGAGGCGTACCTGGCTGGCGGCGATGTCGTTGCGGCCCAGCGAGAGGTAGACAGGGCGTTGCTCCTGGCTCCCGATCTGGTCGAAGCCAAGACCCTCCAGGAGCGCATCAGAAACTCCGTCCGGTAACCCGACGTTTCCAACAACAACGGCGTCCGATCCGTCTGATCCGCGTGATCAGCGTCGATCCGCGTCCCGTGATTCAGGCTGGTCGGCTCGATGATCCGTGTCGCAGCGCTCATCGGAGCGAGCACAAGAACCGTGGTACAATCATTGCCACGAAGGCAAATCGCAGGCGCGTGAAGCCGGTCCGGACACGAGCGACCCGGGACGAGCGCAAATTGCCTGAGAGGTGAGGTTGGCCTATCAATCTTCCGACGATGGGTTCCGCGAAATTCAGCTGAACGGCAAACAGCTGGTCTTTCTGTTCATGGCCGCGACCGTTGTCTCGGTTGTGATCTTCCTGTGCGGGGTGTTAGTGGGACGTGGAGCGCGACCGGCCTCCGCGGATCCCGCAACGGTGGCTTCAGCAGAATCAGCGGTCACCGAGATCCCCGTTGAAACGCCTGCGGCCGCACCCCCGGCGATAACCCAACCTGAAGTGGCGGAACCTCCACCGACGCCGGCCGATGAACTGACCTACTACGAGCGGCTCGAGAAGGATAAACCCCCGGCCGAAACGCTCAAGCCTCAGGAATTACAGCGCAAGAAGCCTGCGCCGCCTCCACCGGCGCCAGTTGCGTCGCGTACGACGCCGCCAGCGGCGGCTCAAACAACAGCGGCCGCACCAGTGCCAGCAACACCTGCTGCCGCCACGCCGGCGCCCGCGACACCAACGGCTCCACCTCCCGCGACCCCGGCGCCGACGGCCGTCAGCACGTCGGGCGAGCCTGGTGGACCCGGATATGTGGTTCAAGTTGCAGCACTCCAAGTACGGGTA
Organism: Vicinamibacterales bacterium; assembly: GCA_036556585.1. Lineage (GTDB taxonomy): Bacteria > Acidobacteriota > Vicinamibacteria > Vicinamibacterales > JAMQPK01 > DATBJG01. The sequence continues at coordinate 2,757 of DATBJG010000407.1, forward strand.
GAGGCAGATGGAATCGCCAGGCGTCTGTCGGGAAAGGGATATCCCGCTTACGTGACGGCACCCGCGTCGGGCGCCTCAGCGCCCATCTACCGGGTGCGTGTCGGAAAGTACAAGAGCCGGCGTGAGGCGGAACAAGTTGCCGCACGACTCGAAAAAGAAGAGCAGTTCAAGCCCTGGATTAGCCGCTAGCTTTGCACCCTCGTTGGTTCACGTCCTGAGCTACCCGCTCGCACTGCTGTCAGGCATCCTGCTGGCAGTGAGCTTCCCGCGGTTTGGGTATCCACCGTTCGGTTGGATTGCCTTGACTCCACTCCTGGTCGCGCTCGTACCAGACGGCCGACCGGTCAGGTCAGGGCGCGCGTTGGGTTTGGGCCTCGTGGCAGGCTTGGCGTACTTCACGGGGACAGTGTATTGGACCGGCGCAACCGTGCGGACATTTGGCGGCCTCAGCCTGCCGGTGTCGATCCTCGTGGCTGGACTGCTCATCGCATACCTCGCGATGTTCCCTGCCTTGTTTGCGTTGGCCCTTGCCTGGATCACCCGGCATCTCGGCATGCGGGCGCTATGGCTCGCCCCGGCTGTCTGGGTGACGAGTGAGCTCGGGCGCACGTATTTCTGGAGCGGATTTCCGTGGCTCCTTCTCGGTTACAGCCAGACGACCGTGCTCCCCGTCGCGCAGGTGGCAAGCTTGGTCGGCGTATTTGGATTGTCGGCACTGGTCGCAACTGTCGCGACTGGTCTGGCGTTTGCCGTGATCTCGACAGGCCGTCGCGCATGGATGTCGGCCGTAGCCCCAATGGCTGTCGTGCTGGCCCTGTCGGTGTGGGGCAGCGTTCGTATCCAGCGGGCCGAGTTGCTCGCATCGGGCAGGCCGCTCAACCTCGCCCTCGTGCAGGGCAACGTCCCGCAGAACGAGAAGTGGGATCCCGCCCGCGCTCCGATCATTCTCGAACGCTATCTTTCAATGACGCGTGAGGCTGCAAAGCGCGGGGCGGCGCTGGTCATCTGGCCGGAGTCGGCAACGCCTTTTTTCTACGACGAAGATCGCGGCGGCGCGGAACAGATTCGCGATGTCGTCCGGCAGACCGGCATAAGGTTGCTCTTCGGCACCGACGAGATCGAGCGCGGGTCGCAGCCGAGGTTGTACAACTCTGCGTTCATGCTGGCGCCGGGCGGAGAGACGACCGCAGTCTATCGAAAAATGCAGCTCGTGCCCTTCGGCGAATACGTGCCGCTCAAATCACTGCTCTTTTTCGTCGGATCGCTCGTGGAGGGCGTGGCGGATTTCTCGCCTGGCGAACGGATGGTGCTCCTGCCGGTTGACGGCGCCATGATTTCAACGGCGATCTGCTATGAGATTGTGTATCCCGCCCTCGTCGGCCGGGCCATTCGCGACGGCAGCGCGCTGTTGACCACGATTACCAACGATGCCTGGTACGGCTACTCGTCGGCCCCTCACCAGCATTTTCTTCAAGCATCGATGCGCGCAATCGAGCAGGGTCGGTACCTTGCGCGCGCGGCCAATACCGGCATCAGCGGCATCGTGGACCCGTACGGCCGCGTCCTGGCGCGTTCGGAGCTCTTTGACACGACGGTCTTGAACGGCGAAGTCCGCCTGCTCTCAGGCTTGACAATTTATGGAAGGATTGGCGACTTGTGTGCGTACGCGTGCCTGATGTTGACGCTCGCGGCCTTGGTATTTGCCGGATATACCAGAAAATCGGTTCATAATTAATGACCACCGATAGCTGAAGGCTGAAGGCTGTAGGCTGAAGGCTGTAAAGGAGACACCGTGGCTCTCGCGCTGGATGAACTGACGCGGCGATATGAGGATCTCGTCAAACGGGCGGCAGATCTGCGGAGCTATCTTTGAGGCGGCAAAACCTGACGAAGAGCTGAAACAGATTGAGACGAAGGTTGCCGAGCCCGATTTCTGGAAGGATCAGGAATCGGCACAGCGCCTTCTGCAGCGTCGACGCCGGCTGGAGGAGGACCGCGAGCTTGTCGCAGGCTTGCGCCGGCGGAGTGACGATCTTGCCGTTCTCGTCGAGTGGGCCGAACAGGGCGATGCGGGGGCCCTGACAGAGCTCGGCGAAGGACTCGACGCGCTGGCCCGCGCGGTCGACGCTGGCGAAATCAAGAAGATGCTGGGCGGCGAGCACGACCGCCGGAATGCCATTGTCACCATTCATCCCGGTGCGGGGGGTACGGAGTCGCAGGACTGGGCAGAAATGCTGCTGCGCATGTATCTGCGCTGGGCGGAGCGGCGCGGCTTCAAACGAGAAGTGATCGACTATCAGCCGGGTGATGAAGCCGGGTTGAAAAGCGCGACCCTGACAATCGCCGGGGACTACGCCTTCGGCCTGCTCTCCGCCGAGGCCGGCGTCCATCGGCTCGTGCGCATTTCACCGTTCGATCAGGCCGCCCGCCGTCACACGTCTTTCGCGTCCCTGTTTGTCTGGCCCGAGCTCCCCGAGGACGTGGACGTCCAGATCGAGGAGAAGGACCTGCGCATCGACACCTTCCGATCGAGCGGCGCCGGGGGCCAGCACGTCAACGTGACCGACTCTGCGGTACGTATCACACATCTGCCGACCGGCATTGTCGTGTCCTGTCAGAACGAGCGCTCACAGCATCGCAATCGTGACTCTGCCATGCGCGTGCTGCGGGCTCGGCTGTACGACGTCAGGTTGAAAGAGCAGCAAGCCAAGCTCGAGCAGCTTGGCGGCGCCAAGAAGGAGATCGCGTTCGGCAGCCAGATTCGCAGTTACGTGCTGCATCCGTACCAGCTGATCAAGGATCACAGAACGAAGATGGAAATCGGCGACGTCAACCGTGTCCTTGACGGCGACATCGACGGGCTCATCAAGACTTACCTCATGAAGAAAGCGTCGGGAACTCTCGGACAAGCCGCGCCCGACGAAGACTAGGGAGTTTTCAGTTGTCAATGTTCAGTCGTCAGCCTGGACCTAACGAGAAATACTGACAACTGATGACTGAGAACTATTGCGGAGCAGGCGGTGAGGTGGGCCATGGATTCGGTTGTGGCTCGGTTCCGGAGATAAAAGCTTCACCCACGTCGGTCACCTGTGAGGCGCCGCTCACAGGGCTCGTCCGAGATCCATCCATCGTCAGGAAGACAATGTTGCTCGGACGCGCGAACTGAGGCGGATTGTCGCGATCCTTGCCGGCCAGATATGCCTGCATGAACTCAATCCAGATTGGCAGGGCGGCGACGGCGCCGGTTTCGGAGGGCCCGAGCGGCTTGCGTTCGTCATGGCCGACCCACACGCCCACCGTCATATCAGGATCGAACCCCAGGAACCAGGCGTCGCTGTTGTCGTCGGTCGTACCGGTTTTGCCGCCAAGGGGCCACTTCAAGGCCGCTGCCTGGGCGCCAGTCCCGCGCTGAATAACGCCGCGCAGGAGATTCGTCATGACGAACGCCGTGTCTGCGCGGATGGCGTCGTGGGACTCTGGTCGGTTCTCTTCGAGCACGTTCCCTTCCCGGTCCGACACTTTCAGTATTGAGTACGGCGTCATCCGGATTCCCTGGTTGGCAAAGACGGAGTACGCGCTCGTCATCTCAACCAGCGAACCTTCACCGGCCCCCAGCGCCGTCGACAGAAAAGGCTGAAGTGTTCCAGTGAGGCCAAAGCGTCGCGCATAGGACACGACCTGCGCTGGACCCAGTTGATTCATCATCCAGACGGCGGGGACGTTGCGCGAATCCTCGAGCGCGTGGCGAAGCGTGATGGTTCCCTCGTAGACGCCGTCATAGTTCTTGGGGGCGTATGGCGGTTGCCCGGGACCGGCCGGGAAGCTCATCGGCTCATCGGTCAGGGTCGACACCGGTGTGAAGCCACGATCGATGGCCGCCGTGTAGACGAACGGCTTGAATCCTGATCCCACCTGCCGGTACGCCTGAACCGCCCGATTGAACTTGCTTCGTTCGAAGCTGAAGCCGCCGACCATGGCTTTGATTTGCCCGGTCCGATTGTCAATGGCCACCAGTGCCCCCTCAACGAGGGGCGTCTGCTCGAGCGCGAGCGCCGCCGTCCGGGACGACTCGTTGAGGCTGGTAATGGAGACCTCGATCAGATCGCCTGGTTTGAAAAGGTCGGTCGCAGCCGTCCGATGTGTCCAGGTAAAGTCTGCCCGGCCGAGCTCTCCACGATAGACACCCAGCCGTATTTGCGCCGATGTGGGGGTCACGGCGGTGACGAGTCCAGGCACGATGTCACCCGCAGCCATTGGCCGATCCCACCGTTCATGACGGTATCGGTCGAGGCGCTGCCCGTCGGCCAGGATGTTCTTGACCGCCGAGCGCCGATATCCACGCCGTTGATCGAGTTTGCGAAGTCCCCGATCCACAGCGCGGTTGGCGGCCCGTTGCAACGGCAAATCGAGCGAAGACCAGACTGACAAGCCGCTTTCGTAAAGTTGTTTGGCGCCAAACCGCTGTTCGAGGTGCTTGCGGATTTCCTCTACGAAAAACGGCGCCTCGGACCTCTCTGGTCGCGGCTGACCCTTGACGAGGACCGGCTTCTGCTTGGCTATGTCGGCTTCCTGCTGTGACAGATACCCTTCATCGGCCATCCGCTGCAGGGCATAGTTGCGTCGGCGCGTTGCAGCCGCGACATCGACAAACGGATTCTGGCGCGCCGGACGCTGCACGATTCCGGCAAGCAGTGCCGCCTCTTCGAGCGACACGTCCTTTGCCGACTTGCCAAAGTAAAGACGTGCTGCCGACTCGACACCGTACGTCCCGTGACCGAACGGGATGTGGTTGGCGTAGAAGGTGAGAATCTCCCGTTTCGTATAGCGCTTTTCTATCTGCACTGCCACGATGGCTTCTTTGATTTTGCGCTCGACGCTGACCTGAAACCCGATGTCCTCCGGAAACAGATTCCGGGCCAGCTGCTGCGTGAGCGTGCTGGCGCCGGCAGGGCGCGACGATCGGCCCGCAAACATGTCACGCATGCCATCGAACACGTCGCGAACCAGCGTGATGAGGATGCGCGACATGCTCAGGCCGACGTGCGAATCGAATCCCGCGTCCTCTGCCGAGATGATGGCCTGTCGCAGCTGAGGGGCGATATCGTCGTAGCCGACGACCATGCGTCGCTCGGTGGCAAACTGTCCCACGACTTCGCCGCCGGCGGCGTACACGCGCGTGATGGTGCTGGGGGCGTAGTCGTCGAGCGCTGTGACACGCGGCAGGTCACCGGCGTAGGCGAAGAGCACACCACTCACGACACCCAGCAACGCCG
>DATBJG010000408.1:0-4185 GCA_036556585.1 Vicinamibacterales bacterium
GCGGTCGAAGCCCTGCGTGAAGCATCGCCAAAGGCGTTCGCGTTTACGCCGGGCGGCCTCGTCTGGCGCGATCGAACCCTGGCGGTTACGGACCTCGCCAACACTCGCCGCAGTTTTTTCCGGTCGTTTGGATCGTGTGCCTTCTCTGAGCCCGTCGAGGACCTCGAGCGGATGGGAGTGCTATGAGCGGATCAGACAAACCCCTGCGTGTAATTGACGACACCCACAATTCCAATCTTCGAAGCTGGGTCGAGTCAGCCAATTCGGACGACACCGACTTCCCGATTCAAAACCTGCCGTTTGGAGTCTTCCGCCGGAAACATAGCCAGGAAACGGTGCGTATCGGCGTCGCCATCGGCGATCAAATTCTGGATCTCCCCCGGTGCCGGGATTTGGGGTTACTCGAAGGTATCGCAGGGGATCTGCCACAAGCTATTGCGGCACCGGTGCTGAATCCACTGATGGCTCTCGGCCCGTCGGTCATGGCGCAGCTTCGTGGGCGGCTGGTGCGGACCCTCGATTCCGAACGCGGCGGCGGCGATCCGAATCTGCTCGTACCCATGGATCAAGCTGAGCTGCTGCTCCCGGTGGCCATCGGCGACTACACCGATTTCTATGCGTCGGTGTTCCACGCGACCAACGTCGGACGAATCTTTCGTCCGGACAATCCGCTCCTGCCCAACTACAAGCACGTGCCCATCGCCTATCACGGTCGCAGTTCGTCGATCGTGGCCAGTGGGACCGACATCAGGCGGCCCTCGGGTCAATCGAAGGCGCCAGATGCGCCCCACCCGTCGTTCGGACCATCGCAACGGCTCGACTACGAAATGGAGATTGGCGCGTTGGTGGGGGTCGGGAACCCGCTGGCGCAACCCATCGCGCTCGACGAGGCGGAACAGCACCTCTTTGGTTTGTGCCTGTTGAACGATTGGTCCGCGCGCGACATTCAGGCGTGGGAGTATCAACCCCTTGGACCATTTCTCGCAAAGAGCTTCGTTTCCACAATTTCCCCGTGGGTGGTCACGATTGAGGCGCTGGCGCCGTTTCGCAGTCCGGCGTTCGTGCGCCCGCCAGAGGATCCGCGGCCGCTACCGTACCTCTCGTCAACGTCAAACGAGGAGAGCGGCGGGATTGACGTGAAAGTCGAGGTCCTTCTGTCGTCGGCTCAGATGCGCGAGCAGGGACTCGAGCCCTTGAGCCTGAGCCGCAACTCATTCCTCAATATGTACTGGACGGTCGCGCAGATGGTGGCCCACCACACCAGCAACGGCTGCAATCTTCGCACGGGCGATCTTCTCGGGAGTGGAACCGTGTCGGGACCAGCGAACGACGCGTTGGGATGCCTGCTCGAAATCACTCGTCAAGGCCCTGTTCAATTGCCGTCGGGAGAGACCAGACGCTTCCTGCTGGATGGCGACGAGGTCATCTTCCGCGGCTACTGCGAGCGAGAAGGGTATCGGCGCATTGGTTTTGGGGAGTGTCGCGGGACGATCGTGCCGGCGGTTTCGCCATGAAGCTGCACAAGGTCCTCTTCGACGAGCTCTGGGACCATGGCGTCCGCCAGATCTTCGGCATTCCCGGCGACTTTGTCCTCAATCTGTACGAAGCCTTCGAAGACGATGGGCGCTTCCGCCTGGTGCGGATGAGCCACGAGCCCGCAGTGGGATTTGCGGCCGACGGATCGGCGCGCATGACCAATGGCCTGGGAGTGTGCTGCATCACGTACGGTGCCGGCGGCCTCAACATGATCAATTCGGTGGCTTGTGCGTACGCCGAAGAGTCTCCGCTCGTCGTGATTTCGGGCGGCCCCGGAAGACTTGAAAAACAGTCCGGCCAGCACGTTCACCACGAGGTGAAGACGTACGAGTCGCAGTTCAACATCTACAAGGAAGTGACGGAATACGGCGCCATCCTCGACAATCCGCGCACGGCCGCCAGCGAGATTCGAAAGGCCATCGAGGTGGCCCTGCAGTGCAAACGTCCCGTGTATCTCGAGATTCCGCGTGACATGGTGTTTGCCGACGTCACTGTGCCGGTCAGCTTCGAGCACGTGGACGTGGCGATTGACGACGCGGCCGTGGAGGAGGCGGCCAGAGAAATAATAGGACAGCTCAACGCGGCGACCAGCCCGGTGCTCATCGTGGGGGTCGAGGTGCACCGCTTCCAGTTGCGCGACCAGATCATGCGCCTGGCTGCTCAGTTGAATGTGCCGGTTGCGTCGTCTTTCCTGGGCCGCGGCGTGTTTCCAACCCGTCACCGGCAGTTCATCGGCACGTACCTGGGCGTCGTCTCGCCGCCTGCACTGCGTCAGATTGTCGAGAAGTCCGATTGTCTGCTGTTGCTGGGCGAGCTGATTAGTGACGTAGGTCTCGGTGTTTCAGCCGATTGTCTGCGCGAGTCGAACCTGATTATCTGCGCTGGCCGCGAGGTGTTCATCAAGCATCACCGATATCAGAACACGCCGTTGGAACGCCTGATCGACCGGCTCCTCCGAGCCCCAGATCTGCATCCGAAGATGCAGGTCGTGCGCGCGCTTGGAACGGACGTATCACCGGAGGTGCTGGATCCCTATCAGGACGACGAGCCGATCAAGGTCCGGCACGTGATCCGCGTGCTCAACCGGTTTTTGGAGGAACATCCTGAAGTTCCGGTGGTTGCTGACATGGGCGATTGCCTGTTTGCGAGCGTGGACATTCGCGCCAACGAGTGCGTGGCCCCGGCCTACTACGGCACGATGGGGTTTGCGATTCCGGCGGCCTTGGGTGTGCAAATCTCGAGCGGTCGCCGCCCGCTCGTGCTCGTGGGTGACGGCGCATTCCAGATGACTGGCAGCGAGATCTCGCACGCCCCGGAGTACGAGTGCAATCCCATCGTCGTGCTGTTCAACAACAACCGGTGGGAGATGCTTCAGGCCTTCGTCCCGGATGCCCAGTACAACAACACGGTCGAATGGCCGTTCGCGAGGCTGGCTGAGATCTGGGGCGGTCGCGGATTTACGGCACGCACGCCGAGACGTTTCAGAGACGTGCTGAGTGAGGCCTTCGAGGAAAAGCGCTTCACGCTGATTGAGATTCCGCTCGCGAAAGGGGACGTGTCGCCGATTCTGCGCGGATTTGCGACGGCCTTCGGAAGGCGGCTCTCGGCACTTGGCTCTCGGGGTTCGAAAGCCGAAAGCCCAAATCCGAGAGCCGAATTGTGATAAAAGCTTGTCATCCAACAAGGAGGCTCGATATGGGCCATTCGCGGCGGAAGCGAAATCTGCGCGTTGGGGCAGCCTTCGCCATCCTTATTAGTGCTCTCAGCATTGGCCACGTGCTTCTCGCCCGGGCAGCGGCGGCGCAGGCGCCGCGGGAGCTCCGCGCGCCCATGTTCGAGGTCGATCCGCTCTGGCCGAAACCTTTGCCCAATCACTGGGTCCTCGGGTCGGCCATTGGCGTCTCGGTTGACGCCGAAGATCACGTCTGGATCATTCATCGAAGCTCCGCAACGCTCTCGAACAACGAGAAAGGGCTCGAGCTGAATCCGCCGACGGGCGAATGCTGCCTGGGAGCGCCACCGGTCCTGGAATTCGATCAGGCCGGCACCCTCCGACGGCATTGGGGAGGTCCTGGTCAGGGGTACGAATGGCCGCAGTCAAACCATGGAATCACGGTGGACCACAAAGGAAATGTGTGGGTGGGTGGCAACGGCGAGAAGGACGCGCATGTCCTGAAGTTCACCAAGGACGGGAAGAATCTTCTGCAGGTCGGCCGCATCGGTGGCAACACCGGCAGCAATAGCCTGGAGAACTTCGGGCGCGTTGCGAAGATTTTTGTCGATCCGAAGACCAACGAAGCCTACCTGGCCGACGGCTACCTCAACAAGCGCGTCGCCGTGATTGATGCCGATACTGGAAAACTCAAACGCTACTGGGGCGCGTACGGTAACAAGCCCGATGACACACCGCTTCCGCCGTACAATCCAGACGCGCCACCGGCCAAGCAGTTCCGCAATCCCGTGCACTGCGCTGAACTCTCGAATGACGGGCTCGTGTACGTCTGCGATCGCCAGCATGATCGCGTCCAGGTGTTTCGCGCCGACGGGACCTTTGTGAAAGAAGGGTTTATCGCGAAGAGAACCCTCGGGTCCGGCTCGACGTGGGACCTGACTTTCTCGAGGGACCCGAAGCAGCAGTTTCTCTATGTC
>DATBJG010000409.1:0-11779 GCA_036556585.1 Vicinamibacterales bacterium
CCGGGATGATTCAAGCGGAACGCGTACACGCCTGCAAACGGGGCGACGGAGGCTGCGATCAGCGAGGGCACCACGGCGCCCGTCGTCGCGAGGGCTACCAATCCCGCGCCCAGTGCAAAGACCAGACGATGAGCCACGAACTTCAAATCCGATCCCAATGCCACGTTTGGCGTCACGAGTGTCAGCCAGTGCAGCGGATCCAGCAAGAAGGACAACCCCTGGCCCCAGAGCGGCCTTCCAGCAGCGTTGTGACGATTCCACAGCGGGAATTCGCCTTCCGATAGTGCTGCTCGCTGAACAACTGAATGCGGGATGTCCTGGAGGATCGCAGCCCAGACGTCGCTGCCGCGGGGGTCTTCGAACTGACCATCGGTGGATCCGGGCGTGAACGGGGCGTCACCGTAGAGCATCGGGACGCCGCCAATGTTTGGACTGAAGAGACTTCGGCCCAGAAACAGGATCGGATACGTGGACACGACCGTGGCTGCCACGGCGATCACCGCCACTGCCTTTCGCGGGTGTGATTCGCACGCTGCCCTGACTCGTGCCAGCGTCGGCGCAACGTGCGATCCGTGAAGCGCCAGCTCGAAGACTCGCACAACACCAATCCCGCAGAGCCAAAGCATTGCAATCGTGAAAGGACTGGATCCGACTGGATTCAACACATGCGACGGAATGACGATCGGCGCCCGCGGCGTGAAGAGAAGTTGCGGATCGGTTGCACCTGGAGGCGCCTCGACGACAAGCCGATTGGACGTCCGCTCGACGATCGCTAACTGTGACAACGGAACCAGCCCGTCAAGGGCTATCGGCGTGCGCGGTGATGCGTCCGGCGAGAGAATTGCCGCCTTCGTAATCGTGTAGCGTGCCGCGGTCGTCCCAGGATCGATGCGAAGACGGTGGTAACGGCCGGGCGGCAACTCGAGTTTGTACTCGTGGGGCTGATCTGATGGGTGAAGGGGGACCGTTGCGAATGGACGGTCGGCCAATCCCTGCCCAAGATCGTGGACGATCTCGAGAGACCCCGTCGTCGGCGACTGCAGGGTGATCGCAAGCGTGTAACGCGCCCCGAGATTCCGAGCAACCTGAGGCACGATGAAGGGAAGGGCAATCACGTAGCCGAGAACCAGCCGTGCAAGCACGGTGGACCAGCCCTGCCCGACAACGAAAGCGTTCGGTTTCACGCCTTGCCGTTGTACAGCGGGCTCCAGCGGAACTTCAGCAAGGCCCGGATCCAGGTCAGCGGATCGTGGATCATCGTCACCTTCTTGCCCTCGCTCGGAGAACGTGCCCGGTAGTTCACGGGCAGCTCGAGCGGCCGGTACCCCTTGCGAAGCAACTTGATCACGATCTCGAAGTCGAAGTCGAACCGATTGCACTCGAATGTCAGTCCGTACAGGCACTCCCGGCGAAAGACCTTGAACATGCTGAAGGGATCCTTCAGCCGCTGTCTGTAGATGAAGTTGAAGAGACCCAGAAAGACCACATGGCCGAGATTGAAGAGCGCAGCCAGCGGCACGGCGTCGTTGAATTGACGAATCTTCCAGACCCGTCCCTTCGATACGTGCCGTGAGCCGATCACGAAGTTGCGACGATAGGCCAGGAGTGGCGCGACAAGATCATCGTAGTCATCGATGTCGTACTCGAGATCGGCATCCTGAAACAGCACGACGTCTCCGGTGCACACAGCCAATCCCGATCTGACCGCGTGACCTTTCCCACGCGGCCGATCCTCCGGAACATATCGGACACGAGGATGCGTCCTGTACCGCTCCGCGTCTTCCCGCGTTCCGTCCGAAGAGTTGCTTTCAACCAGCACGATCTCGATATTCACGCCGTCAATCGACTTGGCAATCAGTCGATCCATCAGCGTCCGAAGCGTTTCCTTTTCGTTGTATGCGGCCACGATGACCGACAATGTCGGCGTGGCCGCCATCGGCTTGGAGCGCGCGATCAGGACGCGCCGGCTGTTGAGCGATCGGAACGCCCGATGCCGCAGAAAGCCTGGTGTCACAGAGACAAGCAATCCCAGAACGCCGCGGTAGAAGCCTGACGAGACGGCCGGAATCTTTCGCTTGAAGTACTCGAGTGAGACAGCGCACTCGTCACTGTCGATAAGGGGATCGCCGTAGCCGCACTTCAGAAGGAGACTCTGGAGGGTGTCGGCCGAGAAGTAGTGAAGGTTCTGTGAGTTGAACTCCCACCAGGCCGAGCGAAACAGCCGAGCAGTGCGACTGTCTATTGTCGGTCCAATGACCATGACCACGCCGGTCGGGGTGAGCCGGCGCTTGAGCTCAATCAACACGGTTTCTGGATCGGACAATCGCTCGAGCGTGCAGTAAAAGACCGCCGCGTCGAACATATGATCCGGGAGCGTCCGCAGAGAGCCGGTATCGACTTCGTCGCTGGTCAACGACATCACGTCCACCTGACGTCTTCTGGCTTCCTGCGTGAGAAACGCGTCGTTGGCAATCATCAGGAGACGTTGCGGCTTGGCGCTCGCGTAGGTCATCAACTGATCGAGACGCGACGCCGCATTTGCGGCATGCAGGTCGTACACGCTGCTGGACAGATCGTCGTGTGAAGAATCGACCTGGGCCGCCCGCGCGGGCTGGGGGTTGAGAAACAGAAGGGTACAGTGTGGACAACGGCACATTGGAAAGCCGTCGACAATAAACTCGTACCGCAACTCTTGAGACTTGCAGATCGGGCAGTGGTCCACTGTCTTGCCCGATGCTTTGTGCGCCCGTGCGGTTGCAGAAGTGGAAGTGGTGGTCATGGCACGTGTCATGAGCGGTGGGCCACGGCCAGGATCTCGCCGATATTGATCCGTCTGTTCCGCCGCAAGATTGTCCCTGGGACGGCCTGCGTGAGCGTCCCCAGCGTCACACTCAGCACCGGATTCAAGGGCTTGATCTGATTGATCAGGTATTCGACGTTGATGGTCTTGTAGGCCGTGTCGACGCGGACTTCATCAAAACCTTCAGCGCGGAGCGCGCTCGCGAGGGCGCGCCGGGAAAAGAGAAACAGGTGCTGCATGGGTTGCAACATCGGCCAGCGAGACCGCATGACGTGTCGAAGAAAGTGCCCCGCATCAGGCGTACTGATGATGAGCGCACCTCCGGGCCGCAGCACGGCGGCACACCGTCTCAGAAGCGCGCGGGGATCCTGGACGTGCTCGATCAGGTCGAACGCGCTGACAACATCGAACATCCCGTTGAGGGGCATTTCGTCGAGCGTGCCTTCGAAGATTCGAGACTGGAGAGCTGAGCTAGCCGCGGCTATGGCCGACTTGGAGAATTCCACCCCTTGCACGTCGAATCCCCGTGAGGCGGCGACCTCCATGAAATACCCGCACGAGCATCCCACATCGAGCAATCGTCCCGGCCTGACACGGTCGCCGATCTCTGACAACCGATCTTCGAAATGGCGGATCTTCATCGGCCTGGCTTCCACGTAGTCGCGATAGGCGCCAGACGTGTACTCGTCGTTTGCCCAGGACATCATCGAGCTTCGGGCCGGAAGCGGATGCTGGAAAATGAGCCCGCACATCCGGCAGCGATAGTAGGACGCCCCATCTTTGCGGCAGTACCTGCCCGCGTGAGCGCCCGTTTCGCAGATTGGGCACGTTGGGTGTAGGGCTGCAGACGCGACAGCAGGCATTTCACTCGACCTTCGAGACAGCCGCTCCTGTATAGACCGATTCCACGCGCGCCGACAGAAACCGATGCCAGAAAGGCCTGAAAACGATAGGCATGGCGGCGGCCATCCATGCAAGGACACCCAGGTGTCGAGGAACGGATGTCATGAACCGATTGTGCTCGATTGCCGCAATGACAGCCTCGGACACCACTTCCACCGGAATCGTGCGCGAGGTTTCCGGCCGATGAGCCCGAGCCTTGAATGATTGATGCGAAAAGAACTCGGTCTCGACGCGGCCCGGACAGACGACGTGGACTTTGATCCGGAAGCGTGCGGTCTCAACCCTGAGGAGTTCTGCAAGGGCAACCAGACCGTGCTTGGATGCGGAGTACACGCCGCACGGCGTCATCGGTATCCGACCGGCAATCGAAGCCATCATCACCACGCGACCGCCACCGGCGCGGATCATGTCGGGGAGGAATTCGCGTGTCACGAGCGATGCGCCGACCAGATTGACGTCGAACAGGCGATGAATTTCCTCGGACGGCATCTGTTCGAACGTGTAGTAGACGGCGTAGCCCGCATTGTTAATCAGCACCTCGGGCGCGTCAAACCGCTCCCGGTATGCCCTCGCCATCGCGCGGACCTCGTCCAGCAGGGCAATGTCGCACGCGTAGGACCAGACGTTCGGCGAGATCTGCCTGAGGTCCAGTTCGGCCGCCTTCAGCTTGTCCGCGTGCTGAGCGACGATTCCTACGTGCGCTCCGCGGCGGAGCAGATCGGACGCCAGCTGTTTTCCGATGCCGCTCGACCCCCCGGTAATCAAGGCTCGGCGTCCGCTCCACGAGAATCTGCCACCGTTGCCAAGCACCGCGCTCATGCGTTGCGGTTCCCGAACGCGACCAGGTTGGCGGGAATCCCGAAGAGGTGGACGGACCGAATGTCCACTCTCACGGTCGACGGAAAAAGGCCTGCGAGTTCGCTGGCGGTGAGAATGTTCAGGTTGGCCTCGTTTGCCCAGTGACGGTATTTCGTGTTGTGGATCAGGGAGCGAAAGACACCCGCAGGGAGATAGTGGACGAGCGGCAGCCCCGTATGATGCTCGACAGGGAACCACCGGTTCGGGGTCGTAATGAAAAACGCCTTGGCCACCCGGCACAGCTCACCGACGAACGTGCGCTGTTCCGCACGGCTTCCGACGTGCTCGACGACAGCGTTGCTGAACACGAGATCGAACTGTGAGTTGCTGAATGGTAGAGGTTCCATCGGTCGCACTTGCTGGTAAGTCAGCCCGGGATATCGATGAGTCAGGTGCGAACCGTCCTCCGTGCCCACACAGGTGATGTTCTGGGGATATGGATAGAACTGCTCGAAAAAGTTTGACTCCTTGTGCCTGTCATCACTGGTGACACCCACATCGAGGACGCGAGTCTCGGAGCGCGGCTGCATGACCTCCATGAAGATCCGAAACATCTGACGCCTGACGCGATAGGAAAGGCGGGAAGCGAAGGGAACCGAGTCTGAATTGCGATAGTAAACGGACTCCGAAGCTGCTTGCTCCTTGTTCATATTCTGCGGATCGGCTGGCAGCGGTCGCGAAAGTGTGCTACCGGGGTGTCGTAACGAGCTTTGGTGAAGCTGATGGAGCCGGCCTGGCAAACCTCGTCTCTTCGATTGGAACGTTCGGCCGGACCTCGCTCATCTCGAATACTGATCGTCCCCCCAGCCAGGTAACGGTCCAGCGAAACGGCATCTTGACTCCGGCCACCTCACGATAGTCGGCATAGTCAATCTGCGTCACAAGACGGCCAACCGGTGATGCCGAGAACCGGACGAGGCGTGAGAGGAGACCCGTCTCCACATCGAAGCACAGCGTGACCGTGGCTCCCCTGGCGGTGACGCCCTGTGCGGGCTGGACTTCGCGATCGTTGATGAGGACGCTTTGGCCGACCCGCCAGTTGGTGAGCGATTGTTTGATCCGGCTGGGGAAGAACAGTTCTGCCTCGAGCATAACGCCGTCAAGTTCCTGACCGGTGAGGGCCAAGAGCGGCAGGGGTCTTTCCGCTTCTGGCGCCGCGATCCAGCCACTCCGGCCGTCAACGACCGTCGTGCTGTCGCCGGACAGCGTGTGAATGATCGTGGTGCGTTGCCCCGGCGCCTTCGCGAAGATTTCCACCGCGCTTTTGTCGGCATCGTCAAAGCCCATGAAGGTACCCTTTGCCGCAAAGCTGGTGAGTTTGGCCACAGGCTCGACACCGCCGAGCGCCGCGAGGTACTTGTCGAGGACCTGATCTGCCGACGGCTGACCCTTGGCCTGTGTGAACGGGTCACCCGGCTCGTCCGGAGGTGGGGTTCCGTAGAGCAAGGCAAGGCTGGGCATCACGTTGGGACGGTTGCTGCCGCGATGACAGGTGTTGCAGGTGACGACCTGCCGCCCCCCGAAGTTCGTCTGGTTGATCGACGCCACCATTCGCATCATGCGTCGCGAGGTTTGTTTGAGCGCATTGTCGTCGGCATACCTGGCCCAGCTGCCGCCGCTTTCGTCGACGTGGCAGTCCGTGCAGTTCATGCCCAAGGCTGCAGAAAAAAACGACATCGTTCCCATGAACTCGTCCACGGGAATGCCTTTGAGGATCTGAACGTTTTTGAAGACCTCGTCGGACATTCGGCCTTCGGCAGGCTCAGGACGACCCTGAGCGGAGTCGAAAGGGCGTGGCTTGTCGGCTTGTCCTGCCTGCGCGGCCACCACCAGGACACTCACGAGCCACAGACCTGCTATCAGGCCCACGGCACCTGCAATCGTTCGCTTCCGCATCACGTCAGCCAACAACCTTCCTGCAATGTTCCCTTCCTGCCATTCTTCACTTTCTGCAATCCTGCAATTCTGCAATCCTGCAATTGAAGTTATTTCCAGCTTTCCATGGCCTTTCGCTGCAAAGAGTCAGGACCAAGCTCGGCCAGTTCAATCCGGAGACCGTTGAGGTCGGTCACGTTTGCGAGAATCGCTTTCGAGAACGCGCTTGGCCCTGTCGGGTCGGTGGCTGTGGCGCCTCGCTGCCTGAACATGGCGACGGCAGCCTTCATGTTTTCCACATGCAGCCCGAAATGATTGAGGCCTGCGGGTCGCTGCGCGTTGGCCTGCTGGAGTTCGATGAACGTGTTGCGACTGATTTGGAGATAGATGGCCGTTGGTTCCCCCTTGTCGTTGCTGTTTCGGAACGCTTCGCGGAATCCCATCTTCTCGGTGTAGAACGCCGCCGCTTCAGGAATGTTGGGGACAGCGACTCCAACATGATTCAGGCCCACGACCTCGTTCTGGGCGACAGCGGTCTGGACAGCCAGTCCACAGAACAGCCCCGCAACGAATAACAAGAGACCACGCATGATGTTGTCCTTTCTGTGACCAGCACCTGTTCGAAGAATCACAGGAGTTCAAAGTTCACGAGTCTACCAGTTTAAAACTCTAAACAAGAGAACAGGAGATCAGAAGAAGAACAGAACAAGAGGCCAGGAGATCAGGAGTTAACTTGGTTGAAAACAGAAACATCTAGATCGTCTGGTCTCCTGATCTCTTGTACGAACCTAACGTCTCCTAATCTCCTGACCTCCTGTTCACCGTATCTGTGTCAGTCCCGAGGACTCGGGGGTTCGGGTGGTGGAGGCTGATAGCTCCACTGTTTCAGGATCATCATCTGGTTGTCGCAGAACGCCTCGAGAAGCTCCGTGTCAGGCAGCAAAACCAGCGGGATCGTGTTCGTCCACGGCTTCACGTACGCCTTGGGATCGTCAATCGTGATGGTGAGGTCCATGTGACCAAAGTCTTTACGCCTCCATCGCTCGGTAACATGGAGGGCGTCACTGTGAGGATAGGCCTCGCGTGCGCTCAGCCACCCGCCATCGCGGAACCCCGTCGTGTCCACGACAAAGGTATCGCCGTCCCACCGGCCCACGGAGTATCCCAGCCAGGTGGGTTCGTTCTCGCCGGGCTTCAACATCGGACGGCCGTCGGTGAACACCTGACGGAACATCATGCCCACGAACGTTTCGTGGAGGAACACCGTCATTGCTGGTGTGTGGACAATCTTGAATGGGCTGCGCGTGTTGATGCGCGGCACGCCAAGCGGCAGGCAATAGCCGTAAGGGTCGTCCACGTGATCGCGATCCATGCGCTGCTTGCGGACGGCAGTTGCCCAGGGTGTCGTCTGCAGCTCACCGGGCTTCAGGCCCCTGGCAAGGTCGTGGAAGTACAACATGTTCCCCACGTCCCAGATCCCCGAAAGGTCGGGTCGGCCGTCTGGCGACCGTGGCGCGGGCGCCGAGAGATTGACGGTCCCGTCACCCAGGCGGGGAGCCCCCGGCGTCTTGAGGTTGAGCCATTGCGCCTGGGCCATCGCGGACACAAGGAATAGTCCCGCGATGGTGGCCAGTGCCGTGCGTCGTCTCCTCATGTTGATCCTCCACTACCGCAGTCTAGGCCCGTTCTGACTGTCGATTGGTGACGGCCGTCTGCCTGCTCCCAGCGGCCGTCTGCCGTTTCAGCTGTCGCAGGCCGTCGAGGCTCCAGGCTCCTCCGCCGGCCGCCCACATGAACAGGAACAGATAACAGAACAGAATCGATGCCTCCATGCCAGGCTGGACGAAGCTTTCCCAGAATCCGCGAGGTGCCCAGTTGCGGAAGTACGCGACCGCCATCTCGCCGGAGAGAATGAACGCTGTCGGCCGGACGAACAGACCCAGCATGATGAGAGGGCCGCCGACGTTCTCGAGAAAGCCCGCCAGGCCGCGGATCGTCGTAATGTCGCGATCGATTCGGCCGCCTCCAATGCCAAAGAACTTTTCGAGGCCGTGCATCAGGAACAGATACCCGGCGACAATTCTGAGCAGGCCCAGCGCGTACGGCGCCAATCTGGGATCCGACAGGGCTTCGGCATTCGCGTAGCGCAGTCGATCGAGACTCCAGGGCCCTGGCCCGGCAGCAGCCATGTAGAGGAAAAAGAATGCATTCAGCAGAACGGGATCGCCGCCGTTCCGGTGCGTGAAGGGACCTCTTTGAAGCGGTCCGACAAAGAAGAGGACGAAGTACAGCGCGCCCAGGGCGAGTGCAATGGGCCTCGTGAAGAGGCCGAGCATGATCAGAATGCCCGCGGGAAATGCGAACAACTCGAGCATTCCCTCAAACGACATCCGCGGCGCGCTGCTGGCTTCCGGGTAGGCAAACACCTGCTCCATGCCGTGTCGAAGTACCAGGAAGCCAAAGACAATTCGCGCGATGCTCTGCAGATAGGGCGTCAAGCGTGCGGTCATTGGTGGCTGGACCATGCTGTTAGCGACTCTGCGTCTTTTCCGCGATTCTATCTCGGAGGGCCCTTCTCGTCCCGCTTTTTTCAACCGAGCCCGGCTCCAATGTCGTGGTAAGGTGACTCTTGTCCGCAAAGGAGATCGCACATGGCGAGACGAGTTTTCACGCTGGCGGGCGTGCTGGCTACGCTTGCGCTCGTGGCGCTGGCTACATTGCCTGTGTCGAGTCAGGGGGGACGCGTTCCCGCGCTGGTGATCACGGCCTACAACGGCGGTCCCCCAACCAACTACAAGGCACCAAGAACTCCCTGGGGCGATCCAGATCTACAAGGCGTCTGGAGCAGTGACGACACGAGTGGGATTCCCCGGGAACGTCCCGCGGATTTCGGGACTCGGCTGTACCAGACAGACGAGGAGTTTGCCGCACGCATCAAGCAGGTTGACGAAGGCGTGCAGCGGGGGCTGAACGCCGTGGGGTCATTCCGTGGCGATTACGCCACGCGCGCGTTCCGGCAAACCTCGCTCATTGTCGATCCACCCGATGGCCGCATGCCTGCCGTCACCCCGCAAGCCGAGTTGCGCCGTGCTCCACGCGATCGGGGGACCTTTGGCGAGGGGCCCTTCGACTCGGTCGAAGATTTCACGCTGTACGATCGCTGCATTACCCGCGGCATCGTGGGCTCGGTGTTGCGCGTCGTGTACGGCAACGGGAACCGCATCGTGCAGGGCCCGGGTGTGGTGGCGATCAGTTACGAGATGATTCACGACACGCGCGTCTTCTACACGGACGGGCGACCGCACCTGACGCCGAACGTCCGTTTGTACCTCGGTGATTCGCGCGCGCGCTGGGAAGGCGATGAGCTTGTGGTCGAGACCACAAACATGACGGACCGGACCAGCATTGGCGGCAATGGCAACGGCCTCCGACACAGCGACAAGATGAAAATCACCGAGCGCTTCAAACGTGTAGCCGAGGACGTCCTGCAATATCAGTTCACTGTGGACGACCCGGTGACGTACGAACGACCGTTCACCATGTCGCTACCGCTGACCCCTCTTTCGGGAGGCGTGTTGCTGCCATACGACTGCCACGAAGGCAACTATGCCGTCCGGCAATCACTTGGCGCCGAACGCGCTGAAGACAGAGCCCTGGCCGACGACCTGGCCAAGGGTATCGTGCGCGCGCGTCGACCCGTCCAGAACAACGTCCAGGGCGGCGGTGGTGGGGGTCGTGGCGCCGGAGCCGCTGCGGGCCGTGCCGCCGGTGCCGGTCGGGGCGCCGATCCCGAGAACGCCAATCCTTAGGTGTAGATGTGTCTCGGTCCGTTTCGCGCCGGCAATTCCTTGAAACTGTCGGCACCCTGAGTGCTGCCGGTATGGCGGTTCGCGTGGCACCGGGCGCGGTCGTCGCGGCACAAGCCCCACAGATTCCCGCGCCAGGTTCGGTGAACTCCGACCAGACGCTCGTACTCGTCAACGGCCGAATTCACACGATGACGGCCGGCAACACCATTGCCACAGTCGTCTCAATCCGGAACGGTCGCTTCCTGGCAGTCGGCAACGCGGCACGCAGTTCAGGCGCAAATACCCGTGTCATTGACTTGAAAGGACGCACGGTCGTGCCCGGCCTCGTGGAAGGTCACATCCACAGTGTCAGTCTTGCCAATCGGCCGGGCTATCACACGATCCTGGAAAACACGACATCAGTTCGTCAGATTCAGGAAGCCCTGGCTGCCCGTCGCAAGGAGGTGCCGGCAGGGCAGTGGATCACGTCGATGGGCGGCTGGCATCCGAACCAGTGGGCCGAACACCGTCAACCGACGCTGAAGGAACTCGACGAGGCTGTTCCAGATCGGCCGGTGCTGCTCTACGAGCGATTTACCGGTCCGTGTGTGACCAACAGTCTTGGCAAGAAGTTTTTCGACGCCGCCGACGCCGCAGCCCCGGTGCATCCGGCGCTCGTGCCAGTGCGCGTCGCGGAAAACGGAGTGATCGCGCCTGCCGGTTTTGCGGGTGGCGGACCTTCAGCGAGCGCGCTCTTTCACCTTCGACGTCTCCAGACATTCGAGGACAAGAAGCGAAGTACGGTCGACGCGATGACCTATTCCGCCAGCGTCGGGTTGACGGCGCATCTCGATCAGGTGCTGTTTCCCACGCCGGGTCCACTCCATCCGCATCAGATCCTGTCCAACCTCGATCACTACCGCATGTACGACCCGTGGCTCGCACTGCATCGCGAAGGGAAAACCATCATCCGCCTGCAGATGAATTTTCTGCACAACCAGAACGACCCCGAACTTCCGGAGTTGAAGGAACGGCTCAGAACGCAGTTTCAGTTCTTTGGCGACGACATGCTGATGACGGGATCGATTGGGGAGTGGGCGGCGCCGCTCGGGAGCGGGGCAGTTTGGCAGGAAGCGCAACGGCTCGTGGCGGCCGCCGGGTGGCGCAATGAAAACAGCGTTCAGAACCTCGCAGGTCTGACCCAGGTCGTGGACGCGTACGAGGCGGTCAACAAGCAACACGACATCACGAAGCTGCGCTGGATGGTCCACCACGTCCCCGAGGTCACCCCGGACCTGCTGACGCGCCTGAAAGCGCTTGGGTGCGGCGTGCAGATGGCGGCATACCGGTGGGTCACCTCTAATGACCCGAAGGTGGTTGTCGGCCCGCCGTTCCGAACGATTGTGGACCACGGCATCCAGGTGGGCATTCATGGCGACGGCGTCCACATCGCACCGCTCAATCCGTGGCTGCACATCTACTACGCAACCACGGGCGTAAATTCGTTTGGCGACAAGGTGAACGGCAATCAGCAGATCACTCGCCAGGAAGCGCT
>DATBJG010000410.1:0-10682 GCA_036556585.1 Vicinamibacterales bacterium
CGAGCCTTCGAGAGACGCACCGGAAGGCCATCCTCAGTTGCCCCCGTACAGCTGCCGATACATGACGTAATTGCTGTACACCGTGCGCACGTACGTCCGGGTTTCTGCGTACGGGATCGTGTCGACGAATAAATCCTGCGACACGCCGCGCGCGGCCTTCCACCACTCGGCGGCGCGTCCTTCGCCGGCGTTGTAGGCCGCCATGACAGGGACCGCTTCATTGTCGAACTCGCTCAGCAGGTCTGCGGTCAATCGGGCGCCAAAGGCGGCGCTCGTTTGCGGACGAAGCAGCATCGCGCGGTCGGTGATCGTGACCCCGACTTTGGGTGCGAGGTTATCCGCCGTGTACGGCATGATCTGAAAAAGGCCAATCGCGCCTACCACCGACCGGACGGACGGGTCGAATCGGGATTCCTGACGGGCAAGCGACAAGAGCAGCAGCGGATCTACGCGAGCCGATTCGCCGGCGGGGCGCACGATGCTCCAGAACGCTCGCGGATACGCCAGAC
This sequence comes from Vicinamibacterales bacterium, assembly GCA_036556585.1. Lineage (GTDB taxonomy): Bacteria > Acidobacteriota > Vicinamibacteria > Vicinamibacterales > JAMQPK01 > DATBJG01. The sequence goes on from DATBJG010000410.1 coordinate 510, forward strand.
GCCAGAAATCGTCGGGCACGCCGGAGGCTGGTGTTTCGAGAAACGCGCCAAACCGGGTTTCCATGATGCCGACGGCCTGCCGGTACTCGCCGACGGAGGCGAGCGCTCTCGCACCCATCAACGCCAGGGCCTGGTCGTTCCGGACGTCGGCGCCAAGCTGGCGAATCATCTGTGCGGCCTCAGCTTTGAGGCCGGCGCGAGCGAGCAGCATCGCGCCGCGGAACCTGAGTTGAGCGCGCGTGGTGTCGCGGATTATTGGCGCCGGGAAGGCAGCGCGCGGTGACGAAGTTGGCGCGCTGGCCTTCAAGGCAACCAGTTGTTCGCGTGCGCGGATCCCGTAGTACGTGTACGGCGTTGCTCGCGCGAGGGCGGTCAATGACGCGACGGCTTCCTTCGGCCGATTGCGGCGCAACGCCAGAACCGCCGTCCAGTAGTCTGCGATGAGCGATGTGTCAGGCCCAGGTTTAAGCCGTCGCATGGTGGCAAAGGTCCGCTCTGCCCGATCCAGCTGTCCAGCTCGAATGGCCGCGACCCCTGCGCGCCAGAGGACGTCGATTCGGAGATCGCGTTGGGTTGCCGTGCGGTACAGCCGATCGTACACGTCGAGTCCTTCCGAAAGTTCTCCCACACTGACGAGATAGGCGGCGAGGAGCCTGCCCAGGCTCAGTCGATCCTCGAGCGGCACTCCAGGAATGTCGCCCAGCCACAGAGCCCGGCCGCGCGCACGGACTCCATCCGTACGTCCCTCTCTGACGTCGAGCCGGTACTGCAGGACATGGACGTCGGATGCCTGAGGAAGAGTCGGATATTGCTCGAGAAACTTGTCTGCCTCTGCACGCGCCTCGGTATTGGCGCGCGCGCGATAGAAGGTGTCAGCCATCAATGCCTGTACCTCGGCAGCACTGGCCGGGTACGCGCGCTTCCAATCCTCTAGTACGGCAATGGCATCGTCGAACAGCGATGCGTCCCGCAGACGGTTGGCGATTCGCCGATACTCGTGCTCTGCAAACGGCTCGAGAGGCATGTCGAGCGCATCCGCCAGCTTGAGCGCTTGCGTCCTCGCTCGCCCAAGATTGGCTGCCTGGCGGGATTGAAGTTGAAGTGTGCGGAGTACCGCCAGCGCACCCGGACGATCGCCTGCCTGCTCGAGGGTAGCCGCCAGGTTTAGTGCGGCTAGATCCGACGCCGAAGCGGACGCCGACCCAGCGACCACACGTCGGTACAGTGAGGCGGCACGCTCGAACTCACCAGCCGTCCGATACGCAGTTGCCAGCGCGGACCAGAGATCCCCGAACTCTCGAATTGGTCGGCGGCCGAGCAGCTCTTCAGCGCGACTCAGGTTGCCGCTGCGAACGTAGCCGTCAGCCGCAAAGCGGAAAGCAACCGGCTCAATCGAATCGGTGCGGGCCGCGATGTCTTCCCAGGCAACCGCGCTCGGCTGGTGCTGACCAGCTGCCGCGAGCAGTCTCGCACGGAGCACCAGCGCTTCAAGTGGTGCTTCGCCGCCTGTTGCTCTGTTCATTCGATCCAGCGCCGCGAGCGCCTCGCCAGGCTGACCCCCCTCCCACAAGGCAATGACGTCGGGATAGAGCGGGTCCGGAAGGCGAGCGTCGTCGGCCGACGATTGCGTCTGGAGCGTCAGCTGAGCGGTGACAAGGACAACCCCGAGGATACCGACGACTCCGCGTGCCATGGTCATCTGTATTCATCGTAACATCGGCCGAAAGACTTGAGTCTCGGTGGGTCTGACCTACGGCCGGCGGGTCTCAAGACCCGCCTCTACGAAAGAGGGCCTATTCCTGATCGAGTCTGCCGGGCATGTCTGCCACCACGAACGCCATGATTCCCATGGCGGCGGCGGCCCTTGAGATTTCCTTTGGCGTGACCTTGTCCACCGTGTCAGCTGCCGTGTGGTGCAGAAAGAAGAACCGGGTGTCATCGCCATCGAGCGACATGCTGGGGATATTGCCAGCTTGCACGCTGGGCCCGATGTCGGCGCCGCCACCGACGGCAGCAACGCGATTGGCTCCCAGATCCCGGACGAGATCGGCAATCTCGGTCACACGCGCGCGTGCCTTGGGCGAGCCGCTGAATCCGAAACCAATCGGAGGGAAAAGTCCGGTATCGCTTTCGAGCATCAGTACGTGATTTTTCAGCTCCGCCAAGTACTTTTCGCGATACGCATGTGCGCCGCGGAGTCCGTTCTCTTCGTTGGTGAAAAGCACGACACGGATCGTGCGCCGAGGTCGAAGGTTCAGCTTCTTCAGCACGCGGACAACTTCCCAAATAGCCACGCACCCCGCCCCATCGTCCACGGCGCCAGTCCCCACGTCCCAGGAGTCAATGTGACAGCCCAATACCACGAGTTCCTGCGGAATCTCTCGGCCGGATAGTTCCCCAATCAGGTTTCCGGAGAGCGCATCGGGTTCATGTCGCGCCGACATCGTGAGCCTGACCGTGACCGGAAGTTTGCGATCGTGCAGACGCTGCAGCCGCTCGGCGTCCTCTACCGAGATTGCGGCGGCAGGAATGCGCCGCGGAGCGTTGACATAGCTCGTCGAACCGGTATGAGGTGTGCGATGACCAGGGGGCCCGATGGAGCGGACGAGAGCCGCGACGGCACCGTACTGCGCGGCGCGCGCCGGTCCCGCAGTGCGATAGTGCACGGTGTCGTTGTAACTCGTATATGGAGCGTTGAAGACGACGATCTTGCCACGAGCTGCGCGACTGTTTGCGTCGAGCGCTTCGAAACTGCGGACGACAAGGATCTCTGCTTCGATGCCTTCAGGCGGTGTCCCAACACTGTCGCCCAGACCGAGCATCGCGATGGTGTGACGCCCGGGCGCGACGATCTCGGCACCTTCCGCTCCTCGCACCCATCGGGGCACCATGACCGGATCGTGCCGGACATTGTCCAGCCCGTCTTTCCGCATTTCGTCAGCAATCCAGCGGAGGGCGTCTTCGAGCGCTGCCGATCCGCTCAACCGGTGACCAAAGGTGTCGGTGAGGTCCGCCAGACGTATCCATGCGAAATCGTCGGCCTGGATTTCGCGGGCGATTCGCTGAGCCACCGCCCGGTACGGCGTGAGCCAGGTCGAATGTCCGTTGGTGCTGCCGCTTTTGTCTGTGGGAGTTTGAGCGGCCTGGCCGAGTGTCAGCGCGGCAACTGCGAACAGTGTGACCAGCCCCCCCACAAGTATTGGGAGTGCATGGCGTCGTCGAGACATCGAACGGCGATCAGACGGCGGCCGGTGATCGAGGAGCGCTGCGAACCTGCTGAACGACGGTGGACAGGTCGGCGTCGGTAATTGACTTCTGCGCATCGGCGAGGGCGATGATCTTCTGATAAACCTGGTCGAGTTCAAAGCGTGTCAGCTCGATGCCGATTGCCTCACACCGGTGGCGCACCGCATGTCGCCCCGAGTGCTTGCCAAGCACCAGCGTGCTTGCAGGCACCCCTACGTCCTCCGGACGCATGATCTCGTAGGTCCGGCGATCCTTGAGGAACCCATCCTGATGGATTCCGGCTTCGTGCGCAAATGCATTCCGGCCGACGATGGCCTTGTTGGCCTGCACGCTCTGTCCGGTGAGTGCCCCGAGGAGCTGGCTGACGGGGTAAAGCCGCTCGGTGCAGATTCCGGTTTGGAACGGTAACCGGTCGGCGCGCACCTTGAAACCCATCACAATCTCTTCCATCGAGGCGTTACCCGCCCGCTCCCCGATTCCGTTAATCGTGCATTCCACCTGGCGAGCACCGGCACGAATGGCCGAATGAGTGTTGGCCACCGCGAGGCCGAGATCGTCGTGGCAGTGCGCGCTGAAGACAGCCTTATCCGCGTTCGGAACCCGGGTCAGAATCGTGTGAAAGAAGTCGCCGATTTCGTCAGGAGTCGCGTAGCCGACCGTATCCGGCAGGTTGACGGTGGTCGCACCAGCATCAATCACGGCCTCAACGACGCGACACAGAAAATCCATGTCGCTACGGGTGGCGTCCTCCGCGGAAAACTGGACGTTGTCTGTGTACTTCCGCGCCAGCGTCACCCCGGCAACAGCCGACGCGAGACATTCGTCGTGCGTGATGTGCAGTTTATGGACCAGATGCAGATCCGAGGTGGCCAGAAACGTGTGAATCCGCGCGCGGTCGGCGCCACGCAGTGAATCGCCCGCCCGTTCGATGTCCAGCGGCCGGCAGCGCGCGAGTGCGGCAATGACCGGGCGACGAACGTGCTGCGCAACCTGCCGGACACCCTCGAAATCGGCTTCTGACGCGATGGGGAAGCCAGCCTCGATGATGTCCACACCGAGCGCGTCAAGCTCGCGGGCCAGATCCAGCTTCTCGGCGGTGGTCAGCGAGAATCCCGGCGCCTGCTCGCCATCCCTGAGCGTGGTGTCGAAGATCGTGATGCGGTCTTCGGGCATGCCAGCCTCCACCAACGCTTGTACGGCTTTGGCGGGGGTGTCGTCAAGCCTAATATTCATGAAGTTGTTATTAGATTCGATTATGATAGGCGGCGGCGCCCCGAGCATGGCCCCGTTTCGAGCCCCTGGGAGCATCCCTATGGATTTGACCGAGTTGCGCGTTTTTCTCGCGGTGGCAACGGAGCGAAGTTTTTCGAGAGCGGCGTCCAAGCTGCACCGGACCCAGCCTGCGATCAGCCAGGCCATCCGTCGACTCGAGGAGGAAGTCGGTGAGCGACTCTTCGATCGGTCGTCGAAGGATGGGACACTCACGGAGGCCGGCCGTGTCCTGAAAGACTATGCCGAGCGTATTCTGCGGCTCACCGAAGAAGCGGAGACGTCGGTTCGCGAGTTGCGCGACCTGCATCGTGGCCGCGTGCTGATTGGCGTCAACGAGGCGGCGGTGCACATTCTCCTGCCGCTCATCGATCGGTTTCGTGCCGATCATCCTGCCGTCATGCTCGACGTCCGACGTGTCGCGGCTCGCCACGTTGCAGTGGAGGTCGCCCAGGGCACTCTGGACTTCGGCGTACTGACGTTTCAGCCGCCCGAACGAGGGCTGCAGGCGCTGACGATTGGCGCAGACGAGATGGTGTTGCTCGTCCACCCCGATCATCCATTGGCGGGGCGCTCGAAGGTCACGCTTGCGGAGTTTGGCCAGCAGACGGTCGTCGCCCACAGCGATCCCTCCCCGGCCCGCGAAAGGGTCTTGAGGGTGTCGGAAGTGCGCCACGCCCCGATCAATATTCAGATTGCCCTGCCCAGTCTCGAGGCGATCAAGCGTGCGGTCGAACTGCAGATGGGCGTCGCGCTGCTGCCTCGGCGGTGTGCGCTCACCGAAATCGCGCGCGGGACTCTGGTGGCGGTTCGCGTCCCTGAGGTACGGCTGCCCCGGCAGGTGCGGTTGGTCTACCGGCGGCGTGGGGAGCTGTCGCATGCTGCGACGGCGTTTCTCGAAATGGTCCGGCAGATATCCGCGCAGGCTGACAAGACCGAGATGCCGGTCGACCTGGTGTCGAGACCGGCGCAGAAGCGCAGCGATGCCAGAGCCGCAAGTGCGTTCCAGCCCACCTGAACGGCGGCCAGCTGACGGCTGACGGCTGAAGGCTGAAAGCTACCTAGAACTCACGCAAATACGGCAGGCCGGTTGCCACGGCCTTGATCTGCTCGATATCGTCGAGGAGCAGGCCCGTTGCATCCCAGCTGCCCGTCAGGAGGGCCTCGCGAGCGCTCTTTGGAATCGTTGCCGAATAGGTCTGCCCGCCCGCCTTCACGTTTGAATCCGACAGGGAGATGGAAATCTCCTGATCCGGTGTCGTCTCGGCCGCAATCATGAGGGCCTCGACCGAGTCGGAGCCAAGTGTCAGGCAGGGCAGTCCCATGACCAGGGCATTGCCAAAAAAGATGTCGGAGAACGATTCGCCGAGGATGGCGTGGATGCCCCACCGCTGAAGTGCCTGCGGCGCATGTTCGCGTGACGATCCGCACCCGAAATTCCGATTGACGATGAGGATCGAGCCGCCCCGAAACCGCGGATCGTCGAATGAGTGCAGCGCGCCCCGAGACCGAAGCGCCTTGCGATCGTCTTCGAACACGCCCTTCTCGAGGCCGTCGAAGGTGACCTGCTTCAGATATCGAGCCGGAATGATCCGGTCGGTGTCGATATCATGTCCGCGTAAGGGAACCGGCCTGCCGCGCACCTGGTCGATTTGTCGAGTGTTCATACGTTCGCAGTCGTCCGCATCGCGTCCGCGTAGCGTCCGGCGTTAGCCGGACGTCCCGGCACCAATGGGCTGGAGCACCTTCCGCACGTCTACGACTTCACCCGCAATGGCCGCAGCCGCCACCATGGCAGGACTCATCAGCAGTGTCCGTCCAGTGGGACTTCCCTGACGCCCTTTGAAGTTCCGATTCGAAGAAGAGGCGCAAATTTCGCGCCCTTCGAGTTTGTCGGGATTCATGGCCAGGCACATCGAACAGCCGGCGCCTCGCCATTCGAAGCCCGCGGCCTTGAAGATCTGATCGAGTCCCTCGCGTTCGGCCGCTTGTCTGACCGCCTGGGAGCCGGGCACGACAAGCGCCTTCACGTGGGATGCCACGTGATGACCGCGTGCGATGCGCGCAGCCTCCCGCAGGTCCGACAACCGGGAATTGGTGCACGATCCAATGAACGCGACGTTGATCTTCGTGCCGGCGATGGGTTGACCGCTGCGGAAGTCCATGAACTCCAGCGCTTCGGCAATCCCCGCCGAGTCGTCGGCGGAAGCGCGTGTCGGATCCGGAATCCGCTGGCTTACGCCAACAGACTGGCCCGGATTGATGCCCCACGTGACGGTGGGCTCGATCTCCTCTGCCTTCAACACCACGTCATCGTCGAACCGCGCATCGCGATCGGACGCAATGGATGTCCACCACGCGCGCGCCCGCGCGAAAGCCTCGCCCTGCGGTGCAAAAGGACGGCCTTCGAGATATTTGAACGTTGTCGCATCCGGGTTGACGTAGCCAACCCGCGCGCCACCTTCAATGGACATGTTGCAGATGGTCATCCGCTCGTCCATCGACATCCGGTCGAGCACATCGCCCGCATACTCGTACGCGTATCCGACGCCACCCTTGACGCCAAGTCGACGGATGATTTCGAGGATGACGTCCTTGGCATACACGCCCGGCTGTAGCACCCCGTTGACGCGGATCCGGCGGACCTTGAGCGGCTCAATGGCCAGACACTGCGAGGCGAGGACATCGCGCACCTGAGAGGTGCCGATGCCAAACGCAATCGCGCCAAAGGCGCCGTGTGTGGAGGTATGACTGTCGCCGCAGGCAATCGTCAACCCCGGTTGGGTGAGCCCGAGCTCGGGACCAATCACGTGAACGATGCCCTGGCTGCTGCTGTCGATGTTGTAGAGAGGAATGCCGTACTCACGGCAGTTCCGCTCGAGCGACGAGATCATTTCTTCGGCCAGCACGTCGAGGAACGGACGCCGCTGGTCGAGTGTTGGCACGATGTGATCGACGGTCGCAAACGTGCGGTTGGGGAACAGCACGCCGAGACCGCGGCTTCGCATCATGTCGAATGCCTGCGGCGACGTGACCTCGTGGACCAGGTGGAGTCCGATGAACAGCTGCGTCTGGCCGGTCGGCAGCTGTCGCACCTTGTGGAGGTCCCAGACTTTTTGCAAAAGTGTGCGGCCCATTGGAGACATTCTATCGCCAGCGGCCGACGTTATGAAACGGCCGCTGTGCTAGGCTATATCCTCGGGATTTGGGGTTCGGGATTGGATTGGCCGAACTCCGAAAGCCGAAAGCCGAACCCCGAGAACAGAAAGGACCCGAATGTACCCCGAGTTTCTGATTGCTCCGATGCGTGAAGAACTGACCCGGCTCGGCGTCAAAGAGCTGCGAACCCCCGAGCAGGTGGATGCGGCCGTCAAGCAGCCCGGCACGCTCATGATTGTGGTGAACTCCGTATGCGGGTGTGCGGCAGGCAAAGCGCGGCCCGGCATCGCGATGGCTCTCCAGCACGCCGTCAAACCGGACGTCGTGGCGACCGTGTTTGCCGGGGCGGATATCGAGGCGACCGACCGCGCGCGGAGCTACTTTACCGGCTTTCCTCCCTCGTCGCCGTCGGTCGCGCTCTTGCGTGACGGCAAGCTCCTTTACATGCTCGAGCGCCGGCATATCGAGAATCAGAATGCCGAAGCCATCGCGTTCGTGCTGACGGACGTGTTCGACCGGCTGTGCGCCCCGGCAGCACAGAGCACTCAATGATCCGGCGGGTCTAAAAGACCCGCCTCTCCATTGGATATTGAGGTCTCTTCGCGTTTGGTCCCCGCCTGTAGCGGCGGGTCTTTAGACCCGCCGTCAGCCGCCTCGGGTATGCATTTCCAGGTGGGGATCTTTCTTCAGTGAGCTAATCGGAATAAGGGGAGAGCGATTCCGAACCGAGAGTCGTTCTTCCGCCCCTCGATCATCCCGGGCCTTCCACCGCGCCGTCAGCAGCGTCTTCAATTCCGCTTCCGTCGCGCCTCTCCTGAGAGGCCCGCGAAGGTCCATTCCTTCGGCCGCATACAGACAGAGATACCAGACACCATCCGCAGTGAGACGGCTGCGGTCACAATCGCGGCAGAACGGCTCGGTGGTTGACGAGATGATCCCGAACACCGTGCCATCCTTCAGCCGAAAACGATCGGCCGGGGCAGACGACTCTTCAACGACCGGCTCAATCGTCCCGTAGTGCCGCGTGAGCCGCTCGAGCATCTCTTGGCGGGGAACCACTTTGGTTAGCGACCAGTCGGTAGCGCCGCCGACGTCCATGTACTCGATGAATCTGATTTCTGCGCCCATTCCCTTCGCATACTCGACAAGCGCCACCAGTTCGTCGTCGTTGACGCCGCGAATGACGACCGTGTCGAGCTTCAGACCGGGGAAAAGCGGTGCGGCTGTGTTGAGGCTCTCGCGCACCTGGTGGAGGGCGCGCGATCGGGTGAGCGCCTCGAACCGATCGGGGTCGAGCGTGTCCAGACTGACCGTAATGCGGTGAAGTCCAGCTTGACGAAGCGCCTGTGCCTGTTCGGCCAGCAGGATCCCGTTGGTTGTCAGTGCCAAATCCTTGATTGATGGCTTGGCAGCCAGTTCACGCACCAGTTCGGGAAGATCACGACGAAGCAGCGGTTCGCCCCCTGTGAGGCGCACCTTATCCACACCCACCTGCGCGAATACGTCCACGAGCCGACTGATCTCTTCGAAGTGCAGGATGTCGTTCTTCGGCAGCCAGACGTACTCCTTCTCCGGCATACAGTACTGGCAGCGGATATTGCACCGGTCCGTGACCGAGAGCCGGAGATTACGCAGCGGCCGATGGAAAACGTCTTGCAGCATGGATGATCAGATGCGCGACACGACTGCCAGCCGCCGCGAACGGCCAGGCAGGAAAGGTCGTGAGGTGAGCTGCCCTTCGAAGCCAGCACCCCAGCGACCTGGAACCAGGACCTTGCACGACGGACAGGTGCCCTCCGGCGTGAGGTGGTAACCGCGAATGAGATATCCGTAACGGTCGACGAGCAGCACACCGCAGTCGGCGCAATAGGTGTTCTCGAGTGTGCCAACCTGTCCCGGAAGATTGCCGGCGTACACGAAGCGGAGACCTGATTGTTTTCCGATGGCCGCCGCGTGCTGGAGCATTGCCGGAGTCGTATTTCGTGGATCCGTCATTTTGTAGTCTCCGTGAAACGCGGTGACGTGCCACGGGATATCCGGCGACACGCTCCCGAGAAACTCGGTCAGCTTCGACAGTTCTTCATCCGAATCGTTGAACCCAGGAATGAGGAGCGTCACGATCTCGAGCCAGATCCCCATGCTGAAAAGATTCTGGATTGTCTCGAGAATGGGCTGAAGGCGGCCCCCAAGTTGGCGGTAGTGGCGGTCGTCGAAACTCTTGAGATCGACCTTGTAGAGATCGACATGCGGCCCGAGATACTCGAGCGCGCGCGGTGTAGCGTTTCCATTCGAGACAAACGCGGTCAACAGACCATTGGCCCGTGCGAGCTTGAAAATGGCGACAGCCCATTCGCTCGTGATCAGGGGCTCGTTGTACGTGCTGACGACAATCCTCGCGCCAAGGCTCAGGGCATCGTCAATCAGATGTTCGGGGCTTGTATCGACCGGAGGCGCGACGGCCGACGCGTCACGCAGCGCCTGCGACGTAACCCAGTTCTG
>DATBJG010000411.1:0-5306 GCA_036556585.1 Vicinamibacterales bacterium
GGCGGCCGACAGAAGGGCTCGGACAGCAACATCGGTCGTGTCGCCACGACCGGCCGCCTCGAATGGCTTGGGTTTCGGGGTTTGACAGTTGGTGCCAGCTACTGGGCCGGACGATCGGGGTTTGAGTTCCGTCCTCGCTTCGACGTGCCGGTAGGACTTGCCGAGGTTGACGCTCGTTATGCCCCAGCCGATCGTTTGGAACTGCGAGCCCAGTTTGCGCAGGTCTTCATCGACAACGCGGCTGAACTCAACGACGCGATGACCCGGCGGATTGGTGTCAATCCGAACATCGCCCGGTCGCTCCGCGGGTTCTATCTCGAGTCGGGCTATCGGTTCTTGTCGGGAAGAAGAATCGGCGAAATGGGCGCGTTCGTGCGCTACGAGAACTTCGACACCCAGTTTCGCATGCCGGATGGATACGTGCCGCTCAAGCAATTCGACCGTGATGCCCTGGTGATTGGGGCGACCTACTGGCCTGATCCCGACGTCGCCATCAAAATCGATTACTCCGCCCTTCGCAGTCAAAGCGACGTCATCAAGGCACCGAACTCATTCAATGTGGGGCTGGGATGGTGGTTCTGATGCGCAAATCATTACGCGCCGATGTCATGTTAGGAGCTGCGGTTGTCATCTGCCTGCTCGCGCCGGGATCAGTTCATGGGCGCGCGCAGCCATCAGAGACCTCTGTCATGGAGATAGATGCGGAGCGTTTCAGCTTCACACCGTCGGAGCTTCGCGTCACAGCAGGCACGACGGTGGAGCTTCGCATTCGAAGCCATGACACTAATCATGGATTCCGCATCATCGGGACCGACATCAACGCCATTGTGCCCAAGAGAGGACGCGGAACGGCTACGGTGATGTTCCGGCCTGAAAAGCCCGGACGCTATGTGTTCGAATGCTCGAAACTCTGCGGAGCCGGCCACAGTTTCATGCGTGGCGTGATTGTGGTGTCCGAGTAGGTATCTGCATGCTCAAACGAATCTTCACCACGTCGCTTGGTTCCGTCCTGGCTGGCGCCCTCCTGTTTGCTCAAGGGCGTCCGTTGCAGCCGGGCGACCCGCTGCCCGGACTCACGCCAACCGAATTCGAAGAGTTTCGTCTTGGTCTGGATGATTTTCTTGAAGTCGAATCGACTGAAGAGGGACTTGGTCCTGCATTCAACGGCACGAGCTGTGCCATCTGCCACAATCTTCCGGCGGTTGGCGGTTCGGGCATTGTCGCCGAAGTGCGCGCGGCGCGCCGAATGCCGGACGGCCAAATCCAGACGATTGACGCCTCGGGTGAAACCGTCATTCAGCTCTTCTCGATTCCCACCCACAATTGCCAACCCGCAATTCCAGCAGACTACAACGTCGTTGCCCGACGGCTCCCGATTCCGCTGTTTGGCGCCGGTCTGGTCGAGGCCATCGAAGACACGACGCTCATGAATCTGGAGGATCCACTCGACAGAAATCGCGATGGCGTCAGTGGACGGATCAGCATCGTCACCGATCAGGCAACCGGCGACCGGCGCGTGGGACGCTTTGGCTGGAAAGCGCAGCAGGCCACGCTGCTGACGTTTGGCGCAGAGGCGTACCGAACCGAAATGGGGATTACGAACGACGTTTTTCCGGCGGAGTTGGGGCTGGGTCTGTCACCCGGTCAGATGACGCTCTGCGATCCCATCCCAGAGCCTGAAGATATTCCCGATCCCCGGACGCGAAGACGGGGAATCGATAATTTCGCGAGCTTCATGCGGTTTCTGTCCCCGGTTCCCAGAGGACCCATTGATGAGACCGTCAGGGCGGGGGAAGTGGCGTTCACCGCCATCGGGTGCGCGACGTGCCACATCCCCGCGCTGGTTACGGGCCCGAGCACGAATCCGTTGTTCAATCGACGGCCAGTCCCGCTTTTTTCAGATCTGCTGCTCCACGATATTGGTACTGGAGACGGTATCCGACAAGGGGTGGCGGAGCCGGATGAAATCCGGACGCCCGCTTTGTGGGGCCTGCGCTTTCGCCGACCGCTTCTTCACGATGGCTCGGCAGCCACCATTGAAGATGCGATCGCTCGTCACGACCGGGAGGCCGCGCTGGCACGACAAGGGGTTCAAACGCTGTCAGATGCCGGACGCGCGGCGCTGTTGGCGTTCTTGAGATCGCTTTGACAGGCGAAAGAAGTAGTTTTCAGTTATCAGTCGTCAGTTTTCAGTAATTTCTGTTCAGATTCCAACTGGGAACTGACGACTGATGACTGAGAACTACCGTATTCAGGAGACCAGCTGTACCAGCAGCTTTGAAGCGGCTCGCGTGCCGATCGTGAGCTGGCGACTGTCCTTCGCGCGAATTCGAACGGCGTCGGCCGATGGATCGCGTGCTTCCACCTCTATCGCCTGCCCCGGTTTGAGCTGATGGGTTTCAATGAACCTGAGAAAGGCCGCGTCCTGGTCGCTGATTCGTGCCACGGTCACAGGCGTATTCAACGGACAGGTCAGCAGGGTCTGTAACTCGTGTGATCGGAATGCACCTTCCCTGAGAGTGCCTTCCGGTCCTGGGATTGGATCGCCGTGCGGATCGGCTGTGGGATGACCGAGCATTTCATCCATGCGTTCGATCAGGCGATCCGAGACGACGTGCTCGAGCTTTTCCGCTTCATCATGTACTTCGGTCCAGCTCATTCCCATCACTTCGACCAGGAACAGCTCGACGAGCCGGTGGCGTCGGAGCACCAGTGCCGCCAGTTTTGTGCCGGCCGGCGTCAGGCGCACCCCCGTGTAGGGTTCGTAAATCACGAGTCCTGACTCGGCAAGCGCCTTGACCATCGTTGTGGCCGTTCCCGGAGCGACCGACAGCGAGCTGGCAATCTGGCCCATCGGGACGAGCTTGTCCGCCGCGAGCACGGTTTCGTGCAGAAAAATCGTCTTGAGGTAGTTTTCGACGGTGCTCGAAGCCAGCATGTCTATGCCCATTTTAGCAGATTTCGACTCGCCTCGTTTGACATTTCAGGTCAACTCATATATCTTTTTGATAGGTCAAAATCCTGTGCTCAAGAGCATGGAGGGATTCTCACGTCGTTCGTGGCTCCGACTGGCAGGCGTGGCATCGCTGCTCGGTGGCGGGCTGTGGCACCGCACGCTCCGGACATCCGCACAAGCTCCGTCGCTGGCTGCGCCAACCTACGGTCACCCTGGCCATTCACTGGGAACCGTCGGACGCGTGGCTCCAGACCGGTTCAATCCGATGACCTACCTCCGCAGTTGGAATTTCGCGCACCTGCCGCCTGTTGAGCGGCAGAGGTTTTATCGCGAGACGCCACGCCCTGACGGCAGCCTGCTGCGGGAATACGAGATTTTTGCGGTCGATCGAGAGATCGAAATCGCCCCAGGGCTGTTCTATCCGGCCTGGACCTACAACGGTGAGGTGCCGGGTCCGACCATCCGGGCCACGGAAGGCGATCGCATCCGCATAACCTTCCTGAACCAGGGAAGGCATCCGCACACGATGCACTTCCACGGATGGCATCCACCGGAGATGGACGGCGCGCTTGATGCGCATCAGGTTCTCCCCGGGGAACAGTTTGTGTACGAGTTCGATGCCGAACCGTTTGGCTTGCACTTGTACCACTGCCATACGGTTCCGTTGAAGCGGCACATCCACAAAGGTTTGTATGGCGTGTTCATCATCGATCCCAAGAAGGGGCGTCCACCGGCAGACGAACTGATCATGCTGATGAACGCGTTCGACACGAACTTCGACAACGACAACGAAGTCTACGCGGTGAATACCGTTGCCAACTATTTCGTGAGCGATCCGATTCGGGTAACAGTTGGGAAGCCCGTCCGAATCTATCTGGTCAACGTCACCGAGTTCGATCTGATCAACAGCCTGCATCTGCACGGCATGTTCTTCGACGTGTATCGGACCGGCACCTCGCTCGTGCCTCACGACAATACCGACACCGTGATGCTTTGTCAGGGCGAGCGGGCAATTCTCGAAACGACATTCCGCTATCCGGGCATGTTCATGTTCCACGCGCACCAGAGCGAGTTCGCCGAACTCGGGTGGATGGGCATGTTCCAGGCCGAAGAGGCGCGCCGTGAGACCTAGCGCCGATTCGACGGTCATGCTTGGTGCCGACCGCGGGCACACGTCGCGGTTGTGGCTCGTGGGACTGCTCCCGCTGGTGCTGCTGGCAGGGCTGATCCTGGTGCTGGTGCGGACCGGCCCGGCGGATGCTCTCAAAGGCGAGGGTGTGCCGCCCGTCGAGATCCTGACTTTTCAGCGGGTCGAGCTCACGCCGCAGGGAATAACCGCCGTCGTAATGAATGATGGTCCGGACCCGGTGACGATTGCGCAGGTCCAGGTGGACGATGCGTATTGGCACTTCACGGTGGAGCCGAAGACGCTGGCGCATCTGCGGAAGGCGACGCTCGCCATTCCTTATCCCTGGGTCGAGGGCGAGACGCACCGCGTGAAGGTATTGACATCAACGGGCGTCGTGTTCGAGCACGAGATTGCCGTCGCGGTACCGACACCGAAGCCGGGGTGGCGGTATCTGGGGATCTTCACGCTGATTGGCTTGTACGTTGGCGTCGTACCCGTGATGATTGGCCTCTTGTGGTATCCGCTGGTTCGGCGCGTTGGACAGCAGGGACTCGACTTTTTGTTGGCGCTGACAGTGGGCCTGTTGCTTTTCCTTCTTGTAGACGCGTCTGCCGAAGGCTTGGAGGTTGCCAACGGATTGCCGCGCTCGTACCAAGGGGTCACGCTGTTTGTCTTTGCAGCAATTGCGGCCTATCTCGCGCTGGAGGCGTTGGGAGTCTGGCTCAACAAACGTTCATCGGCCCGACGTGCCAATGCCGGGTGGGTTCTGGCACTCCTGATTGCCGTTGGAATCGGTCTGCACAACTTTGGCGAAGGCCTGGCCATTGGTGCGGCGTTCGCCTTGGGCGAGGCGGCTCTCGGCAGCTTGCTGATCATTGGCTTTGCGCTCCACAACACCACTGAAGGGCTGGCGATCGTGGTGCCGCTGGCCAAGCAGGCGAAAACCGGCTCTCGGATGCCGATTCGGACGCTGGCACAGCTCGGACTGCTGGGCGGTGTCCCCGCCATTGCAGGCGCCTGGCTCGGCGGGTTCGTCTACTCTCAAATCTGGGCGCTCGTGTTTCTCGGCCTCGGCGTGGGCGCGATTGCCCAGGTTGTGGCTCAGATCCTGGGGCAGATGGCAGGCGACGAGCCGCTTCCTCAATACCTGGCAAGCCGTCCCGTGCTCGCGGGCCTGCTGGCTGGATTTGTCGTGATGTACACAACCGGGATGTTGATTGG